>NZ_JACEGA010000001.1:3589166-3937500 GCF_014174405.1 Variimorphobacter saccharofermentans | reverse complement strand
GCACTTCCTTGTTTTCGTTAGCGCAATCAAAATTTAGGTTAAGCTAATAAGAGCGCAGGGTGGATGCCTTGGCACTAAGAGCCGAAGAAAGACGTGATAAGCTGCGATAAGCTACGGGGAGGAGCAAATATCCATTGAGCCGTAGATTTCTGAATGGGGAAACCTAGCTGAGAAAACCTCAGTTACTGTATACTGAATCCATAGGTATGCAGAGGGAACCCGGGGAACTGAAACATCTAAGTACCCGGAGGAAGAGAAAGAAACATCGATTTCCTAAGTAGCGGCGAGCGAAAGGGAAAGAGCCTAAACCACGGTAGTAATACCGTGGGGTAATGGACCACAATAACGTGAGTAAGGAACTAAAGTTCCGTAGATGATAGCAGAACGGTTTTGGGAAAGCCGGCCAGAGAGAGTGAAAGCCTCGTACGCGAAATCAGAAGACAGCGAGTGGGATCCGGAGTACCGCGAGACACGAGAAACCTTGCGGGAAGTCGGGGGGACCACCCCCCAAGGCTAAATACTACTTAGTGACCGATAGAGCATAGTACTGTGAAGGAAAGGTGAAAAGAACCCCGGGAGGGGAGTGAAAGAGAACCTGAAACCCTGTGTTTACAAGCTGTGGAAGGTGTGTCTATCTGCTTACCTATCTATAGGAACGCTTATATATGTTAGAATGTGAATTGCTGCGTCAACTTACTCAGCGTAGGCTACTACGCTTGCGTGAGTTTCCTTGCAATTCGCATCCTACCACACATAATCGCTCCTGTGAATAGGCAAGCAGATAGCCATCAACCGCGTACTTTTTGTAGAACGGTCCGGCGAGTTACTTTTGCAGGCAAGGTTAAGGACTGAAAGTCTGGAGCCGAAGGGAAACCAAGTGTTAAAAGCACGTCAAGTCTGTAAGAGTAGACCCGAAACCGGGTGATCTATCCATGTCCAGGTTGAAGCCGCCGTAAAAGGTGGTGGAGGACCGAACACACATCCGTTGAAAAGGGTGGTGATGAGGTGTGGATAGGGGAGAAATTCCAATCGAACCCGGAGATAGCTGGTTCTCCTCGAAATAGCTTTAGGGCTAGCCTCGATTTAGTTTAACGGAGGTAGAGCACTGAATTGCCTAGGGGGCGTCAAAGCTTACCGAAGCATATCAAACTCCGAATGCCGTATAAATAATGATCGGGAGTCAGACTACACGAGATAAGTTGGGTAGTCAAAAGGGAAAGAGCCCAGACCACCAGCTAAGGTCCCAAAGTGAGTGTTAAGTGGAAAAGGATGTGGGATTTCAGAGACAACTAGGATGTTGGCTTAGAAGCAGCCATACATTCAAAGAGTGCGTAATAGCTCACTAGTCGAGAGATCCTGCGCCGAAAATGTCCGGGGCTAAAACACGACACCGAAGCTGTGGAATTGAGAAATCAATTGGTAGAGGAGCATTCTTAAAACGACGAAGCTGTACCGGAAGGAGCAGTGGAGATTTAAGAAGAGAGAATGCCGGAATGAGTAGCGAGATAGAAGTGAGAATCTTCTAGGCCGAATATCCAAGGTTTCCGGGGTAAAGCTGATCTGCCCCGGGTAAGTCGGGACCTAAGGCGAGGCTGAGAAGCGTAGTCGATGGACAACAGGTTGAAATTCCTGTACCTTATGCAGACAGAACTGTGGGGACACGGAAGGGTAGGAAGAGCCGGGAAAGGAAAAACCGGTTCAAGCACAAAGGCGAGTCAGGGAGGCAAATCCCCCGGATGATGCTGAAGTGTGATGAGGAGCGAACCAAAAGTAGCGAAGCTTCCGAACCCAAGCCGTCAAGAAAATCCGCTATTGTTCTGCATAAGCCCGTACCGTAAACCGACACAGGTAGATGAGGAGAGAATCCTAAGGCCGACGGGAGAAGCATTGTTAAGGAACTCGGCAAAATGGCCCCGTAACTTCGGGAGAAGGGGCGCCTGCGAAAGCAGGCCGCAGAGAAATGGCCCAAGCAACTGTTTAGCAAAAACACAGGTCTATGCAAAACCGTAAGGTGAAGTATATGGGCTGACGCCTGCCCGGTGCTGGAAGGTTAAGGGGAGACGTTAGCAGGAACTTTAGTTCCTTGCGAAGCGTTGAACTTAAGCCCCAGTAAACGGCGGCCGTAACTATAACGGTCCTAAGGTAGCGAAATTCCTTGTCAGGTAAGTTCTGACCCGCACGAAAGGCGTAATGATTTGGGCACTGTCTCAACAATGCACCCGGTGAAATTGAAATACCAGTGAAGATGCTGGTTACCCGCGCCAGGACGGAAAGACCCCATGGAGCTTTACTCTAGCTTGATACTGGGACTCGGTAATGCATGCACAGGATAGGTGGGAGGCTAAGAATCTATGACTCCGGTCGTAGAGGAGCCGCTGTTGGGATACCACCCTTGTGTTACTGGGTTTCTAACATGCAGCCGTGAACCGGCTGGTGGACAATGTCAGGCGGGGAGTTTGACTGGGGCGGTCGCCTCCGAAAGGGTATCGGAGGCGCTCAAAGGTTCCCTCAGAATGGTTGGAAACCATTCGAAGAGTGCAAAGGCAGAAGGGAGCTTGACTGTGACACCGACGGGTGGAGCAGGTACGAAAGTAGGACTTAGTGATCCGGTGGTATAAAGTGGGATTGCCATCGCTCAACGGATAAAAGCTACCCTGGGGATAACAGGCTTATCACTCCCAAGAGTTCACATCGACGGAGTGGTTTGGCACCTCGATGTCGGCTCATCGCATCCTGGGGCTGTAGTAGGTCCCAAGGGTTGGGCTGTTCGCCCATTAAAGCGGTACGCGAGCTGGGTTCAGAACGTCGTGAGACAGTTCGGTCCCTATCCGGCGTGGGCGCAGGATATTTGAGAGGAGCTGACCTTAGTACGAGAGGACCGGGTTGGACGAACCACTGGTGCATCGGTTGTCATACCAATGGCACGGCCGAGTAGCCAAGTTTGGAAGGGATAAACGCTGAAGGCATCTAAGCGTGAAGCCCCCCTCAAGATAAGATATCCCATAGCACAAGCTAGTAAGACCCCTTGAAGACGACAAGGTGGATAGGACAAAGGTGGAAGTGCGGTAACGCATGTAGCTGATTGTTACTAATAGGTCGAGGGCTTAACCTAAAAAAGGGTATATGGTGGAAGAGCGGAGTCGGAAGACGAAGCTCTTGGATGTACATTTTCTTGTGTAGGATTTAGTCAATAATATTTATTTGACTAAGTCAACGATTTGTCATGAAATAAAACAGAAAACACCAAAGTAGGATTTCTGTTTTTTCTTATTATAAGATTTAAATCCTATTCCTCGATAGCTCAATGGTAGAGCACACGGCTGTTAACCGTGGGGTTGTAGGTTCGAGCCCTACTCGGGGAGTTTTTAATAAATAATACGGCGACATAGCCAAGCGGTAAGGCATGGGTCTGCAACACCCTGATCACCAGTTCAAATCTGGTTGTCGCCTTGATGAGAAAAGTCTCTAAACCTTTAGATAAGGATTTAGAGATTTTTTTATTGATAGAATATCAGGTGCTAATAAATACAAATTTATTTATATATTTTATTCAACATGGTATTATGATTAATATATAAATTAAATTTGAATAGCTAAGGAGAAGCAATATGAATATACCATTTTGGGAAGAATCCTATAAGGTGGATGATGTTTTTACTTTTGGTATAGAGCCCAACGAAACCTTAGTTGAGTTTGAAAAATTCTTTCATAAATCAGATAAAATTCTTGATGTAGGGTGCGGTGATGGGAAGAATTCATTATATCTAGCAAAGAAGGGGTTCACGGCTGTCGATGCGTTTGACATATCGGAGAACGCTATAAACAAATTGCTGAGATTGGCAAGACAAGCAGATGTTAATATAAATGCATGGGTAGATAATTTATGTGACTTTCGATTTGAGAAAGAATATAAGTTAGTTATTTCATTTGGAACACTTCATTTTGTTAAGAAAGAAAATTGGAGAAAGTTCATAAAAGATGCAAAAGAGAATACAGCGATCGGTGGATTACACATTATTCAGTTGTTTACTGATAAGGTACCAGCTTCACCGGATATTGCCCCTTATGCTATCGGTATGGCCTCTGATGAGGAAATAAAGGAATTATATAGTGATTGGAATATTATTCAATTCAAGTCTTATATATTTGAAGATGAACATCCTGGTGTCCCAAAGCATTTACATGCATCAAATAAAATTGTGGCTCAACGTATCAGATAACTTCAATACAACGACCGTAATAGAATATAACTGTAACGGTAAAATAATCCCACATCTTGAAAGGAATATAGAATAGGATTATTCTAATCATAGATTTAAGATCGGAAACTAGGATATACAACTGAGTAGTATACAGGAGGAAATATGATGAAGAGAGAGATAGCAAAAGTAAGTATTATTGGAATGGGTGCGTTGGGATTGCTGTATGGATCCCATATTGCTAAGAACCTTGGGATAGAAGCAGTTGATTTTATTATGGAGGAGGATCGTCTCAAAAAATATAAAGATCAAAAGTTTTATTGCAATGGAGAAGAAATGCAGTTTGCTTTGACAAGGGACAGTGAAGCTGAACCGGCAGATTTATTGATCGTTGCCGTTAAATACACCGGCTTGGAAAAAGCTCTTATCTCCATGAAGAGATGTATAGGGCCGGACACCATAATTTTATCCGTACTGAATGGGATCTCCAGTGAGAGAATAATCGGAATGCAGTATGGTATGGACAAGGTTATCTATACGATAGCACAAGGTATGGATGCAATGAAGTTCGATAATAAGCTGCAGTATACCCGGATGGGGAAATTGCATGTTGGAATTGTGGATAATGGTCAGCAGGACAAATTAAATCGTGTAATTTCCTTTTTTGACAAGATAAATATACCCTATGAAGTGGAAGAGGATATCCTGCATCGTTTATGGAGTAAGTTTATGCTAAATGTTGGGGTTAATCAGACCTGTATGGTCTATAATACCAATTACGCTGGAACACTGGTTTCTGGAGAGCCTAATCGTACAATGATTTCTGCTATGCGCGAGGTGATAGCTGTTGCAAATGCAGAGGGAATCAATCTATGCGAGTCCGATATAAATTACTATATTGATATTATTGGGACACTTAATCCGGAAGGAACACCTTCCATGGGCCAGGATCGTATTAATCGAAAACCATCAGAGGTTGAGCTGTTTTCTGGGACTGTGATTCAATTAGCTAAAAAGCATAAGATATATGTACCGGTCAACGAATTTCTGTATAGAAGAGTAAAGGAGATTGAGAAGGAATACCTGTGAGATGAGATAGTGAATGAGAAATGGTTTTTGCTTATGTTACTGTTATCAATATAACTCGGCTATAGTGGGTAAAAATTATATTTCATAGTTGACAAATAGAAATAAGTACCATATAATCCATATTAATCCTACAATCCATATATAAATACTATACAATAGAATTTATAATGATAATGAATAATTGAAGATGGGAAATATGCGATACTATTTTGATATGAAGGAAGGAGAACATATGAATATAATTATTATCGGGGGAAGTCGAGGAATAGGAAAAGCAGCAGCAAAGGAACTTATACGGGATGGACATCGGGTGTTACTAACCGGAAGAGATGAGACAACGCTGATCAATACACAAAAGGAGCTGCAGGCGGGAACTCTAATACTGCCTCTGGATGTTACGCAGCCTGATAGTGCAGAGAAGCTACTTGAGTTTACGAAAAGAGAAAACTTCCTCGCAGAGGGTTTGATTCTAAATGCAGCTAAGTTTCCTGATCAGAAAACAGCACGTTCGGTTATTCAGCCAGAACCGGAGGAGCTACTATCAATACTGGATGCGAACCTCGTTAGCCATTATCGATTGGCTCGGACCTTCTTACCACAGCTGCCTCAATATGGTCGTATTATTATCATAGGTTCTACTGCTGGTATTCGAAGTGATAAGGGAGGCATCTACGGAATTTCCAAGTGGGCATTACGTTCCTATGCTTACAATCTTCGAGAGGAAGCGAAGCAATATAATATCGGAGTATCCCTGATAAATCCTGGTGGTACCTTTACAGAGACGAGAAAGAAGGAACACGATGAGGACACCTCACTTTTGGAAACTTCGGATTTGGGTGTTTTGATAGCCACTCAATTTCGTCTATCAAAGCAGGCGGTTATAGAAGAACTATCGATAAGGCCAATCACAGGAGATTCTTATTGATCTGAAGCTTATACTGACTTCTCACAGAGAGACTTGTTAAGTATGTAAAATCCTTTATCATAATTAAATTAAATATAGCATAAAGGCTGCTGTACGATATGTATTGAAGCTACGGGAAAGGAAATAGTTTATTCATTACTGTAGCACATAATATGTACAGCAGCCTTTCTATTTTTATAAAAGCTATTCCCATTCTTCTTGGTATTTTCTCCTCGTGTTGTTGAAGATGAAACGGTATAAATCTTAGTACCATAAGAGGCGCCTTTGCTATTATAAAGCTGTCCTACATTGCTCAAAGCAATTTATGCTTAGTGTCGGATAAACGATTTGTTTTATCTTATCGGGAGCATCAATATCATATATGAAAATTTCTTTACAACATTTGTAGTATACTATAAACTATAACAAAAAGCTGGGTAAGAATATACGAGGATTATTCCATATTTATTGTAGTCATAAGGAGGCATAATAGATTGCTAAAAGTTAATTTTTATAATGATATAGAAGATAGTCAGCTAAAATTTGCGGTCATTGTTTCGAAACATCAAGGGAAATGGGTGCTGTGTAAGCATAAGAATAGAAACACCTATGAATGTCCAGGAGGCCGTAGAGAACAGGGTGAAGCGATCTGGGCAACAGCAAGAAGAGAATTATATGAGGAAACTGGTGCCAGGGATTATGCTATCCAACAGATATGCATATACTCTGTGTGTGGTAATGACGGAGCAATTGAGAATAATACGGAGTCATATGGTATGTTATATTATTCCGATATTAAAGAATTTGATAAATTACCGGATTTTGAAATTGAAAAGGTTGAATTCTTTGATCAGCTCCCGGATAACTGGACCTATCCGGAGATTCAACCTGTTTTATTACAAAGGGTTGAAGCATACTTACAACACCGGTAGGATTACATATGCTGTAGTTCATTATAAGGCTTGCAGCCGTAATATTAAATGGGAGGAAGTTCAATGATTGTTAGCGTTAGTCGGAGAACAGATATTCCAGCCTTTTACAGTGACTGGTTTATGGATAAAATTGAACAGGGATATTTATATGTTATGAATCCATTTAACCGTAAGCAAGTGAGTAAAATCATATTAACTCCCAATACAGTAGATTGTTTTGTGTTCTGGACGAAAGACGCAGCTCCCATCATAGACAAGCTACCCATATTGGATGCCAGGGGGTTTAAATATTATTTTCAATTCTCGTTAACACCATATAACAGAGATATTGAACCGGGAATAAAGGATAAGAACCAGGTGGTTCATACATTTATTCGGTTGTCAGAGTTGATAGGGAAAGAGAAGGTAATATGGAGATATGATCCGATACTCTTAAGTAATCAATATAACAAAGAGTATCATTATACCATGTTCGAGAAGCTTTGTAAGAGACTAAGCGGTTATACGGAAAAATGTGTGATTAGTTTTATGGATATGTATACAAAGACGGAAAGAAATACCAGAGAGCTGGGACTAATCGATATCACCGAGGAGGATATGATTGAGATTGCCGCTAAGCTTGCTTATATAGCAGGCAAATATGGACTATATATTGAAACCTGTACAGAAAGAATAGACTTATCCTTTTTAAATATTCAGAAAGGAAAATGCATCGATGATAAGACAATTGAAAGAATTCTGGGCTGCCCGATTACTGTAAAAAAGGATGATACGCAGAGAGAAGCATGTGGCTGTGTGAAAAGTATTGATATAGGACAGTACAATACCTGCAAGCATTTCTGTGTATATTGTTATGCGAATTATAACCGGGCTCAAGTTATGGAGAATTGTGAAGCTTATGATATACACTCACCTCTGTTAATAGGAAAATTGAAAAATGATGAGACGATTACGATAAGAGAGATGAAAAGTATAAAATGTAAAGAGAGCAGCGACCAGCTTAGCTTTGATTTTCTTAACGAAATGCGGTAACAACAAAGGAGAAGACGAATGATACGAATACATAATGATATAAAGATAAAAAACGTTAATAACGTGGTAAACGATAAAACTCCAAGTGTTTCTGGGATTGTGAATCAGGAATGCAAAGGGAAATTGTGGGTCGACAATATTGACACACCAAGAATTGCGATTGCTGAATCCTTTGCAACAGGTAGCTTTTCTATTCTTGGGAATTATGAAACAGAGGAAGAATTTCTTTCTTTACAGGATTTCTTAGAAAATGATTTATTTATTCAGTTAAAAAAAGACGGATATGTATGCTTTGAATTCTCTATTGACGGTCCGAGCATGCGGGAAAAGATACTGAATATGTTCAAGGACAGATCAATTCAATCAGAAAAAGAATATTCTTTCCGGGCATATCGGGTACCTCAAAAGCCTCAGAATATTCCACGAGAATATCAAATACGTAAAGTGGATCGAACCTTCTGGGATTTACTATCTGAGGGGAAATATAAAAATGAGGATTTCTTAAAAGTTCGATTGCTGGAATCTTGGAATTCCTTTGAGGAGTTCATGAGTAAAAGCATTGCTTATTGTACCATCTTTGACAACAGAATTGTTGCTGTTATGGTTGGGACAGCCAGCTATAAGAATGTAATACCAATTGATGTTGAAACAGAGGAAAACCATAGAAGAAAGGGATTGGCATATGCAATGGGAACAGAGTTTATAGCTGATTGTATTAATAATCATTACATTCTTCAATGGGATTGTGTAGAATCCAATCCGAACTCCTATCAGTTGGCAGTAAAGCTTGGATTTGAGAAGATGAGCGAGAATACAGTTTACTGGTTCGATATTTAGAATATGGAGATGATGCGACATCCCAATTATATTATTCAACAGCCGTAGTATTAATACCTGTATTTACTCGGAGTCACGGTCATTGGTGATGTCGCCGTTTCCACTAACGGGAATAACCTCACCCAGATAGGTGGGTTCCGGGCCAATAATAACATTAAAGAAGTCCTTTGCTCTTGCCAGAACCTCTCTTACATCACGGCTACTTTGCCCGACATATTCACGGGGATTGGAAGCAACGCCATATGCATCAAGCCCAAGCTTATCTGCTACATATAATGCTCTATACAAATGATATTCCTGAGTAACTATGATAATCTTTTTTGCCTCGAAAATATCTCTTGCCCGATATAGACTTTCGTATGTTGAAAAGCCGGCATGATCCATGAAAATATCGGAGGAAGGAACACCTTCATTGATGGCAAATTCTTTCATTACATTTACTTCGTCATAATTCTCCCTTCCATGGTCTCCGCTCATCAGCAGACGATTCGATGCTCCCATATTGTAAAGAGAGATTCCAAACTTCAGTCGATCTTCGAGCATATGTGTTGGTTTGTCTCCCCATACGCCTGCTCCGAGCACGAGAATACAATCAACATCATCTAAGCTGGCCGCCTGCTCAGAGGAAAGGATATTCTTCTTTGTAGAAGCCTTCATATAACCATTGATACAGAATACGACGATTACTCCCAATGCACCCAGTGATACAATCGATATACATATCTTAAAAAGTTTCTTTTTCATAGAAGACTTATGCATTTTACTTATCCCTTACTTTCATATATAACGGTAATGTTGTCACATATATTAATATAGCACAGGAGATAAGAAAATAAAATAATTTCCAAGTTATTATTGCAGGAAATAATTGAGTTCCTTACAGCTTATTAGTTTATTCCCAATACAACAGGAGGAGCTCGCAGAAGCTTTGGAGGGAAGGATAAGTATAATATGGACAGTATTTCATAATCAGATAATATAACCAATATTTATATTAAACATTCCTAATATATATTGGAGTTATATCAGATAATATGATACAATTCATCCTGAAGTCAGAGCAACGAATATGAAGGGGGAAGGGTTATGAATATCAAATGGAATGCACAGGGATATACGGATAACTTTAAGTTTGTACACCAGTATGGAGAAGATGTTCTGAATTTATTGGATGTTAAAAAGGGTATGCGGATACTCGATCTTGGCTGTGGGAATGGTGAATTAACGAAAAGAATAGCGGATATGGGAGCGGATGTAATTGGAATTGATGCATCAAAGGAGATGCTGGAGATTGCGAGAGTGAAATATCCGGAGTTAACGTTTATCCAAGAGAATGCAACTAGCTTTACTTTAGATGAGCCTGTGGATGCAGTGTTCTCAAATGCAGTATTTCACTGGATTGATCAACAGGATGCTTTGCTTGACTGCGTCTCAAATGCTCTTAAGCCGAATGCTTATCTGGTATGTGAATTTGGTGGTTATGGTAACACACAAACCATTCACCATGCACTGGGAGAGTCATTTGAAAAAAGAGGATTAGAGTATAATATGAATTTCTTCTTTCCCACAATAGGAGAATATACACCGCTTCTCGAACGACATCTTTTGAAACCAGTGTATGCAAGCTTATTCGATCGGAAAACCGCACTCGTGGGAGAAGAAGGTATGATGAATTGGATTAATATGTTTGTTGCAAAACCTTTTCAGAATATGGAGCATGCAATGGCGGAAGAGATCAAAAAAGAAGCCGTAGAGAAGCTGAGACCTATTTTATATGAAGATGGAGTATGGTATGCAGATTACGTACGTATTAGACTAAAGGCTCAGAAAGTAGAGAAAATAAGATAATGCTTGTATAATGGATGACATAAACAGCAATAATGACATTATCATATTCGATTAAGTCTATTGCTAAGTATATAAATTAAATTGTAAGAAATAGTCTATTATGAAAATAGAAAAATACGGGTAAACTATTGACGTATTTGAGTCGGATTGTTATAATAAAGTCACTGTTTCATAATAGAATATGGCGACATAGCCAAGCGGTAAGGCATGGGTCTGCAACACCCTGAGCACCAGTTCGAATCTGGTTGTCGCCTTGATTAGAGAAGTCTCTAAACCTTGAAAATACTAAGGTTTAGAGTTTTTTGTTGTTTAGATTATCCTTGACTAATAAATACTCTTGATGTTAATGAAGTTTAAAAGAACACCAGTAAAAGCTACCTAGATTTTTATGCTTCATATTAGGTGCAAACGAAACGGTTCATTGTATTGAAATAAAGGTTTCAATATATGTAAAATATGATAATATATTAATAACTATAAATGGAATTGTCGATCAAATTTTCCTATCAAATCAAACCAGGAGGTGATAGTACGCTAGACGGTCATATTCATATTGAACGAGGAGAATACACATACGAATGGATAAATCAATTCGTAAACAAAGCCGTTGAAAAGCAATTAGATGAGATATGGCTTCTGGAGCATTGTTATCGATTTGAAGAATTTACCCCTATGTATACTTCTGCTTGTGCTTATAGTGATTATATAGATACATGGTTTCATAAGAAAGCAGGAGTTCTGAAGCTGGAAAGCTATTTAAAGCTTATAAAGCAAATTCGAAATACTTGCTTTCCTGTTAAGATTAGATTTGGTCTTGAAATATGTTATTTCAAAGAGTATGAAGAGTTTGTAGCAGAATTAACGAAAGATAAAGGCTTTGATTTTCTTGTGGGAAGCGTTCATTTTGTTGATAATTTCGCCTTTGACCATAAGGCGGAGCATTGGAATGGTATTGATGTCGATAAAATATATCATCGATATTTCGAAACATCTATTTCGCTTGCTCAGAGTGGCATATTTGATGGAATAGCTCATCCGGACTCGATTAAGCTTTTTGGACATACGCCATCCTATTCACTAACAGATTATTATGAAAGGCTGGCAAAGGAACTTTCGAAGAATAACATGTACGCAGAACAAAACAGTGGAGTATTTCGACGTTGTCCGGATACCGCTTCGTTAGGTATGAATGAGGAAATGTTAGAGATAATGAAAAAAAATAATGTGAAAATCATTACCGCGTCGGATGCTCACTGTCCTGAAGATGTTGGAGATCGAATATGGGAATTTGATAATTATTTAAGAAATAATTAGGTAAAATACGGCTGTTATCAGTTCGAGAGACTGTAAATCAGTTAATAAAAATACCTTAGGAGGATAACGTATGTTTAGATCAATATTGTAAATTTATGTTAAAGGTAGTGACGAAGCTTTTGAATTTTACAAAAAAGCGTTCGGTGCTGAGATAGGTTATCAAGATGTAGATGAAAATGGTGTTGTAATACATAGAGAGCTTAATGTATGTGGACAGGCCATTGCGATTGGAGAAGCTAAAGATACCACCAGAGCAGGTGGAGAAAAAAGAATAACAGGCAACACCATGCAGTTTTGCATCCAATTTGGAGAAGGTAATGAAGATAAGGTGAAAAAGGCTTACGATACCTTACGCGAGGGAAGCGAAATCATTACACCATTTGGAGAACTGATTTTCTGCCCTTGTGGAGTGGAATTAATCGATAAATACGGTGTATGGTGGTGCCTGTTTGCATAAGAACTATTTGTTGTTACTTAATGTAATTCTATCCTCGTCAGAGTACTTCGGATGCTTTTTCTTATAGAGATATACAGATCCAAGGGATAGCCATAAGATGCTCATAATAAATTGGGCACCCTCTCTCGTAAGAGAGTTCATATAAATCAACTGACAATCATCAAATAGAAAATGATATATGTTTGATATGAAAAGGAGGAACCCTATAAATCCCAATGGTAAGAATAAGAGAGTGCTGGATTTGTCATCTAAGTCAAAGGCATCCGAAAGTAATAGTTCAATTTGGCATACAACAATAGCAAATACAATTAACAGAATATGTCCCCATTTACCTTCTACCAGAGAATATCCTTCCTCAGTAATTGATGAGAATTGAAATAGCGCATCAAAAAATATACAAACAATCAATATGATAAAGCCATGCTTAAATGCATTTCCACGTAACAATAATTGTCGTTCATCAAAATTTTTACACCTCATTACCGTTTTCCTCCCCAAATAATTCATCCAATGATTTTCCAAGTACTTTACAAATCGTTTTACTAAGCTTTATGGAGGGGCTGTAATCTCCCCGTTCAATTGCGACAATTGTCTGCTTACTTACGCCTACTGCTTCAGCAAGCTTGTTCTGTGACATATCTAAGGTAATCCTGGCAGATCTTAAATTTGAATTAATTGGCATATCATCACCTCCAAAAGGAGTGTATCATATTATTTGCTATATGTCAAGTATATATGACATATAGCAATATAAAAATGACAGAAACCAAATCATCACCAGAAAAAATGCACCTAAGAAAACAATAAAGGATCCATCCATCCGATAACCAAAGAAAAGGGCAGCAGTTCCATACACTAATATGAGAGAGATTACGGAATAAAGAGCATTAATTGTCACCTGTACTAATAATATCAGGGATGGGCTTATGGGTGTTACTTTAAAACGTTTCAAAAGTTTTTTATTTCTATAATCTGATACTACGAGGGGTAATCCCATTACTCCAGATGCACATACTCCAATGGATGCAACTGCACCGAAAGACTGCGCCATGAAGGTGTACTCGGCTCCGTCAAAAGCAGGCTTTGAGCCATAAATAATACCAAGTATAAAAGTAATCACTACCGGCATTGCGATACCGAAGATAACCATGTCCATTCCTCGCAACGACAGCATTAATTCAGTTTGAAACATTGTTCGAAATGCTTTCATCAAATTCATCCTTCCTTTCCTGTATATGATCCTAAATTAACAGACTTCTTTCTCTGTGTACCAAAGGTATGCGTCCTCAAAACGTTCACAGGGACTTTGACGTATGGCTTCTTCCACGGTTCCTTGAAAAATAGTCTTACCATTATTGAGGATGGTAAGATTGTCACACAGAGCTTCTACCTCATCCATATAGTGAGATGTTAAGAAGATTGTTAATCCGTTTTCTTTCATGGAAGTCAGACAGCTCCACACATCTCTTCTGGCACGGGTATCCAGACCGGTAGTTAATTCGTCTAAGAATACCACCTCCGGATTCGCAATCAAGGCTAGAACGATGAATAGACGCTGCTTTTGTCCTCCGGAAAGCTCACTGATCATGCTTTTCTTCTTGTCCACCAGGTGAAATTGTTCTAGGAGCTCATTGTAATCGGATGCTTCTTTATACAGAGATTGAGTCACCTTACAAAGTTCAGCTACCGTAATTTTCTCCTGATAATTAGACTCCTGGAATTGAACTCCAACATGTTCAAACAGCCTTTTTCTATCTTTGATAGGATCCATACCAAGAATCGTTATCTTTCCGCTGTCATATTGTCGAGTGCCTAATACGCATTCAATGGTAGTACTCTTCCCGGCTCCGTTTGCTCCAAGTAAACCGTACACTTCACCGCGTTTTACGGATAAGGACAGGTCGTCCACAGCCTTTAGTGGACCGTAGTATTTGGTTAGATTTTCTACATTGATTATTGTATCCATGCTTTACCTCCTATTAGTAGTATGAATAATAAAATAACACCAACTTTAAGGTTGGTGTTATAATGGAGGGTTAAAAATATGTTATGGAAACTAAGGTTAACTAATGGTTAATAATATTAACGGAAGTTAACAATAAATCCATTGTTTTTGAAACAAAGAACGAATAAAATGTGATTATCACTAGTGATTAAATGTCTATTTTTAGAGAATGTAAACCCGTATTATAAGCGGAAGCTTCTCGTAGGATGATAGCCATTACAAGTAATAAAGGAAGCATAAAAAGGAGGAGTTATGAATTCAATCAATATAGGAAAAGTAATTGCATCAAAACGAAAAGAAAAGGGAATCACACAGGAAGACTTAGCGAATCATATAGGAGTTACAAAACCGGCAGTATCAAAGTGGGAATCGGGACAAAGCTATCCTGATATTGAATTTCTGCCAGTTTTAGCTGCGTATTTTGATATTACAGTGGATGAATTAATCGATTATGAACCGCAAATGACCAAGGAGGAGATTAACACTCTATGTAGGAAGTTACGGGAAAAGCTGAGTGAGGATACCTTTGAAGCTGTTTATTGTGAATGTAAGGAGTATATCAGAAAGTACTTTTCTTGTTGGGAACTACAGCTACAAATAGGATTATTACTACTGAATCATGTGAATTTGGCAGCAAATCCGGATAGGTCTAAGAAAATAATGGAAGACATCATGAAAATATTTGAACGCGTTGAAGCAGCTTCTAAGAATGGTAACCTTGCGAAGCAGGCGTTGGTGTCTCGGGCAATATGTTATCTTTGTCTTAATCAACCGGATTCTGTAATTGAGATCCTTGAGAACCTGAATGAACCTCTGCCGATGCGAACAGAGGGTGTGCTGGTTCGAGCTTATCAAATGAAAGGAGATATGGAGAAAGCAAAAAAGTATCTTCAAGGAACTACTTACGTTAATTTAATCTCCATACTTAATTCTGCGCAGGATTATTTTCATATCTATGCAGATAGCCTGGAGAAAATAGACCTATACTATCAACTTCTAAGTACATTAGGGGATTTGTTTGAAATAGAGCAGATGCAACCCATACTGCTTACGCAGTTACACTTATCTGCAGCTATAACATATGCAGGGTTAGGGAGAAAGGAAAATGCATTGGATGCATTGGAGAGATATGTCTCCTTGTTAAAGTTAAACAAGGGAAATTTCAGCTTTCATGGAAACAGAATATTTGATGCCTTAGAAGATTTATTTAGCTCCATAGACATTGATGTAGCTTCTCCCAGGAGTAAGGAGACGATTCAGAAGGACCTGAAGCATGCGGTGATTGATAATCCGGTATTCTCTGAGCTGGAGGGTGAGGAAAGGTTCAAAAGGATTAAGAAGGACTTGGAGATATTATAACGAAGTATGTTGGGGTAATAGGTTTAGATAAGGTAATAAAAGTATAATAGTTATTCTTCGGCTGATATATGTTATAAAAGATGATACACAAAGTATTAATTTAATACTAATACCTTGTGTATCATCCTTCATTGCTATTTGTATGACATGATATGTTGATTAGTTATAGCCAGTTAAATATTTTAATCATAAGATCCCAGATCATTATTATTTCCCCCTTTATGGATATTTATCATTTGTATGGACTCTGATAAATATTCTAAGGGAAATAATAATATTAGCAATAATTGTACCTTTATATGGTGGTTATGTAACCTTAAACGGTTAGCAGTATACTCATTTTAACCTATTCTCATAGAAGCCTTGACTGTTACGCTATCGGCATTATCGATTAAGCGAAAATCACCGTCGTATGCCTTAATCACATCTTTAATATTTTTAATACCATATCCATGATTATTTTTATCAGATTTTGAAGTGGTTATATTCTTTGTAAGTCTTGGCCTATTAATTTGTGTGGGATTTTTTACTGCTATTTCAAAAAATTTTGTGCCGCATCGGATATCAATCTCTATAATTTTAGATAACCCTTCATCGGCTAGAAGGGTTGCTTCATATGCATTTGATAATATGTTTGATATCACAGTACAAAGATGCATTTCGTTTATAGACAATGAGTTATTAATATATCCATTAACTTGAATGATAATTCCTGCCTCTTTTCCGAGATTACTATAATAGTTTATAAATGCATTTAGAATATCATTTCCAGTGTCAAAAACCCATGTATTATTTTCATAAGTGTGGTATATTGTTGTCCCGCAGATTAGAAGCTCCTGTTCCATGCAGTTTATTTTATCCTAAATCGGTTTCCTGATTATTCTTTTAGTCACTTTAGTAACTCTAGTTTATGCAAGCTATTTGGTTCAATTCAAAATGGTGCAGATTATTAGAACGACAGAAAAAGCAGGTTACCCTGCTTCTTCTTGGATTGATATATATTCACTGAGTTTTACTAATGCGTCGATAATGCTGATTGCATCCACCGGGATAACTCAGGATAATACGTTGTCAGACACTCGAAATTCCAGAAACGATCAGATAGTCCGGCCAGTTCGGTTCCGATATTCCAATTAGGAATGCAGATGTAGCTTCCATATTCATGTTTCCCACAAAGGATATGAAAGCTGCTATCCCTTGCTGTGACCTCAAGTTCATAAGGATCCGTACTTCTTAATAGGTTGATATGTCCATTCCAACGTATTGGTTCTATGTCCTCTGTCCCGGTACAGATATAGTCAAGGTCCATGATTAATGCCTCCTTTAAAGTTCGCTGTCATTGACAGCTTTCATGACGATATCAGAGGTTATGATATCAGATCTCGTACTGTCTCCAATAAGAAGACAGGCATTGCAAAGTTTGTTTATCATACGAGGTACACCGTCAGCTGCGTTGAGGACAGCTTCTATGGCGTTATCCTCAAAAACAGGCTGATTACAGCCGGCACTTTTTAATTTTTCAGAGATATACTGGCGTCCTTCTTCTTTGGTCAGACCACCGATTTCGTAATTCATGACGATTCGCTGACGAAGAGGTTCATGAATACCAAGCTTAAGCGTGGAATTCAGTGTGGGAAGCCCAGTGAGCAGAATAGCTGCCCGGTCTTTGGAATCCATTTCAAAGTTGAATAGGATCTTCAAATCATTCAGAATTGCATTATTGATGTAATTCGCTTCATCTATGATGATGACAGGAGTTTTGCGTTTTTCCACAGCAAGTCGTGTGATTTCATCCTGGATAATCCGGAAGTTGTCTGGTTTACGAAACACAGGTTGTGCCCCGAGTTCTGTTACAAGATTCCGGTAGAAATCATTGGCAGTAAGGGTGGAAAAGCTGGAGTATACCACTTTGTAAAGAGAAGGATTTAATGTAACTGCCCAGTTTCGGACAGCAGTCGTCTTGCCTCTGCCGGGGCTTCCAGTAAGAAGTCCGAAGCCCTTTGTTTTTGCAAGATAGTCCAGACGGAACTGTGTTTCCTTGTATTCGTTTGTGTGAATCAGTATCTCTTTGGAATTCTTTAAAAATGGATTGAATTCCATACCATAGCGAATCGTATAATCCATTATTCATCACCTCTACATAAATGTATTTTTTCACGTTTTACAAATGCATTCTCATGCTTGTTGAGCAGTCGGATCGGAGTAAGTGTTCCATCCGATTCCACGATAAAGATTTCTTCCATACCCGGAGAATAGCGTAGACGGATACGCTGCTTTGCAAAACGGCAGTCGACTTCGTATTCCACCTGGTCAATGGTAATAACACTGTCGGCAGAAACGCGACGTTCAATTTCAAGCAAGAAGTTATGATCAATCTCTTCTTCGGAAAGACGACGGATGCGTTCCGGTTCTGAGAAAAATCGGTCCTGCGGAGACTTGCCTTTTAAAGAGGAATGAACCGACTGGTTGTAGTGGTTTACATAAGCCATCAAGTTTCCACGAAGCTCGTCAAGTGAGTGAAAGTCGCGGATATCCAGGGCTGCCATCCATTGGTCCTTCATGGTCCGAAACCACCGCTCAATTTTTGCCTTCTGGGTTGGAGTATACGGTTGGTCATAATGGATGATGGAACCAAGACGGGCTGCAAGAAGTTCCATCTGTTTATTCTTATAGGAGGAACCGTTATCGAAATTAAACATCTGTGGACGGCCATACTTTGCAACCGCAGATTTCATAACAGACATCAGATTTACAAAGTTGTCATTGAAGAAGATATCAATTCCAACAATAAAACGACTGGCATCGTCAATGAGGGCAATGATATAGACCTTGTGTTTCTTTCCATCGACTGTCTTAAGGTAAGGACCAACACTACTATCACCACACCAGACTTCATTAATGTGCGGGCGTTCATAACGGCGCATATCCTGATTTGTTGTAGTTTTCATTTCCAGAGCCAGAGAGTTAAGATAGCGGTTCACCGTTGATTCTGACAGGTCATCCGGACGGATACTTCCGTTATCCCGTAGCTGACGGTAAATAGCGGCAGCTGACATTCGTGGATAGTTGGTCTTAAGATATTTTATCTGTTCCTGAAGTTCATCATCAAGTTTTCTGGGTTTTCCAAGGTCAGCTCTTGAGGAAGGAACAAGAGCATCAAAGCCACCTTTATTGTAGTGGTTGTACCATTTCTTAATGGTAGTTGGTGCAAAGTGTTTTGTGGTACCATCCGGTGCCATTACACCTCTTGCAGAGGCATCACGAAAGAAAGCCTCATTGGATGAAAAGCTGTCCTGAAGTCCTGAGATGAGTGGTGCGATGACAGAATAGCGCATTAGTGCGATTTCATGTGTTTGTTCCTGGGTCATAATGGAAACCTCCTTTGTTTTTTTGAAGTGTATTCGGAATACACTTATAGTATAGAAGGTTCCATATGGGATGTCGTGTAAGGTTATGTGGGTGTTAGAAATAAAATATTTGGTGTTTTTTTAACCTGCATAAATTGGCGACCGTAATGTAAAAAACAGATCTGGATGAAGGTGTGGGATGTGGAGACAAAGAGCTTAAAAGACAAAATCCGCTGAAGCCAGTGGTGGATATATCTGCGAACGATAGAGTGAATACAGTTTTCATCAATGGAGGGAGTTCTCTCCATGACATCGGAGTAGTTACCAGAGTTCTCATGACAGGAAATGATATCCACCTGATCAGGTAACGAGATCTGTGAATAAGGAACAATAAACGATGGAAGTAAGGCGTGTGTTGTATTACAATGGTTGCATTTTACGCGGCAGATATGTAAAAGAACAGAATGGTCCTTCAGTTTTATGTTACGATCATAGTAGCCATGAATCGTAAGGCATGCAGAATGCCCACAGGTGCAGGTCAACTGGTGGAATTGAAGAGAATTAATTAAATTTTCGTAGGAATCTTGTGAAATAGGATTGCAATATTCGGTAGATATCGTTATCATAAGCATGTGAGGCTGTGGTTCACCACAGACTTGAGCATGCGGCAGAAATCAAACTTTGGTCGGGGAGATTTCTGCTGCTTAATTTATTAGGAACATAGTTATGATAACATAAGAAGGTACTGGATAAAACAATCTGCCGTAAAATGCATCAGAATGATTTACTCAGTACCTTCTTTTAATTTGCTTGAAAAGGAAAAGAGCTGGGGCATGTAAAATGCCGAATAACAGTATATATGATTAACATATTCTTTAACCGTTTCCAATCGATCAGAATATAGAAGTTCTTGAATGCTTATAATGTGATTTTTAAAATCATGACGAAATTTTCTCACATCTTCATATTGAGATAACATGGCTTTATAATATTCAACTTGTTTAAACATATATTCTTCGCGGATGTTATTAATAATTTTATATTTTTCTCGTGAATTAAAAAGAAATACCAAAGCAATACATAGAACAAAATATATTATTGATATTACCACTATGACGATATTTGGCAGTGTTGCATCATAATTACGAAGCTTATTTGATCTATAAAATGTAACTATAGCAGATGTTATAAATATACATATTAAAATAAGAATATAGATACTTGGAGAGAGGGCTCCATTTATAAGTATAAACTTATGTCTTTGTTTGTTAATATATTCACTTATAAATAATATAAATGGTATTAAGGTAATGCAAAATATACACATACGTATTAATGATGTATTTGTATCTGGAACGTTCAAAATATCAATCTTTTCAATAAAGCAAAAAATCAAATTATCCCATATAACAGTAGAAAAGGCGACTATAAAATACGATAAAATTAATTTAGATATTTTGCCATCGAAAAAAACGAGCATAGCAATAAAAACAAACAATACAAGAAATATAGATGCAAAAACATCCTTTAAAAAAGGATCTAAAAATGAAAAAGAACTGTATATCATTAGACAGCTTACAATGTACAAATATTTTAAATTTCCTTTACGAAAAGGATAATCTAATAATTTGTTGAAAATTATTATATAGCGTAGACACTCTAGGCTTAATGTAATTAGTAAAAGACCAAACATAATTCACCTTCAATCTTTATATGGGTAATGAAAGTTTCATATAAATGAGAATTCTTACATACTATATTAAATGTTTTAATGTGTCACATTAAAATTAATAAAAATTTCTCTCAAATCCGGATACTTTCTTCGAGAAACTTTAACCTTTTCTCCGTTTTTTAGTATCACTATATTTTTAATAAGGTCCTCTATCTGACCGACATTAACAATATATTTCTTGTGGCACCGGAAGAACAGAGTTTTGTCAAGTTGATCTTCCCATTGTAAGAGGCTTAGTTCACTACGAAACATATCCTTTGTAGTCCAAATCTCAGAATAGCCGAATTGTGCAGCGATATATAATATGTTGCGTATATAAACCTTCATATCAACGCCGTCTTTTCGTAGGGTAATCGTTTTGTTCCCCAATATCTCAGCAATTGCATCGTTCATATACTCTTTGAATTCTGATCTTTGGATGGGCTTTGTCATAAATCGGAAGGCATGAACCTTATATCCTTCCTTAAAGCGTCTCACATGGCTGGTAAGCAATATGGTCAGAGTTTTTGGATTCCTACGATAGATAAGGTCGGTGGTTTTAATTCCGTCAATACCATCCATTTCAATATCCATAAGTATAATATCAATATCTTTGTTGTATTGTAGAAGCTCTTCACCGGAAGAGAAGGTCAGTATTTCGAAATCTATGGAAACTTGGTTGCTATATTCTTTCAGAAGTTTTACCGTAATACTGCGGATAATCTGTTCGTCATCACATACTGCAACACGCATAGAAAGCCCCCTTTTATTACCATGTTCTAACTTACATTATTATACAATGTGCGAGCTTTTTTTGCAATTTAATTAGGGCAAAAATAAAAATAAGAACCAAGGATACAAAATTTTGGATGGATTTTGTATCCTTGATTCTTACTAAATAGGGGTGAATAGCTGGGGGGCTATTCGTACGGTGAGTACCCATTATTTATCATAACGGCAGAATATGCCGTAGATAAACCGAATGTAATTAAGTGAATAATAACTAGAATAAGTTTGGATTGTCATGTCTAAATCTTAGTGAGTATTCCGGAGATAGAGACTACCCCCACATATAAAGAGACGATGATAAATATCCAATTTGCAATACCGTAGAAACCTATTATCTTCTCCTCTCGGCTGCAATGCCGAAATACATTGGAGACACCTATAAACGATTTCTTATATAAATCAGGTATTCCGAATACGGTATCTAGTACATGGTAGCCGTCAAAGGGTATAAACGGTATTAAATTTACGCAAATAGTAATCAGGTTAATATAAAGCAATATGATCAAATAGGAGGATCGTATACCAATAAAAAATAAGATGCTACTGATTGATAAAAGTATCGTATTGCAATAGATACCGGCAAACGCAGTGATTGCTTTCTGAACTTTAGTCATTTGGGTTCTGTTTCCGCGGATATCACAATATATCACCGGTAGGAAAAAGACGAATAAGATACCCAGCTTACCTACATAACCACCAAAATATTTATATGCAAGACCATGGCAAAGCTCACGTATACCCAATGTAATAAATAATATCAACATGGAGTAAATAATCTCATATATATTCAATTGAAAAATATTATATTTGAAGATTTCTCTATGGCTAAGAATTAACATGGTGATACCAAGTGTAATTACATAATTCGCTATAAAAAGTAAAAAGCAGAAAAATGTTTTGTTTCTTCTTATCGTATTAGCTAATCTTCCAAGAATATGATCCGGTGATAACAGAGGAAAACGGAAATACAATAAGTGCAAATCCTCTTGTGGCTGGATCATTCCTCGATCTTCAAAGCTTTTTAACAGATTTAGTAATTCGTTTATGGATAGTCCTAATTGTTGAGATACTTCATTTATGCAAACTCCGTTTTTTAACCTGACAAGTATCGATCCCTCATTCTTACCAACCTTATAAAAGTGAGATTGATTGCAGACAATATAGTAGGTTTCTCTTTCAATTAGCTCTATGTCAGTTAGATCCGGCATGCTCTTCTTTATTCCTCCTTGAATAACACGAAGTGAATAGTAGGGTTTCTTGTTGTTTAGATAACTATATAGAGTTTTGTAAATCCTTTCAATGTAGAAGACCATGAAAGGTAAAAAAAGGGGATTGAATGGTAGAATATTACATTTAGATTATATAACTCGCTTCAAAAAATATGATAATTGTAAGCCGGCAAAACAGAAAAGAATAGCCATAAAGCAGTCACATGATGGAGAATTAAGTGGCATGAAAATAAATGATATGATAGGATGGAAAATAATAATTAATAATATAATAAATAAGCCTTGTGTGGCGAATGGAGGTCAAGATGAATAATATTTGGCATGATATCAATCCGGAGAGGATAAAATCTCAGGACTTTATAGCAGTTGTAGAAATCTCTAAGGGAAGTAAAAAGAAATATGAGCTGGATAAGGAAACAGGATTTATTATTTTGGATCGAATCCTATATACTTCAACACACTATCCCGCTAATTATGGATTTATTCCTCGTACCTATGGAGATGATAAGGATCCCCTTGATGTCCTGGTTCTATGTTCTGAACCAATTGAACCGTTATCGTTGGTTCGGTGCTATCCGATTGGTGCAATGAAAATGATAGACAATGGCATGGGTGATGAGAAGATTATTGCAATTCCTTATAACGACCCCTCTTATAATATGTACACGAATATCTGTGAGTTGCCTCAGCACATTTTTAATGAAATGAGACACTTTTTCAGTGTATATAAGGAACTGGAGGGTAAGCAAACTGCAGTCAATGAGCTGGGAGGCCCTGATGAGGCAATTGCCATCATAGAACATTGTCTTAAGAATTATGAAGAGAAGTTTGGTAAGGTCGAAAAAGAGAATTAATAAGTTCTCGAAACCAGGAAATTGGATGGGAGGATAAGTTGCCTAAAAAATTAAGTAAAGAATTAATTGTAATAGTTAACAAAATATATTAAAATAAAATAAATTATTACGGACAATTCATGTTAAGTGCATTTGTATAAGTATTAATGCATTGGGCAAAGGGGGGATAAAGCAGTGAAAAAAGTGACGATGAAGGATATTGCACAAAGGCTGAACGTTAGCACCGTTACAGTGTCAAAGGCATTATCTGATAAGGATGGCGTTGGCTCGGAATTAAGAGATAAAATCCGCACAGTTGCTGTGGAAATGGGATACCGTTTTAACTCCCTGGCTAAGAGTATGAAGGAGGGAAAGAGCTATAATATTGGTGTGATTATAGCAGAACGTTATATCAAGAATGACGATGATAATGCATTTTACTTGAAAATGTATCACAATGTTGTTACTGCTTTGGCGGAAGTAAATTACTACGGGATTATGGAAATTGTAACAACGGAGGCGGAAAAGGAATTATTCATACCGAATATTATCTCGGATAATAAAGTGGATGGCATTATTATAATCGGCCAAATGGCTTCAGACTATTTGTCGGTTATTAAAAAAAGTGATATGCCTTTGGTGTTTCTTGATTTCTATGATGAAATTCTGGACGTGGATTCTGTCATCAGTGATAGCTTTTATGGAGCGTATACTCTGACAAACCATATCATTGATATGGGGCATAAGGACATTGGTTTTGTGGGAAATATTTTTGCGACAAGCAGTATTCTGGATCGCTATCTTGGGTATTATAAAGCTATGATTACGAATGATCTAAGCATTAATGAAAGCTGGATTATTAATGACCGTAGTGAAGATGGAGCGTATATCGACTTTGCTTTACCTCAGCACATGCCCACGGCATTTGTGTGTAACTGTGACTCCGTAGCATATCTGTTTATCCGTAAGCTTAAGAAAGAGGGATATAAGATTCCGAAGGATATTTCAGTAGTAGGATTCGATAATTATATATATGCGAACCTATCCTCGCCGAAATTAACAACAGTGGAAGTGGATATGGAAGCAATGGCTGAAACAGCAGTCAAAGCGGTCATGCGTAAAATACAAGGTGATGATCGAAGTTTTGGAAGAAAAGTTATCAGTGGTAAACTGGTGTATCGTGACTCTGTCCATAACAGAAGGAAATGACAATATTATTTTTTTTGTAGTTAAAGAATTAACTTAAAATAACATAGAAGGTAGTTTGATAAAGGAAGGTTAACCAGTGGGTTAACCTTCCTTTTTAGTCACAATATAAACTGGAATTAGGTTAAATTATTATTAAACTGGTACTAAAATACTATTTGATAAAAATATATATCCATATATTAATTATGCATAATGGTGCATTTTGTATAATTTTAGAAAAGTTCTTGACAAGAAGAATAGACATAATATATAATTACGTCGTAAGTTAACGATAACTTAAAATAACTTAATTCAAGTATTTATTAGTACCAATTAACAATTTTAATTAGGGGGAATTGAAATGAAAATTAAGAAATTGCTAAGTCTTTTACTAGTTCTTACAATGGTATTTTCTCTTGCTGCTTGCGGCTCAAAAGACGCAAAAGACGATACAAAGAGCAATGAGGGAACGAACAACACAGCTACAGAAGCACCTAAGGAGGAGACAACGGAAGATGAGGCTCCGGCAGATATTACAACTGCTGCATTTCCTACAATTGACACTTTAACACTTGGTGAAGATTTTACCCACATTAAAGCTGACTTAAAGTTCCTTACCCATAGAACGGATATCGTTGATACTAAGCTGGCTGGCTATGTAACAGAGTTCCAGAAGATGTATCCGAATGTAACCATTACATATGAAGGTATTACAGATTACGCACAGGATGCAACCATCAGATTAACAACAGGCGACTGGGGTGATATTATGATGATCCCCACCACCACATTAAAGAATGAGCTTCCAGGTCTTTTCCTAAGCTTTGGTGACTATGATAAAATTGGTGAAACCTATGGTTTCATTGATAATTTCTCCTTTGAAGGCAAAGTATATGGAATTCCTTCCACAGTAAATGCGCAGGGTGTTCTATACAATAAGAAGGTATTTGCTGATGCAGGCATCACCACATTACCAAAGACACCGGATGAGTTCCTGGATGCATTACAGAAGATTAAGGATAATACCGATGCAATCCCGCTATATACGAACTTTGCTGCTGGCTGGACAATGGGCGCGTGGGATGCATATATTGGTGGTTCAGCAACAGGAGACCCGGACTTTATGAACGTAAAATTACCTCATATGAAGGATCCATTTGCTAATAAAGGTGATGGAACAGGCCCTTATGCAGTGTATAATTTACTGTATGAAGCGGTAGCAAGAGGCTTAATTGAAGATGATCCTACAACCACTGACTGGGAAAGCAGTAAAGGTATGCTGAACAGAGGCGAAATCGGAACAATGGTACTCGGCTCATGGGCTGTAACACAGATGAAGGATGCAGGCGATAATCCGGATGATGTAGGATATATGACATTCCCGATTACAGTCAATGGAAAGCAATATGCAGCTGCAGGACCTGACTACTGCTATGGTATTAATGTAAATGCTTCTGATGATAATAAGATTGCATCTTTATTATATGTAAAATTCTTAACGGAACAGTCCAACTTTGCTTTTAGTGAAGGAGGTATTCCGGTTGTAAAGGGTGCAGAGTATCCTGATGTATATGCTGCATTTGAAGGAGTAGAACTGGTAGTAGATAACCCTGCTTTGGCTGGAGAAGAGACCTTCTTAAATGATGTTAACACAAAATCTGAAGTAGGTATCAATATGGAGAATACTCACGTTCAGAGAGTATTAGAGGCTGCTTATGACAAGTCAGAAACTATGGATGAGATCGTTGCAGATTGGAATGCAAAATGGTCAGCAGCTCAGACTGAATTAGGCATTGAAGTGAACCAATAATTATGTAATAAAAGCTGTACTCTAGTTATTTACCTTATGAGCCAGGGCCATCCTCCCTGGCTCATATTTAAAGTAGGAGGTTTTATGGATAAAAATAACACCACGATTACTGTTAAAGATGAAAGAAAGCAGCGGGGCATTATAAAATGGTTGAGAAGTGGTAAGGGTCAGAAGACTTTGATTATAATAACCTTTATGACGGTTCCGTTATTATTACTGTTTGTATTCACCTATTTGCCTTTCTTAAAGATGTTTGAGTTTAGCTTATACAATATGAAATATATCGGACCACGTGAATATGTGGGATTTAAAAACTATACAGAAATTTTGAAGGATAAAGAGGTTCTTAATTCGCTTAAATTAAGTATTTACTATTTAATCGGCTCCTTTGTACAGCTTGCGATCGCGCTTTATTTTGCAACGATGTTAAGCTTTAAGACAAAAGCGGGAAGTGTATTTAAGGGAGCAATCTTCTTTCCGTACCTCGTGAGTGGTATTGCTGTTGGCTTTATTTTTAAATTCTTTTATACAAGAGGATTTGTGTTGGATACGGTTCTGACATGGATAGGGTTTGATTTAGACAACTTACCTTACTGGTTGAGAGATAAAAATATTAATAATATATCGCTGGTTGCTACTTCTTTGTGGAGATATGTCGGACAGAATATGGTTCTATTCATTGGTGCCATTATGTCAGTCGACAAGGAGCTATATGAATCGTCTTCTCTGGATGGAGCGAACCGTTGGCATCAATTCCGTTATATTATTCTTCCAAGTATTCAGACAATCGTAGTATTGAATTTGATCTTATCTATTACCGGTTCCTTAAGCGCTTTCGAGCCACCCTTTGTTATTACACAGGGTACAAGAGGAACAGCTACCTATTTCCTTGTAATGCACAATCTGGCACATAGTAATCTTCAAAAGGTGGGGAAAGCATCAGCCATGGCATTGATTTTATTTGGGATTATTGTTCTGGTAACCATTGGACAGAAGGTACTTTTCAACTATCTATTTAGTGATGCCAATGCGGATGTCTCAAGAAAAACCACCAGGATGCTGAAAAAATATAATAAGGAGGGAAGATAAATGACATTTGGAAAAAGACTACTGAAAATCATAGGCACAATTATCAAGTATGGTTCGCTGCTGCTTGCCTCCTTAATTGCCATTCTGCCTATGGTAACAGCATTTGTTACATCATTCAAGTCAGAAGAAGAATATAAGAAAACCAATGTCATGACATTACCGGAAAGCTGGACTTATTTTGAAAATTATAAGATAGCATGGGAAAAGGCCAATATGGGTACCGCTTTTTTAAATACCTTTATTATTCTTGTCTTTGTACTAGGCGGTGCAATTATGTTTGGAACCATGCTGGCATATATTTTAAGCAGATTTAAGTTCCCGGGCAATGGTCTGGTCCGTAATTTATTTCTGTTTGCTGCTCTGATACCGGGCATTGCAACTCAGGTAACCGTCTATCAGATCATGTATACATTAAGACTGATTGATTCCCTGTACGGATATATCATACTTATGTGTGGAGTGGATGTAATATCAATATACATATTCCTGCAGTTCTTTGAAAATATACCGGTGTCCTTAGATGAGTCAGCAATTATGGATGGTGCCACCTACTTTGGCGTGTTCTTTAAGATCTTATTTCCGTTATTAAAGCCTGCCATCATAACGGTTATGATTCTAAAGGGAGTGGGAACGTATAATGAGTATTATATGGCTAATCTGTATCTCCAGAATAAGGACAAACTAGTTACTGTATCCACTTCCTTATATACATTCACGGGGCCCTATGGTAATCAATATAACTATATTACAGCGGGTGTTATTATTACCATCATTCCTGCTCTAATTATATTTATCTTAGGACAAAAGCAGATATATAGCGGCCTGACTCAAGGCGCAGTTAAAGGGTGATGCCGTTCCGATTGAAAGGGGTAAAATACATGGGAAAAAAGAATAATGGAATAGGGGAAGATAGAAAAGAAAAAATGAATCAGGATCAGAATTCGCAAAAGCAATTACAAAAGAGCGAGCGTATCAATAAAATCTTATTAAAAAATATAGGAAAGCAGGAAGAAGAGGACGCACGGAACAACTTCTGGAATAGATTTAGAGGAATTCGGTTTAAGTTAATTATCGGCTTTGCGATACCCGTGATTTTGATTGCGATTTTTGGTATGGTTTCTTATAAGAAGTCATCCTCGGCCATAATCGAAACCTATGAAAAGACAACAACCGATACACTAAATGCAGTATCCGACTATATTGAATTGAGTCTGAATCAGGTCTCAGAAAAAGCGGTAGAATTATTACATAATGAGCATTTTGAGAGCTACTATGAGAATGATAAAAAGCTGGGAATAAGTGAGAATACCAAATTAAGTACGGAGATAAAAGAAGAGGCAGTTCTGTTAAAAAGTGCAAGCAACTCCATTTCAGCAGTTCATATTTTTTCAGAAAAAAGAAACTCCATATCCACCTCGAATAGTGCACCGAAAGATAGCTTTACATTGTTTCAGGAATCGGAAGTCGGTAAAACATTATCAGCATCTACAGCTAAATCCA
The DNA here is from genome assembly GCF_014174405.1 of Variimorphobacter saccharofermentans. Taxonomy (GTDB): domain Bacteria; phylum Bacillota; class Clostridia; order Lachnospirales; family Lachnospiraceae; genus Mobilitalea; species Mobilitalea saccharofermentans. Next base: position 3,908,028 of record NZ_JACEGA010000001.1, on the reverse strand, counting down.
TATGGATTGGTGAGCACCCCGAAGTGGATGAAATGTTCAAGGATAGAATTGCTCCATATGCTATAGCTGTTGTACAGAAAATGAGTAAAGCCAATGGATATATTGTGTTGGACGTATCTACGGAATATATACTCAACAGCATATCCGGTATTGATCTGGGTGATGGAAGCATTGTAGGCTTTATTACTGCCGATGGTAAGGAAACCATTGCCAATACAGAGGAAATTTCTGTGTTCACCCCATTGTCCTACTATACAAAGTCTGTGGAGAGTGGAGAGGCCTTCGGGAAATCCTATGAGAAATATCAGGATGAGGAATATCTGTATCTGTACAATCAGGTTGGAAATACCGGTGCTTATGTGTGTGCCCTCATACCAAGGGATACCATTATTGAAAAGGCATCCGATATTGCCAAACTGAATATCGGTTTTATCATATTTGCATGTGCATCTGCAATTGCTGTCGGAACTCTAATAGCAGGAGGTATCGCCGGTGCGATTACAAAATTAGTGCATTCCATTAGTAAGGCGGCAAAAGGAGACCTTACTACCACCTTTGATACAAAACGTAAGGATGAATTCCTGGTTTTATCCAAATCGTTAACGGACATGATGTCAGGTATGCGTTCTTTAATTGGTAATGTTACTGAGATAGGACTTAAATTTGCCACCTCAGCCAACGCGGTCTCCGATACATCCTCGGATTTCCTGGAAGCAACCAAGGGCATATCCTATGCGATCGAGGAAATCGAAAAAGGAGTCGTGCAACAGGCAGAGGATACAGAAAAGTGCCTGCTTGAGATGTCCAACCTTTCCGACAAGATAGGCAAGGTTTATGATAGCACCTATGAAATTGAGAAAATAGCCGGGGATGCGAAAGCTATCGTGGGCGAAGGAATGGTTATTGTTGATGAGCTGAATCAGAAAACGAATGCCACTAATGAGATTACACAAGTAGTGATTGGAGAAATTGAAGCCCTGGAGCTCCAGTCAAGAAGCATTGCTGATTTTGTAGGTATCATCAATGAAATCGCTGCACAGACCAATTTATTATCCTTAAATGCCTCCATTGAGGCGGCAAGAGCAGGTGACGCTGGACGTGGCTTTGCAGTTGTGGCGGATGAAATACGAAAGCTTGCGGATCAAACCGTTACAGCAGCCGGACAAATTCAAAATATCGTTTCAGCAATTCAGCTAAAAACCAAGGGAACGGTTGTATCGGCTAAGCAGGCAGAGAGTATTGTGGGATCGCAGAGTGAAGCACTAAGTAAGACCATATCAGTATTTGAAAGTATCAGTAGCCATGTAGCGAACCTGGTGAATAACCTTAACAATATAGCGTCTGTAATTAAAGGGATTGAAGCAGCGAAAGAAGATACTCTTGATGCCATCAGCAATATTTCTGCAGTGTCGCAGGAAACAGCCACCTCATCCGAGGAGGTTAGCAGCACCGCCACCAATCAGATAGACGCGGTAGAGGCTTTAAGTAATTCTGCTTATGAACTGGCTGAGGAAGCGAAGAGACTGGAAGCATCTTTGCAAAGATTTAAAATAAACTAACAAGTAAAATACCAATATTACCTAAATGGACTTAATAAATCCAATTTTAACTTGCAAATAAGTGGGAAAAAAGATACAATTAGCTTAATTGATGCAAGGGGGTGTTGGTCCGTTGGGTGATATTATAATAGAGGAAACGAATTATAAAGCATTCATTTTGGCGGTTGCGAATTTGTTCATGCTGATAGCCGCCTGTGCTGTGACGGTTTATGGATTTATGGTACATAAGCTTCGTTTCTGGTTACCCGGAATCCTGCTTGCATTTATATTTTTCATAGGCTTTCTTCGGGGTGTTGCCCTGGCAGCGCAGGAGAAGAGACTGCTGACAATAACCACGGATGGGATTATTGACAGCTCATCCAGAGGTGGTGTGGGCTTCATTCCCTTTGATGTGATAAAGGAGTTTAAAATTATTACATTATATAACAAGCAGGCAATTGTGATTGTTCCGAAGAACGTGGACAGCTTTTTATCCAAGCTCACTATGGTGAAGCGAAAAATAGTAAAGCGCAATATTCACCTGAATCTGCCCCCGGTTGCCATCTATGTAGATACGGCAAAGGATATGGAACCAGAAGATATTCTTTCCCTATTAATGAAGAGGCTGTCCGATTACAGCAGGTTATATGGTTGAGGATGTTCGAATTAATCTGTTCCAAAAGGGATGTTTCATAATGCGTCACCGCAAATGCATTGTGAAACATCCCCTTTTTTAAATGTATGATTTAGTAAAAAAATAGGTTGTATTATTCGCAAAGCTGTGTTATCATAAGTAATTGTGATATGTTATACTAAATTTCCTTGCTCTTTAAATGGATATGATTCTTCGTCAATCATTTAATCCATTAGAAAAGGGCCAGAGACCAGAAGGAGGTGCAAGACAACTATGAATCAATATGAATTAGCCTTAGTTGTAAATGCAAAAATCGAGGATGACGCTAGATTAGCTACATTAGAAGCAGTGAAAGATCTTGTTACAAGATTCGGCGGCTCAATTACAAATGTAGATGACTGGGGAAAGAAAAGATTAGCTTATGAAATTCAGAAAATGAAAGAAGGCTACTACTATTTCATCCAATTCGATGCTGATTCTACAGTTCCAAACGAAATCGAGCAAAGAGTTCGTATTATGGAAAATGTAATCAGATATCTGTGCATTAGAAAAGATGCTTAATACGTAACAGGCGCATTTTATTACAATGACGTTTGTATTCCCTAAGGCGTGGAACGAAAGGGAGGTATTTTAACTTATGAATAAAGCTATATTAATGGGCCGTTTAACCAGAGATCCTGAGGTAAGATATTCCCAGGGTGAGAACTCTACAGCAGTTGCCAGATTTACACTGGCAGTAGATCGTAGGTTTAAAAGAGCCGGCGATACACAGGATGCAGATTTTATCGGTTGCGTTGCTTTTGGAAAGCAGGCAGAATTTGTAGAGAAGTATTTCAGACAAGGTATGAAGATGGTTGCTGTCGGCAGAATTCAGACAGGCAGCTATACCAATAAAGACGGCATTAAGGTTTACACGACCGACGTAGTAGCAGAAGAAATAGAATTTGCTGAAAGCAAAGGTGCCAGTGGTGGTGATACGGGTTATCAGAATAACCGCGAATTCAAACCGGAACCCAGCTCAGCAATGGGGGATGGCTTTATGAACATCCCGGACGGTATTGACGAAGAATTACCATTTAATTAAAATCAAAGCTTTTTATATATACAAGTGAGTTCGGGTTTCTTCACTTGCATAATAATATTCGGATAAGGAGGTCATGACATGCCATTCAACAAAAAAGAAGATAGAGGCGATTCTCCGATGAAGAGAAAAACCTTCGGACGCAGAAGAAAGAAAGTATGCGTTTTCTGTGCGGATAAGAACCACACAGGAATTGATTATAAGGATATTAATAAATTAAAGAGATATGTATCTGAAAGAGGTAAAATTCTTCCTAGAAGAATAACCGGTAACTGTGCTAAGCACCAGAGAGCTTTAACAGTAGCTGTTAAGCGCGCAAGACACATCGCTTTAATGCCATACACAATGGATTAATTCCAATCTAAATCATAATATCGTGGCCGTTACATGACTGAACGTTGTGTAACGGCTTTTTATAATGGATTTGTATGTAAAAAGTTAGCAATCAAAACATTCTCCAAATTATCTTTTCAGATATATGAAATGTTTTACAGGCTCCAGTAATATATATTTATTAAAGATGGTATATGATAAAGCCACAGCTACGTTTCATCCATGTAGCGTGTGTAGGAGCAATATATTATGAAACGGAAAAGATTAATAATAGATATTACAGTGATTACACTTATGTTTTTTCTTTTTATCATTTGGCATCAAAATTCCATGAAAGAGAAAGCAATGGTTTTTTCTAATAATATTGCACATAACAAGGTTTACTTAATTACAACGGATAAGGAATATCAGTATTGGGATATCGTTAATAAAGGTGCGTCGGATATGGCGACACTGGTTGGGATAAAATACGTCTGGGATGCTCCGGACGAAAGAAATGCGATGAAACAAATAGAAATAATTAATAAGGCGGTGGAGACTGGCGCTGATGCAATTTTGATCGCTGCGGATGACCCGAGACTAATATCCGGAGCAGTGGAGGATGCAAAGGCAAGAGGTGTCAAGATTATTTATGTAGATTCACCGGCATATGAAGAAGCAATCACCACGTTAGCGACCGATAACTATGAAGCTGGAGTTCGTGCCGCTGAGACATTGCTATCAATTTTTGAAAGCAGAGGAATTGAAGGAGGCTCCGTTGGGATTATCAGTTTACCACAGAAAGCAAATGTAGAGCTCCGTGAAAGAGGGTTTCGGAATACGATGGCAAGTGATCCCAGGTTCCAGGTTCTGGACTCTACTATTGTACCCAGTGGTACTCCGGAGGATGCGAAGACAGCAACCATTGAACTGATGGAAACGAATGACGAGCTGGTAGCCATATTTGGAACGAATGAAGGTGCCAGCGAAGGTTTGGGTTATGCCAATAAGGAAAAGCAAAATCAATATATTGCTATTGGTTTTGATGAAACCACCGCTATGATGAAATTACTTCGTAATGGGAGTCTGGATGCAATTGTGGTTCAAAATCCGTATACCATGGGATATCTCGGTATGGCTCAGGCAATCGCGGCAATTCTGGGAAAGAATACAGGACCGGAATATCTTAATACCGGTGTAAAGGTAATGACAATTCAATAGAAAAGGAGCAGTTTCTATCACTGATGCGATATGAGGATGGTTTATATAGCCTCATAGAACATCTCTAATAATGGAACTGCTTTTTTATTGGTCAATTTCAGAACGTAAAAGTTAAATATTTCTATATATTATCTAAAATTACAAAAAATAGATATAATTTTCCAAAACACATTGAAAGAATTAAGGAATATGGTATAATTTGTATTATCCTGTAATTTACAAAATATTACTCTTTATCCCACATGGCCATACAACAAACACTCACAATACATTAATTAACAATATATATGTAACATAGGAGGAAAAGATGTTAAAATTTCATGGGTTTACAGCTAAAAAACTTGAAATCTCAGAGGTAGTCATCGCCAAGGAGTTATGTGATAAACATATTGGCAAAGGTATGTATCCCGAGGAGTTTTTGTACGATATAATATACAAGAATAATCACTTCTTTTATCTGGTATATAAAGAGGATAAGGCGATTGGCTTTTTTTATTGTGTAGTATTGCTTCCATATGATTTGGCTGAACTTCCGGGCTTTGGGGAAGCGTTTATGTATCATGATTGTTCTGAGAATGATATCATAGGGGTATGCCGCTCCATAGGAATTGATGAAGCCTATCGGGGAATGCATCTAACGGATGAATTGCTTCAATACTTTACAAGTTACTTATTCAACGAGGCCGGCGTTTCGGTAATTTTTATTCCGGCCTGGGTAAAGGGAAGCTACATACCTGCAAAAAGACTTCTGGAGGACAATAATTACCAGTTCCTGTGTTATCTGGAGAAGCCGTGGTACCAAAGCGATCTGCTGGAATGCCCTTATTGCCGGACAAGAAGATGTATCTGTGATGCGGTGATTTACTATATGAGTAAGGAGACTTATTATGAAATATGCGAGGCAATATAAGCAGAATCTTTCGTTCAAACTGACTGCTGGCTTTATAATTTTAGGAATCTTAATATGTTCCACCAGCTGTACTATTAGTTATATGAAATATAAATCCGTTATAGAAAAACTGTATAATGATACTGCATATCAAATCGCGGAGGTGGCGAGGTCTTACATAAACGGGGACGATATAGAACGATACCTTAAAACCGGTATCGTAGATGATAAGTATGAGAGCATGGGAGAGAAAATTACCACATTGAGGAATTCAATGAAGGTAAACTATATCTATATTGCCAAGCTAGAGGGAATCGACCTGACTTACATATATGATGTGGATAATCCAGAGGATCAGTTTCCACCCTTTGCTCTAGGCGATACCGGTCAGATTAATCCGAAGTTTAGAGAGGATGCTAAGAAAATAGTAACAACCGGAGAAAGAGTGGATAATTATTTTTATTCGCATAGTCAATTCGGGTATAATACCTCCGCCATTATACCGATCTATAACTCCCAAAACGAAATCATTGCCATTCTTGGAGTGGAGATTGCCATGGAAAAGCTTCATAGTAATATGCTGGAGTACATCTTATATGCGGTTGTTCTATCCACTATATTAATTACGTTCTTTATCTTACTTTATATGAATTATCTTCGACGAAAGGTGGTTGCCCCGATCAACTTAATTACACGGGAAGCACTTTCCTTTATTAAACATGAGACAAAGGTCTCTGAACACTTGGATAAGGTAAAAACACAGGATGAAATCGAACACCTGGCATATGCCATAAAGAAAATGGAGATTGATATTAATGAGTATATTAAGAATTTGACGGAAACAACGGCGGAGAAAGAGAGGATTAGTGCGGAACTAAACATAGCGTCCCAGATTCAAACATCAATGTTACCCTGCATTTCTCCTTCCTTTCCGAAAAGAAAGGAAATCTATATTGATGCAATGATGAGGTCGGCTAAAGAGGTCGGGGGAGATTTTTACGACTTTTTTATGGTGGGCGAAGATCAAATTGCAGTGGTAATAGCGGATGTATCAGGGAAAGGAGTACCGGCTGCTCTGTTTATAGTTATTACAAAGACACTGATTAAGAACCAGGTACAGGCGGGGTATTCACCAGCGGAAGCCTTTGCTACGGTGAATTCTCAGCTCTGTGAAAACAGTGATGCTGGAATGTTTGTAACTGCGTGGATGGGAATATTAGATATTACAACGGGAAAACTGACCTATGTGAACGCAGGGCATACTCCGCCCTTGTTAAAAACCAATGGAGGAGGCTTTGAATACCTAAAGTCACACTCTGGTTTTGTATTAGCAGGCCTCAAGGAAATGAATTATATTCAATTTGAAATACAGCTTCATAAAGGAGACACACTATTTCTGTATACGGACGGTATCACGGAGGCTACCAATCGCTATTATGAAAAGTATGGTGAATATCGGCTCCTGGCGGTATTGAATCAGAATAGGGGAGCATTACCGAAGACATTACTGAAGGCAGTGGTGGATGATGTTGATTTGCATATTGAAGATACAACCCAATCCGATGATCTGACGATGCTGGCACTTACTTATAATGGGAGAATATAAGTAGTTAAAGATGAATGTAATCTTCTGACGATGATAAATGCATTGAATCGAATATGATTTACTGTTCTGTCAATTCTATGTCTAAATTTGGTCTTCCTTTCATTCCCTGATAGTGGTATAATATTTTAACATACATTGTTTATACTGGCAGCAGTAGGGTTTCGTGTTTGAAGGAGCATAATAATCATCTGTGTATTGAATTAATATAGCAAAATGGTGTAGTCATAATTGATGAGAAATGGAATCACCAGTAAAGGAGTATATTCTATGGGCAGAAAATTAAAACTTAGAGGAGCATTACGAGTTTATTTATTATGGCCTGTGATCTTAACTATATTATTGTTATGCATGAACCTAAGTATATACGCACTGGATAGAAAAGCCGGATATGTTATGACAGGCTTTACCTTATTCTATTTTCTTATTGCAATGTTAATCTATTTCGCTAAGAGAAATAAGATTGCCGCAGAATTAGTCCGTTATGCAATGGATTATGGTCAGGTTCAAAAACGTCTTCTGAAGGAGCTTAATTTACCTTATGCAATACTGGATATCGATGGCAGAATGCAATGGGGTAATGATGAATTTATGGACATTATTCATGAGAAAAAAGCAGCAAGACGTTCTATTACGAATATTATTCCTGAGATTACGAAGGATGTCTTGCCCAAGAAGGAAAATGATGAAGAAGTTCACGTTACTTTGAATGATCGCCATTATAGAATACTGCTTCGAAAAGTAGTAGCTCCTGATTTCGAGGAGGACATTAATTGGAACTTTTCCAATGAGGAAGAGATATGGAATGATCGTAATGCTTTAATAGCGATGTATCTATATGATGAAACAGAAATCATATCATTAATGAAGGAAAATAAGGAGCAAAAATTAGTAACCGGTCTATTATATATTGACAATTATGAAGAGGCCCTGGAAAGTATAGATGAGGTAAGAAGATCCCTGTTAACTGCGCTGGTTGATCGTAAAATCAATAAGTATATGCAGACCATTGACGCAATTATTAAGAAGCTGGAAAAAGACAAGTATATCTTTGTCTTTCAGCAAAAATATCTACCCTATCTTCAGAACACAAAGTTTTCTGTTCTGGAAGAGGTCAGAAATGTTAATATCGGCAATGAAATGTCCGTAACCATTAGTATCGGACTTGGTGTCAATGCGGACACCTACATCAGTGGCTATGAGTATGCGAGAGCAGCTATCGATCTGGCTTTGGGACGTGGCGGTGATCAGGCGGTTGTAAAGGACAGGGAAAAGATCAGCTACTACGGAGGAAAGAGCATACAGGTTGAAAAGAGTACCAGGGTTAAGGCAAGAGTTAAGGCGCATGCCTTCCGTGAGTTCCTGGAGTCAAAGGATAAGATTGTCATAATGGGTCATAAGAATGGGGACGTTGATTCCTTAGGTTCCGCAATCGGTGTGTATCGAATAGCCAAATTCTTTAATAAAAAGGCCCATATCGTAATCAATGAGGTTACCTCTTCCCTTCGGCCTTTAATGAATAAGTTTGTGAATAGTCCTGATTATGAAGAGGACATGTTCCTTAAGAATGATCAGGCTAAGGAGGTAGTGGACGGAAACACTCTATTAGTTATTGTGGATGTGAACCGCCCTAGTTATCTGGAATGTTCTGAACTAATTGATTATGTGAAAACAATTGTAATATTCGATCATCATCGTCAGACGAATGAGGCGATTGATTCTGCTGTTTTATCCTATATTGAGACCTATGCCTCTTCAACCAGTGAGATGATCGCGGAGATCATGCAGTACATTGGTGGCAATTTACGACTGAAGCCATTGGAAGCGGATGCTCTGTATGCCGGTATAATGATCGATACAAATAATTTCCTGACAAAGACAGGAGTTCGAACCTTCGAAGCAGCAGCATTTTTACGTAGAAGCGGGGCTGATGTGGCTAGAGTCCGTAAGTATTTCCGTAGTGATATGACGGAACTGAAAATTAAAGCGGATGCCATCAGCAGCACCGAAATATACCTTCACCATTTTGCAATCTCAGTCTGCAAGAGCTCCGAGGTGGATAGCCCTATGATCCTAGGTGCCCAGGTGGCAAATGAGCTGATAAATATTACGGATGTTAAGGCGGCTTTTGTACTGACGGATTATAATAATAAGATATACATCAGTGCAAGATCCATTGATGAGGTAAATGTACAGATTATCATGGAGAAATTAGGCGGTGGAGGACATCTAAGTGTTGCCGGTTGCCAGTTAGAGAATACTTCTATTGATGATGCGATCAATAAGTTAAAGACAACACTGCATACAATGCGGGAAGAGGGAGAACTGTAGATAAGATAGGAGCAAGATTAAAGGTAAAGCGAAACTTATAATTGTAGCCATTGTGTATACAGTGGATACATATTCCGAAGCAAACCATAGCGGAAGGAGCGGGTTTGTGTAGGAATATGTATCTGCTGTATACATAATATAAGATATCTTCAGAGTTTCGTAATTGCCTGAAGCTAGATTAAAGTAAAAGGAGATAAAGTTATGGATATCATTTTAATTCAGGATGTTAAAGCGCTTGGTAAAAAGGGCGAAATTGTTAAGGTTAGTGATGGTTATGCAAGAAATTTTATATTACCGAAAAAGCTGGGGATAGAAGCTACAAAGCAGAATATATTCGAATTAAATAATCAGAAGGCAGCAGAAGCGAAAAAGCAGCAGGAGCTATTAGAAGAAGCTAAAGTCTTCAGTAAAAAGCTGGAGGAGCTTTCCGTTAAAGTAAGTATTAAGGCTGGAGAGGGCGGTAAAACCTTTGGATCAGTCTCAACAAAGGAAATCGCAGCAGCAGTGAAAGAACAATATGGATTTGATATAGATAAGAAAAAGATACAGCTCAATGATCCAATCAAAAATGCCGGATCATATACGGTTCCGGTAAAAGTACATCCTCAGGTAACCGCGGAGCTTAAGGTTAAGGTAGAAGCGGTATGATGTTTAACCAGGGGGGTTACGTATGGATGAAGCATTTATAAAAAGAATACTACCGCATAGTGCTGAAGCAGAGCAATCGGTAATAGGTTCCATGATTATGGACCGGGATGCTATAATATCAGCGTCGGAAATACTTAGTAGCTCTGACTTTTATGAAAATCAATACGGTATCCTGTATGAGACAATGATAGAACTGTATAACGAGGGAAAGCCGGTGGATTTGGTCACCCTTCAGGATCGATTAAAGGAAAAGGATGTGCCACCTCAGGTATGCAGCCTGGAATTTATCAGAGATCTGGTAACAGCGGTCCCTACATCGGCAAATGTTCGTTATTATGCGCAGATTGTTAAAGAGAAAGCGGTTCTACGCCGACTGATTAAGGTAGCAGAAGAAACTGCGAATGACTGCTATCTTGATAAGGAAAAGCTGGATGTTATTCTTGAGAAGACAGAAAAGCAGGTATTTGATATCGTTCAACATCGTGGTACAAAGGAATTTACGGATATTCGTGAGGTTGTTCTAAGATCCATCGATAGCATTGAAGCAGCAGCAAAGAATCAAGGAAGTGTTACGGGTATTGCAACAGGCTTTTATGATTTGGATTACAAAACCGCAGGCCTGCAGCCGTCTGACTTGATTTTAATAGCGGCAAGACCGTCCATGGGTAAGACGGCTTTTGTATTGAACATAGCAGAATATGTGGCGTTAAAGTCCAATGTGACTACTGTAATATTTAGTTTGGAAATGTCGCAGGATCAGTTGGTAAAGCGTATCTTATCCATGAATTCCAGAGTGGATTCCCAGGCGATCCGTACCGGTTCGTTATCCGGTGAGGATTGGGCAAACCTCATGGAAAGTGCGCGTATCATTGGTAATTCCAATCTTGTAATCGATGATACCTCTGCGATCTCAGTTAGTGAGCTGAGATCAAAGTGCAGAAAGCTAAAGCTGGAGAGAAACCTTGGATTAGTCATCATAGACTACCTACAGTTGATGAGTGGTAGTAAAAAGTCGGAGTCAAGACAGCAGGAGATATCTGAAATATCCCGTTCTTTAAAATCTCTTGCAAGGGAAATAAATGTGCCCGTAATTGCACTATCACAGTTAAGCCGTGCGGTGGAGCAGCGTCCCGACAAAAGACCGATGCTGTCCGATTTAAGAGAATCCGGTGCAATTGAGCAGGACGCCGATGTTGTTATGTTTATCTATCGTGATGATTATTATAACCATGATACGGAGGAACCAGGAGTATCTGAAATTATAATCGGTAAGCAGAGAAATGGTCCCACTGGTACAGTGAAGCTGGCTTGGTTGGCACAATATACAAAGTTCGCGAATCTGGAGCGATAACGTTATCTTAAAAAAGATTATTCAGATTAATAGGTTTATTATGATTATGATAAATCTATTTTAGACAAAAGTAATGTAACGGAATATGGATGAATATGATTTATGTAGAAAAGGGGAAACTTCTTTGGGGTTTCCCCTTTTTCTGTCGACAAGTTATATGGGAATATGTGGAAACCATATTGCAATTGAGGTTTGCTATGTTATAATGTAAAAAGTGGAAAATAATTACAATATTGAGGAGGGCATACGAGTGGAAGAAGTAAGATATATGATTTCGGAGGCCTCGAAACGAATTGATGTTGAAGCCCATGTTCTTAGATATTGGCAGAAGGAGTTAGACCTGCCGATTAACCGTAATGAAATGGAACAACGATATTATAAGGAAGAAGACATTGAGCTTCTAAAAAAGGTAAAGCACTTAAAGGATAAGGGCTTTCAATTAAAAGCGATTAAGATGCTTCTGCCGAATTTGAGTAAAACTGATACATTAACTTCTGATACAGAGTATGAACAAAAAAAGATACCGAAGGGGAAGGTGGATGACATGTTACAGGAAGAGGATGAGAAAGAGAAGGCAGATGGGACAAGCCTCGTCACAGACGAGGAAAAGGCTGAGATTGGGAATCAGGCTGATGTTAAAATGGCACAGTTTAAAACAATCATGAATCAGATCATATTAGCGGCTTTAAAAGAAAATAATGAGACATTGACCGAGGAGATTAGCATGAATGTGACAGGAAATGTGATTAAGGAAATGAACTACTTGATGAGAATTCAGGAAGAAAAGGAAGAAGAAAGATTTCGGAAATTTGATGCAAGCTTAAGAGATTATCAAAAAAGTCGGATGATGGCTGCAGCGGCATATGAAGGAAAGAGAAAATCGAAATTCTTCAAAAAAAATAAGGTACATATTTAAGCAAGATAAATAATTGGACAAAAAAAGGGGGATGCATAAGCAATCCCCTTTTTATGTAAACTCATTATGCTGTAATTGCGCCAGTAGGGCATGTATCTGCACATGCGCCGCAATCTATGCATGTATCCGGATTAATTTCATAATGATTAGCACCTTCAGAAATAGAGTCGGTAGGGCACTCTCCGGAGCAAGCGCCACAGCTAATGCATTCATCGCTAATTGTATAAGCCATCGTAAATTACCTCCTTTTCAAACAATCGATTATATTTTAATATATCGCACCTAATAATGCAAGTACATTTTTAGTGTGTGAACCAGTGAGAACCATTGGACAGGAGAGCACCAGAGACTGGAAATATATCCGTCGCGGAGACGTTTCCACTTAGTTGCACTGCGTAACGGTACATAAGGCTCTAGAGAACAGAGCCTAAGTACCGATGCGTGCAAATACTCCGACTCTGGATATATGCGTCGGTAAGCCCTAGTGGGAATCGTTCCAATCCAGTCGTTTATCTGCAGAGGTTGAACTGTGATATGGCTTACTCATAAAATGGGGGTATTTCTGGTTCCGATTTCACGTTTGAATATATTTAGGAAAGTGTGAAATTTATATAAAGGTTGATATATCTGCTTGACGATGATATTTTGATGGCATATAATATGCCTATGCTAAAGCAGAGTGTTTAGCGGTTGATAATTAAATGATTTGGATTGGTAGGTTTGGATCCGGATGATTTAAACGATAGAAAGTAAGCTTGGCGAATTTTCTATTATCATGAATTAACCTATAAAGGAGGAATATCATATGGCAAATATAACAAAGGATATGACAATAGCACAGGCTATTTCTGTAGATCAGAACATTATTCCGGTATTACTTGATATCGGTATGCATTGTTTAGGATGCCCTTCAGCACAGGCAGAGACCTTGGAGGAAGCAGCTATGGTTCATGGCTTAGATCCGGAAGAATTAATGGACAGAATTAAGGCACAAATCGGAGAATAAAAAAATAATAAGTTTCACTTGCGAAACTGTTGCGCCGAACGCGGCCAGCTTTGCTGGCAAAATACAAAAAAGAGGCTACAACCAACCGTGAATAACTTCGGTTGATTGTAGCCTCTTTTATAGGATCGCATATTTTATTAGTTATTACATTACAGATAATATTTGTAAAGCATGGTCTTTCACAATTACTTCAAAGTGTTCGTCAAAGAAGCTTGAACTTGCGTAAGTGGAGCGTTCCACCTTGCCATACTCACTAATAATATTACATACCTTATTGAATTCTTCGGGAGTATGATTGGAGATGTTAATTACCAGATAGTAAGTGGAATTTACCGGATTTTTATAAAGGGTATTCACCCCATAATAGGTTCCCAGCAAGACACCAGCCAAATCAATCACTTCTTTTAGAGAACGGAATGAGTATATCTTAAATAGCTTCGGTGATACATGAACTCCGGTTTTACCAGCCGGCTCATTATTCTGAATATCCGAACTTATCAGGGAATCCTCCTTTGAGCTTTCTTCTGCTTCTTCAGCGATATCCTCATCGTTTTGATCAAAACTATTTATAATCTCATCCGCATATGAATCCTCATCGGATTCGTTTCTATCGGTATTATCATGCATACTAAATGATGAAAACTTTGAAAAACGAGTATCTAATTCATCAGGATCTTCAACCTTAGTAATTACTAAGATGAGGCACTCTGTAGATACCGGAATGGCCTCGATCATTAGTGGAATGTCATCTACTTCAAAACCAAACTCATAAAAAGCTTGTTGTATCATATCCCGGAATAAAGCTTTCGCTTTCTCTGTACCATAAGCTAGTTCGCTTATTTTCAATTCTCTGTCTATCAAGTCACTTTTATTCAAGGTACATCTTATCTGATTATCACTAATTTTTTCGATCTTCATAAAGTACACCCCTTTCTGTAATAAAAAGGAACTGATTTTTCGAATCTACGAAAATCCATCCAATGGTGTAAAAAAAGTATAATTTAAAAAACAGGTAAAGTCAATACACATAGATATGAAATTTATATTAATAAGCCTGTTTTATCAACAAAAAGCGGCACAATGTGTCACTGGTATATTCAACAAAATAATGCAAAAAGATTGTAAATTTTAACAACCAAAAACTGGTTGATATTATACCATTATTTTACTATAATATGGTTAGGTGATTTGACTTCTATAATTTATAATATGCTGATGGAAAGGAGAGAATGCAACAGGAGGTTTGGTTTAATAAATATATTATTCTACGATTGCTTGGCTGCGGAGGTTATGCCAAGGTATATCTTGCAGAACATATCAAGTTAAATTCTTATCGTGTGATCAAGTTTATTTCTAACAACAATCCCTTTTATGATTTATTACGGAAAGAAGCATTTGTATTAAAGAATATTCAGCACCCATGTATACCGACAGTCTATGATATCGAAGAGGATGAGTCAGGTACCTATATTATTGAGCAGTATATTGAAGGGGAGACTCTTAAGGCTTATCGTAATCAACAGGGACCGCTATCCGAAAGGGTGATCCTCAGGCTGGGGATTCAGCTATGTGATTTATTGAATTACTTACATTCCATGGAACGACCCCTATATTACATTGACCTAAAGCCGGATAATCTTATTCTGTCAGGTGACAATCTAATGCTGATTGATTTCGGAAGTGCTGTTTTTCAGGATGAACTAACAGAGCATTCTCATTTTCATGCCACGAAAGGATATGCAGCACCAGAATTATATGGCCGGAATCGGATCGATGAGCGATGTGATGTCTTTGGTATTGGTATGTTACTGTTTTTTATGGCCACAGGGGAACCAAGCTGTAGTTCAGATAGTATGAAAAATATCGATTCTGTCAATGGCTACACCAAACAACTTAAAAGTATTATTAACCATTGTATCAAGTTCAATCCATCCCAAAGATATGCCTCAGTAGACAAGCTTAAGAAGCAATTATCAGCATTGTTAATCAATCAAAAGGATAACATGAAGTCAAATCAATCTCAAGTAATTGCAGTAGCCGGAACACAACCAAGAATTGGGGTGACTCATTTTGCTTTCCAGGTATGCAATTATTTGATGCATTATGGCAGTATATGTGTGTATCAGGAAAAGAACAATAGCGGTGTGGTTAACCAGATTAAGAATTGCTACAGGAATGTAATACAACAGGAAGGAGTGATAAAGGTAAACGGAATCTATATGGCTGTTCCTGGATGCAAAGAGGTACCATCGATTAACAAAGGACAGACAATCGTATACGATTACGGGATACTTAGCTGTGATAATCTGCAGGAATTTCTTATGGCGGATATGAAGCTGTTAGTATTAGGAGCGAAGGACTGGGAGCTGTGCTATTCCGAAGAAGTATTGAGTATGTTAACAGAATATAAAGATATCATATACTTATTCAACTTTATGAATGGAAAGCAATTTCATCAGATTATTAAAAGCATGGAGGCCCGTCCGTGTTATCGCCTTCCATACGAACCTGATCCCTTTGCCCCGATAACCTCTGATAATGGAATTGATCTTTTCCGAGAAATACTATACATTAGGCCAAAAAGAAAACTATGGGAGAGGGTGAGGCTACTCAGAAGAAAGGAAAAGTAAGTCTATGAGACATAAACCGATGCTACTTCATAAAATAATAGGGAAATCAATGCGCCAAACACGTGAGGTAATAGGTATCATCGGTACCCATCATGGTGTGGGTGCAACATATACCGCTATGATGCTTGCATTTTTCATGGGAGAGGAACGAGGAAGAAAGACGGCATTCCTGGAATACAATGAACACCATGATATGAGTATCATTCAAAGCTGTTATGAATGGAGCGAAGAGGATAAAGATAGCTTTTCCTTTCACAATATTACCTGCTATAAGGAGGTAACGAGGAGTAAATTAATGGAGGTATTCGGACAAAGCTATGATTGCATCATAATCGACTTTGGCACAAATTTTCTTGACAACAAAGAAGAGCTGTTGCGTTGCAGTACGAAGATTATTGTGGGAGGCAGATCGGAATGGGATCATCAGAAATTACTCCGATTCCTTCAAAGAACAGGAAGAATTTCCTGTGACGAACAATGGCTATATTTTATTCCCCAAGCAAACGAGAAATCCATTTATTACATAAAAAGCCTAATACAAAAGCATGTATGGGCAATACCGACTTCCGAGAATCCGACAGAGCCTTCTAGGCACATATGTCGTCTGTTTCATCATTTATTTCCAGACTAATCAGGTTGTATGGATATGGTACCGAGGATAAGTATAACATATCACAAATGACCTTCTTATCCGATGTGGGAATCTGCACCAGACTTCTTAGCGGATACTTAATTCATAAACCATACAGCCTTATATCAGGAACTATATATAATATGTTGGTGAATAAGAAATGAATCATAGGTACTTAAAAAGCCCTCTATACTTTTACAGAGTAACAAGTGATTAAAAGCCATGTAGGATGATGTTTGCAGGTATTATATGTATTAGATCAGGATATGGAATGACGGGAGCTGGACCGAAGGAATGGTACCTCTGTCGGAGGGGTCATACAAAGGGAAGGGATGAGTTTATCTTATATACGGGTTTTTATTTATGAACCGGTATATACTGTAAGCGCATCCCTTATACTTATTATATGGAGCAGGAAACGGATGTTTAATGCCTTTAATGAAATTATGAAAAAATGTAAAATTTGTACGAAGGATTGATAAAAATAGAATTTTATGATGACGATATCCCATAACAATGCTATAATGATGAAAGATATTATGGAGTATAGGTTAGTAAAAATGTAGCTGCATAGGAGCAGTTAGAGGAGGATGGTATGGATAGAAGAATAAAATTGGCACTGTTTGGAACTGCTGCTGCATTTATAATCATCATTATTGCCGTGGTTAGTATTCTTATAGATAAATTCAAGCCGAGCAACGAGATAATGCAGTTGACGGATTATTATAAGGTAGGGGATTCAGAGGTATTAGTAATTCTTCAGGATCATGTATATGAAAAGAAAGGCCTTTTACTGGACGGTAAGGTGTATTTGGACCTGGATACGGTTGTGAATGAGTTTAATCACCGATTCTATTGGGACTATAACGAGAATATTTTAACTTACACCACTCCGGATGAGATTCTACAAGCGGAAGCAGAACGCAGTGAATACAGTGTAACAAAAAGTATGATTAAGACTAAGGTCGCTTCGGACTATCCCATAGTCAAGGTTTTCGTGGATCAGGTTTATTTGTCCATAGATTTTGTACAAAAGTATTCGGATATGAACTATCAATACTATGAGAATCCAAGTCGTGTTGTGATTGACTACAAATGGGGAGACTATTTGTATACAGAGGCGTCAAAACCCACCCAGCTTCGTACAGAGGCCAGTATTAAAAGTCCCATTCTGGTTCAATTACCGGCGGACACGGAGTTGATGTATGTTGATATGGAGGAGACACCGGTTAAAGGCTTTTCCAAGGTAATGACAAAGGATGGAGTAATCGGTTATGTAAGGAACAAATTCATTAAGGAATCTGCTTATAAGACACTTACTAGCTCCTTCCAGGCACCGGAGTATACCTCACAGACAAGACCGGGTAAAATCAATATGGTGTTCCATCAGGTGTTTAATACCGATGCTACAGCAAATCTGGAGAAGTTAGTGAAGGCTACAAAAAGCGTTAATGTGATATCCCCGACCTGGTTCAGAGTGAATGATGTGTCGGGAACCATAGACTCCATTGCAACAAAGGAATATGTAGAAAAGGCGAATGATCTTGGATTAGAAGTGTGGGCATTGGTTAATGATGTGGATATCGAGATAAACATGTATGAACTCTTATCCCATACTTCAAGAAGAGAAACCTTGTCCAATGCACTGATTGAAGCAGCAATGGAATACAAACTTAATGGAATTAATGTGGACTTTGAGAAAATACCTTCGGATGCGGGAATTCATTATATTCAGTTTTTAAGAGAGCTATCCGTAAAATGTAGAAATAATGGTATTGTTCTATCTGTTGACAGCTATGTTCCCAGTGAATATACGAAATATTATGACAGGGAAGAGCAGGGTAAGATTGTTGATTATGTTGTGGTTATGGCCTATGATGAACATTATGCCGGATCTGAGATAGCCGGACCGGTAGCATCCATTGGGTTTGTAAAGGATGCAGTAAGAAATATATTAACCATGGTTCCTAAGAATAAGGTTCTTATAGCAATTCCTTTCTATACAAGACTATGGAAGGAAACATCGGATGGTAAAGTAACTTCGGAAAGCTTTCCCATGACTCCCATTGAAGAATTGCTCCAATCCAATGGAGTGGAGGCTACCTGGAATGAAGAAGCAGGATGCTATTATGCGGAGTTTGAAAAGGACAATGCGACATATCGCGTATGGCAGGAAGAAGATAAATCCATCGAAGAAAAGATGAAGGTTATCTACGATGCAGATGTAGCAGGAATTGCCTCCTGGAAATTGGGATTAGAGAAAGAAAGTATTTGGAACGTAATCGTACGCTATATGAATTAGAGGAGGTATTCATTGATACCGCCCTGAGATGCAGCAGTATCCTGCTTGGAGCCTGCTATATTCTCAGGGCGTATTTCTATTTGGATTTGCTTCGGCAAACTTACAAACAGGCTTCGAGAGTTTTACAAGCAAGGCCCTTTCTTTGATAAGAAATGAATAGGACATTATCGCACTTCATAAGATGTAAGGAATATGACATGGAAGTGCGAGAATGATTTTATGAAGAAATATTTCAGCATCATTTTTTTAGTACTAATCTTCCTTGCTATCATGATAACCTCGAATCAATCGGTGAGGGTAATGAAGAATATTTTTCGTACTGAGAATATTGAAAGCGCAGAGGAAGAAGATCTATTGCAGACAGATAAGGAACAGATTGTCATTGTGGTTGATCCTGGGCATGGAGGAAGGGACCCGGGTAAGGTAGGGATCAATAATTGCCTTGAAAAGGATATCAATCTGAGCATTGCTTTGAAGCTAAAAAGCTTGCTGGAGCAAAATGATATTAAAGTAATAATGACTCGGGAAGAAGATATTGGCTTGTATTCGGAATCGGATTCTAACAAAAAAAATGCGGATCTAAATCAAAGGATAAAAATCATTCAAGATAACAAAGCTGACATGGCGGTCAGTATCCATCAGAACAGCTTTGGGGAAGAATACGTTAAGGGAGCACAGGTTTTCTACCATGCAAAATCAGAAAAAGGCAAGAAACTGGCAGAAATTATGCAGGCCCAGTTAATTGAGACAATCAATGACGGAAATCATCGTAAAGCAAAATCAAACCAAAATTATTATATGTTAAAAAAAACAGAGTGTCCTTTTGTGATTGCCGAATGCGGCTATCTGTCTAATGCAAGAGAAGCAGAGCTATTACTACAGGAGGATTACCAGGAAAAACTAGCTTGGGCAATTCACCTTGCTATATTACAGTTTATTAATGAGGGTGGCCTAGATTGATTTTCCTATCAAAAGATGTTATACTGTTCGAGATAAAAAAGATTAGTCAATAAAACCATGGGAATCATTGGATTTTTATATGATAATCTACCATCGACGTGATATAAGGAGCTACTGATGAATATGATAACAAAGATCGTTAAGATGGACTCAGAAGCGCAGAATACGGAGGAATTGGAATACGCTGCAAATATATTGAAAGCCGGAGGCCTTGTGGCATTTCCAACAGAAACCGTATATGGTCTTGGAGCTAATGCTATGAATCCAGAAGCTTCAACTAAAATATATAAAGCGAAGGGGAGACCATCGGATAATCCGTTAATTGTTCACATAGCTCAGGTGGAAGATATGGAGGTACTGGCTAAGGAGATTCCTGAGGAAGCCTATCAGCTTGCCAGAACATTTTGGCCAGGACCACTGACTTTAATTTTAAAGAAACAGGATTGTGTCCCAAAGGAAACCACAGGAGGACTCGATACGGTAGCAATTCGTCTGCCTGCAAATCATATTGCCCGAGAACTTATATCAAAGGCAGGGATATTCATAGCTGCTCCCAGTGCGAACAAATCCGGAAAGCCAAGTCCTACAAAGGCAGAACATGTAATTCAGGATTTGGATGGAGAGATTGATATGATAATCGATGGTGGTAAGGCGACTTTGGGATTGGAATCCACAATTGTTGATTTGTCCAGCGGAGCACCTATGATATTGAGACCCGGATGTATTACAAAAAGGATGCTGGAGAATGTCATAGGAGTCATAGACTACGATCCCGCTATTATGGGAAAGAACGTGGATCCGAATATGATTCCGAAAGCCCCCGGTATGAAGTATCGCCACTATGCACCGGAAGGGAGCCTTACCATTTACGAAGGAGAAATGGCAGAGGTTGTAAAGGCAATCAATCTCATAGCAAAAGAAAAAACTCAAAGTGGCAGCAGAGTAGGAATCATTGCGACCGATGAGACTAAGGAGTATTACCATTATGGAACTGTGAAATCCATCGGAAGCAGAAAAGAAGAAGCTACCATAGCAGCGGGTTTATATGCTGTATTGAGAGAGTTTGATGAGTTGCATTCAGAATATATTTTTTCTGAGAGCTTTGCGGATAATAGTCTGGGACAAGCAATTATGAATCGGTTATTAAAAGCAGCGGGGTATCATATAGTGAAGGTATATGAGAAATAAATACGATTTCTGCATAAGGGAGGTTAAGTATGGAAAAGTATCAAAAGCTTATTTTTGTATGCACTGGAAATACCTGCAGAAGTCCGATGGCAGAGGCTATATATAGGAATTTGGAAAAGGTCAGCGAAAGAAAGGTTCTTTCCAGAGGATTGGTGGTATTATTTCCGGAGCCGATTAATCCAAAGGCTGAGGTGGTATTAAAGAAGCATGATTTGGAAATCATGAATCATGTATCAAAGGGTTTAAAAACATCTGATATTGATGATAATACGATTATATTAACAATGACGGAAAGTCAAAAGAGAAAAATATTAGAGCTTTACCCAGGAGTTAAGGATATCTATACGATTAAGGAATATGCCGGTGAGATTGGTGATGTAGTAGATCCCTACGGAGGAACCTTGGTTGAATATGAGGAGTGCTATATTGAATTAGCTCGTTTGGTGAAAAAAACAGTCTATAAACTGAATGAAGAAGAATAAAGGAGGATACATACATGATAGCGATTGGAAATGACCATACCGGTTATGAATTAAAGCAGGCAATACTGGAATATCTTGATTCAAAGGGATTGGAATATAAGGATTTTGGTTGTGGTAAAGTTAATTCAAGTGATTACCCTGATTATGCGAAAGCCGTGGGAAGAGCAATTCAAAATAAGGAATGTGACAAGGGTATTCTAATTTGTGGAACTGGGATTGGTATATCGATTGCAGCAAATAAGATGAAAGGCATTCGTGCAGCATTATGCCATGATTGCTTTAGCGCAGAAGCTACGAGACTGCACAATGATGCTAATGTACTTGCATTGGGAGCCAGAGTAATTGGTATTGGCCATGCATTAAAAATAGTTGAGACATTTCTAGGTACAGAATTCTCAGGTGAGGAAAGACATATTAAGCGAATTCAGATGCTGGAGGATTAGATTTCTCCGCTTGATTAACGGGTTCCTGTAATAAGTGAAACTCTCCACGATAGATAATCTGAAGAAGACGATTCAAGGTTCGAAGAGCATAGGTGGCCTCATTTTGAGTGATTAGGTTTCTTTCCAAGGCTTCCGAGAGCTCGTCCAAATCCATGATACGCATAGTACCGTTTTCATAGAGTATGACATCCACAAGAAGGTCCTCTATGATTACGGTATTTTTTATGTGATCAATTTTAGGCTGAATAATATCGCAATACCAATACACGAGATTATCATTCTTATCTAATACCTTACTGACTTTGAAGCCCTCTTTTAAAAAGATAGCAGAGATGCCCCTGGCAATATCACGACGGGGGCGGAGGGTTACCCATTTTGTAATAATAAGCTCCTGATTCATTTCTACAATTACGTCATCCTTTAAGGGAATCAGTTCATTCGGAATGAATCGTCTTCGATAAAGCATTGGTAGGTTCATAGAAATACCTCCTTTCATATTTGGATATATTTAGGCAATTGCGAAACTCTGAAGTTATCGTAATTATGTATACAGTAGATACATACTTCTTCGCAAACCCGCTCCTTCCGCTATGGTTTGCTTCGGAAGATGTTTCATCCATTATAGCATGGATTTACATAGAGGTATAGTAAAAAGGATGTATAATTTCTTGTTTTGTGGAAATACTATTAGGCGAACAAATAGACTCTCTTAATGGAGGTTATGCATCGTGGATAAACAATGGGAACATTTTTCTAATAAATTGCGACAATTATTTTCATTAAGGCGTACAAAATATACCCTCTATATTGTCATTGTATTATGGGTTGCTGTGGGAACGCAAATGTTGATGAACCGTTTCTTTCGTGAAGAATTCCGGATTACAGAGGCATTCGTGAAATCGGATACGGAGGAAATTCAGAGCAGTATTGAGATCATAGCAGAGTACCAATCAGGATATTTAAGTAAAGAGGAAAAGGAAAAAGTGATATACTCTCTGGCTGATGAAATAGGACTTACGATAGACGACGATATTATCTTATGGGAAGAACACAATCGAAGTGAGTGTTATTTTTTTAAACAGGCAAAACAGGCATCCTCGGAGATTAAGATAGTAAGTATTCAGCAGGAAGAGGATAGTACCTTAATAAATAACTATATTATTACACGCATTATCGTAAAACAGGGAATAGAAAGTATCGATAAATACAAGCAGATACTTGAAAAGGCGTTCAATGATCTTAAGGTTAAAGATAAGCAGATAACATTACAGTTTGAGGGTAATCGGGAAGGGAATCTATCAAACACTCAGAAGCATGAAATGGCGAAACTGCTAGTAGAAGAATTGCAGGGAGAGATCGCTATTGAGTATGATGAGGGCGATTTATATACAGTATATGCTTATACTGGTATGCTAAACGAATACATTATCTCGATGGGTAATAAGATTAATATACAGATTGCTATCACTTACAATGAACTGACTAATAAAACCAGAATCACAATGGCAACACCGATTTTAAATGATAGCTGGTAACAGTGATGATCAAATTAGACTCGAATTTATACAAATTATTGATTAATAAATACAGTTGTGAATAATCAAACAGGGATGTGGCTTCGATATCTCAAGTGACTGCTACTCAGGTAACACCGATTTGCTCTGATGATGGATAAGGGGTTTATAGGTATTTACTTGATATATGCTCTTGGGATAGGGAGCACCACATCCCTGTTTTCTTTAACAGGAGGGATCACCATACTTAGTGGTAGGACTAATACCAACGTCTTCTGCTTCGATACCTTCTTCTTCTG
The DNA here is from genome assembly GCF_014174405.1 of Variimorphobacter saccharofermentans. Lineage (GTDB taxonomy): Bacteria > Bacillota > Clostridia > Lachnospirales > Lachnospiraceae > Mobilitalea > Mobilitalea saccharofermentans. Next base: position 3,884,049 of record NZ_JACEGA010000001.1, on the reverse strand, counting down.
TTAAAAATCTCGTTAAGAAGAATAATGTTGATTACATCTCTTAGAAGATTCTGTTGCCTTCTCGGAGGAAATAGATAAAGGCTATTCACCTCTACCTGGGGCTCTTCTTCAATATTCTTTACTTTGTCATATATATGATCAATTATTCGCTCAATCGATACTTTATCTGGATATTCATCAAACATCATACTACCATCATATTCTAATTTATCACATTCCTCTTCAATTTCGGATTGAATGGCCTTGGCTATTCTAGGATAAAGCTGCTTCATATATTTAACATCCCGATCCAAATCTTCGCTGTTATCATAGCCATACAGTGGTATTAATGGAATACCCATTGGTACGGAGTAAGGTGTGCATGGGCAGTACATATTTGGCAATCCTTGATACGGTCCATATGGCATCACTGGCATTTGGGGCATATCCGACTCTTGTCGATTATTATCAGGCATCATGCTGTTATGGCTTCCAGGCACCATCGTGCTGTTTTGTCTACCAGGTATCATACCATTTTGATTTCCAGGCATCATCATACCATTCTGTGACCGGGGCAACATATTGGTTTGAGAGTTAGGTGTCATTATGTGCTGCTTAGCAATTGTATTCATTTTTGAAGTATTCTGAATTCCGGGTTTTAAATCTCCGTATATAAATGGAGTGGCACTCTTCGATTGATTATTCGCCCCGGAAGTAGTGCCGTTCATTGGGGTGGTAGGTCTGGTAGGCATGGTATCGGAACCAGGAGTAGTACCGTTCATTGGGGTGGTAGGTCTGGTAGGCATGGTACCGGAACCAGGAGTAGTACCGTTCATTGGGGTGGTAGGTCTGGTAGGCATGGCACCGGAACCAGGAGTAGTACCGTTCATGGGAGTGGTAGGGGTACCAGGTCTGGTAGGCATGGTACCAGAACCGGGAGTAGTACCGTTCATTGGAGTAGTAGGGGTGGTAGGTCTGGTAGGCATGGTGCCAGAACCGGGAGTAGTACCGTTCATTGGGGTGGTAGGTCTGGTAGGCATGGCACCGGAACCAGGAGTAGTACCGTTCATGGGAGTGGTAGGGGTGCCAGGTCTGGTAGGCATGGTACCGGAACCGGGAATAGTACCGTTCATTGGAGTGGTAGGGGTGGTAGGAGTGGTAGGCATGGTACCGGAACCAGGAGTAGTGCCGTTCATTGGAGTGGCAGGGGTGGTAGGTCTGGTAGGCATGGTACCGGAACCGGGAATAGTAACATCCATGGGGGTGCTGGTTCTGGGAATGGCAGGAGTGGTACCGGTACTTGGTCTAGGTGTAGTTCCGGTATTGGTTCCTGTTCCACCTCTAGGTGTGGTTCCCGGAGCCGAGCGACCGGGTATGTTATTATTGCTGTTTGGTGCAGTGCTGTTTGTCTGATTCGGTGTGGTTTCCGTTCTGTCGGGGGCAGAAGGAGTTGTATTATTGTTCGTTGAACCCCGAGGGGTATAATGTGCTTGAGTGTTTACACTATAATTTGGCACTTTATATTTATTGCCTCTGATGCTATTACCTCTGCCAATTTGATTTGACATATATAAGTACTCCTAAGCTTTTTATATTTAATATATGCTGTTGAAAATTGAATGTGATATATTGAAGTAATGAATTTAGTCCTTTGAAATTAAGATAAAATTAATAATAATGTAGTTGTGCTATTCTGAAAAAGACATTACAATATAGTATGATGGATTAGAACTACCATTCATTAGTAATTTATGATAGAATAACTAGAATGGATGAAAAATATGGATAATGCAATTAATGCGGCTTTTTATAATACATTAAATAATGATCTGATTAATATAATCATAAGTAATTCTAGCAACCGAGAGTTGATATCGAAGATTAAGGTTCGTCCTGTCATGCTGAAGAGGAGTCGCTTCTACCAGATATCAGAATACAAGGGTGAGAAGGTCTATCACAGTAACTATAAAGAGGAGGAACTGTTGGCTCTTTTACCGACTTGGTTTGAAGGGCTGTTTCGACAGGTAGAAATTACGACAAAGCAAGGAAAAGTTATTATATTAATTAGCAAAAAGGGAAAAGCAACGGTGAATGATAAACGTAAGAGTGTTAATTACACCGAGCGTTCTGATATAAATGAGGAAGAACTGCTTTCTCATAATAAAAGGAAGAATTATATTCTGATAGAGGGAGAAGCACTGCCATTTTTGGTTGATCTGGGTGTAATGACAAGGGAAGGGCTTGTCATAAAAGCTAAAATGGATAAGTTTCGACAGATTAACCGCTTTCTGGAATATATAGAAGATGTGCTTCCATATCTGGATAAAGATAAAGAACTGACGATTTTAGATTTTGGATGCGGAAAATCGTATCTTACTTTTACCATGTATTACTATCTGACGGTGGTAAAAGAGTATCAGATTAATATTGTCGGATTGGACTTGAAATCCGATGTGATAAAGCATTGTAATTCGTTAAGCAAGAAGTATGGCTATGATAAATTACTCTTCATGGAAGGAGACATCGCTTCCTATCAAGGCAGCAGTTCGGTTGATATGGTTGTGACGCTTCATGCCTGTGATACCGCTACGGATTATGCTCTCTATAAGGCAGTTCAATGGGACGCGAAGGTGATTCTATCCGTACCCTGTTGTCAGCATGAATTGAATCAACAAATAGATTGCGAAGTCCTGAAGCCTGTCTTAAAGTATGGGATTGTTCGTGAACGTATGGCTGCTCTTATAACGGATGCGTTACGAGCTGAGCTGTTAGAAGAAGCAGGATATCGTGTTCAGTTATTAGAATTTATTGATATGGAGCATACTCCTAAGAATATTTTAATACGTGCTGTAAAGAGAAAGAATGCAGGACATGGATTAAAGTCTGTTAGTAAGGAGCGAAAGGCATGCCTGGAGTTCCTGGGGGTAGCACCCAGTCTGCTTAGATTATTACAGGAAGAGACAATAGAAGAAGGGAAATAATGTGTTAAAGCAAATCTACAGAGTGATCATTTTAATAGGGATATTTATTGCTGCACTTTCGTATTTTAGCCGGGATATTAAAGAAGTGGTTTTTGATATTGATAATACCACGGTGATGGAGAATGCAACGTTTCCTTTGGTTACCATAAAAACTGGGGACAATGAAATAAATCTTCTGCATGGCTATAGTACGAATTTAGACGCGAATAAGTTAAGAGAAACAGTAACACCGTTAGGATTAAATCAAGACTTTGAAGTATTAATCAACCAGGAAGACTATGATATTAAAAAGCTGAATTATGAAGTAAGAGAATTTGTGGATAATGTTTTGATAGAGTCTGATTCCATCAGTGTATTCGATGAAGTTGATGGACAAAAGAAAGCCAAGATCAAGCTGAAAACAGAGCTTATACCAGAAAAGGAATATGCGCTGAAGATAACACTGGTGACTAGCGGAAGTAAAAAAATGTACTTCTTCCAGCGTATTAAGGTTTATGAAAATGCATACTTAAAAGAAAAGCTGGATTTTATAATGGATTTTCATAAATCCTTATTTGATAAAAAGAAGGCTCAGAATATCGTAAAATACCTTGAGACCTCCAAGGAATCAGATGATACCACACTTGCTTATGTGAATATTCATTCAAGCTTTGAAAATATAAGCTGGGGAAATCTAAAGCCTGCGATTTTAACAGAAGTAGTTCCATCTGTAATAGAAATTTACAGAGATACCGCTTCAGTAGAATTAAGTTACTTTGCCGAAGCTGAGATAGCTGGCAAAATGGAGAGATACAGGGTAACTGAGTTTTACCGTATTCGCTATGCACCGGATCGTATGTATTTACTTAATTATGAACGTAGAATGGAATCTGTTTTTGATATCAAGCTGGCAAGTGTTTCAAAGAGTGAATTGAAGTTAGGCATTACATCGAATCAAGAGGTACCTTATAAAGGGGGAGAAGACAATACAAAGCTTGCATTTGTAAGAGACCACGAACTGTGGTTCTACAATTTTCTTACCAATGAAGCAATCAGGGTATTTACCTTTCATCAGGATAATACCGAGTTTATCCGGGACTATTATGATCAACATGACATCCGAATTCTAAATATGGATGCAGAGGGTAATTTTGATTTTGTAGTTTACGGATATATGAACCGGGGACAGTATGAGGGACGGGTTGCCGTTATTCTTTATCATTTTTATCGTTCTGAGAATCGAATCGAAGAATTGGTATATATTCCTGTTGAGGAGCCCTACCAGATGTTGAAGGAAAATCTGAGTGGTTTATCCTATGTTAATAATAAAGAGGTATTTTACTTCCATATTTATAATACTATTTACTCATATAACCTGATTACAAGACAATTATCTGAAATTGCAACGGATGTTGATAAAAATCATATCATCGTCTTAAAAGACACCAGCTATGTCGCTTGGCAGGAGAGCTCAGATCCCAAGCAGGCTAAGAACATCTGCATTCTGGATATGGAAACTGGTGAAATCAATAAGATTTCTGCGCCTCAGGGATACAATATACGTTTAATGGATATGATAGATTCCAACATTATTTATGGTTATGTAAAGGAAAATGATATTGCCTCAATGATTGATGGTAGCATCATTGCTCCACTTGGATCTGTTGAAATTGCATCCGTTGATAAAAAGGTACTAAAGAAATATAGCAAATCAGGTTACTATGTATCGGGGGTTGACGTTAAGGATAACGTCATAGAGCTACGCCGGGTGGAGAAGGTTGAGAACGGTGGTAGAGCCGTATATCAAGTTACTTCTCCGGATTATATTATGAATCAGGTTAAGGAAAAAGCAAAATATATTCAAGTGACCTCCAGAGTTACGGACCAAGCATTAACAGAATACTATCTTACCTTGCCGAAGATTTTTATCATGAATGAGATACCTAAGATAAAAACTACGGTAAGCACAGTTATTACACAGGACCCAACCGTAAGATTAACAACGGATAGTCAGAAGCTGCTTTATTATTATCCCTATCTGTCCGGAAGAATTGCAGGAGCATATGAAAATGCGTCGGATGCCATTGCATATGCAAGAGACGGAATAGGCACCGTCTTAAATAGCAGGCAGCAGATTGTATGGGAGAGAGGGATAAGGGCAACAAATAAGGTGATTTCGGAGTTTGAGAATATGAATCGGCAGGTGGATTCCGAAGACACAATGGAAAGCTGTCTTAAGCTTTTACTATCTTATCAGAAGGTATCTGTATCAAAGGAACAGTTATCCATAAAAAATCAATCGGCATACGATGTACTCAAGAAATACTCAAAGTATACACCGATACGCTTAACCGGAATTACGCTGGATGATGCATTGTATTATGTGTCAAAAGGCCGGCCGGTAATCGCGATGAAGGATACGAAGAATGCGGTAATTATCTATGGTTATGATACTTTTAATATATTTGTTCTAGACCCTGCCTCTTCCCAGGTAAGAAAGATGGGAATTCAGGACAGTGCAAAATTGTTTGAGGCAGCAGGGAATGTATTTTTATCTTATTTGGAATAATAACGAAAAAGACATGAAAAGGAGACGTAAGAATGGATGAAAGAATTAAAGTACTAGCACATAATCTAGTAAATTATTCGATGAAAGTGAATCAAGGAGATAAGGTCTATATACATTATATTGGATCGACTACCCAGGACTTAGCAAGACAATTGATTAAAGAGGTATATAAAGTGGGAGGAATACCCTTCCCTCATTATACGGATGTTAAGGTTCAGCGGGAAATGCTGTTACATTGTACGGAAGAACAGATGTCACTTATGGCCAAAATCGATTCAGCGGAAATGGAACAGATGGATTGCTATGTTGCGGTTCGCGGCAGTGATAATGTGGCTGAACTGGCAGATGTGCCTTCTGACAAGATGAAGATATATGAAACCTATTATCAGACTCCGGTTCACCATAATATACGTGTTCCGAAGACGAGATGGGTTGTTCTTCGTTATCCTAATGCTGCGATGGCTCAATTATCGAATACCAGTGTGGAAGCCTTTGAAGACTTCTATTTCAATGTATGTAATCTGAATTATGCTAAGATGGGCGAGGCAATGAAGAGCTTAGTTGATTATATGGAGAGTACGGATAAGGTACGTATTGTCGGACCCGGAACAGACTTGAGCTTTTCCATCAAAAATATACCCGCTGTACCTTGCGACGGAAAATGTAATATTCCGGATGGAGAGGTATATACTGCACCGGTTAGAGATTCTGTGAACGGTACTCTTTCTTATAATACACCTGCTGTGTTCCAAGGCTTTACTTATGAGAACATAACCTTCCGCTTTGAGAATGGTAAGATTGTGGAAGCAACTGCAAATGATACAGAGAGAATTAATCATGTTCTGGATACGGATGAAGGTGCACGTTATATTGGAGAATTCGCAATTGGAGTGAATCCTTATATCCTAAAACCGATGAAAGACACCTTATTTGATGAGAAGATTATGGGTTCCTTCCACTTTACCCCGGGAAACTGTTATGAAGAAGAAGCCCCGAATGGTAATCATTCTGCGATTCACTGGGATTTAGTTTGCATACAGACACCGGAATATGGTGGTGGTGAAATTTATTTTGATGATGTATTAATACGTAATGATGGTCGATTTGTTGTTAAGGAACTGGAATGCTTAAATCCGGAGAATTTGATATAAACGCTTAGGTTATCTTTTCGGTATGAGCCAAGTAATCGCGGCGGAATGGAGGAAATCATGAAGTTAATGACGGCTACAATACCCTGCTATAATTCGGCAGCATATATGAGCCATGCCATTGAAACACTATTATCCGGTGGAGAGGATATGGAAATCATCATTGTAAATGATGGTTCTGTGGACGATACTCAAAAGATTGCTGAGCAATATCAGGCAAAGTATCCGACGATTGTTCGTGTAATCTCTCAGGAAAATGGTGGACATGGCGAAGCGGTGAATACCGGATTGGCCAATGCCTCAGGCTTATACTTTAAAGTGGTTGACAGTGATGATTGGGTAAGTGAGAAGGCATTACGACAGGTATTAGATACATTAAAGAAGCTCATAGCGGACGGAAAAAGTCCGGATTTATTCCTTGCGAATTATGTCTATGAGAAGGTGAATGCGAAGAAAAAGAAAGTAATCAATTATAAATGGGCCCTGCCGAAGGACCAGATATTTACCTGGGATGATATTATGCATTTTAAGCAGAGTCAGAATATTTTGATGCATTCCACAATTTATCGCACAAACCTACTGAAGAAATGTGGAATTCGCCTGCCAAAGCATACCTTCTATGTGGATAACATTTTCGTTTATCAGCCGCTTCCATATGTAAAAACACTCTATTATATGGATGTCAATCTGTATCGTTATTTTATCGGAAGGGAAGACCAATCAGTCAATGAACAGGTGATGATAAAACGTATTGATCAGCAGCTGAAGATAACTAAGATTATGATTGAATCCCATGATTTGATGCAGATTAGAAGTAAGAAGCTTCGAAATTACATGATAAAATATCTCTCCATGATGATGACGGTAAGCTCGGTCTTTCTGATTAAAGAAGGAAGTGAGGATAGTCTGGCCAAGAAGCAGGAACTATGGGATTATCTGAAAACTTATGACCGTAGACTTTACAAGAAAATACGTTCGCAAATTCTAGGCAGATCCATGAATCTTCCCGGAAAGTTTGGAAGGAAAATTGTTGAGACAGGATATAACATAACACGAAAAATATATGGATTTAATTAATGGGGTTACGTTGGGGTTACGTAGGGGTTACGTTCAGTCGTGTTGGGATTTCGACAGAAGGGGATGCTTCATAATATAACGCGGGGACAATTACTTACCTCACACACAGACGGAAGGACATATTACTGATTTTACATGTCTCAGGCGGACATAAATGTTCGCCTAATCCATATAAAATCAGCAACATGTTCTTCCGACAGTGTATTATGGTAAGTAATTGTCCCCGCATTATATTATGAAGCATCCCCTTATGCCGAAATCCCGTTTTAGGCTGATTAGCAATATAGCAAGAGTGTTGCATGATATACTGACAGGGACTATGATTTACTTCACACACGGTAAGCCATAGTCCCTGTTATTATGCAGCGGCACATTGCTGTAAGGGTGATTCTTTATAAAATGGAGATATCAAGTTTATGATGCCTTGGAAAGCTCTTGCTTTAACTGTTTCGCTTCCTTACCCCAAGCTGGAACGTATACAACCACATACATAATGATATTTAGTATAAGTGCTCCGAGTATATCCATTACAGAATGCTGCTTTAAGTATACGGTTGATAGACAAATCATGACGGTTAATACAAAGGTGAACCATTGAAGCCATTTAATCGAATGCAGACGTTCACTTTTGTTGATCGCTATCATAGCTCCGATGGAGTTAAATACGTGGATGCTTGGAAATACATTGGTTGCGGTATCAAGGCTATATATTTTCGATAAAGCATCAATGAATATATTGCTTCTTCCAAGCTCATCAAGGTTAACTCTCAGATAATGTCCATTAGGCCAAACCGTATAAATAAAGAGGCAAATGGTCATTCCAATAAACAAATAGGCACAACATTTATAATAGTCCGTTTTTGAAGTGAGAAAAAAGTATGCTATTGTCACAAAAATGTAAATAAACCACAAGCAATATGGAATGATGAATAACTCGTTAAAAGGAATATAATCATCCAACTTGGAATGTACAGGAGTGAATACCGTGGTCACGGTCCTTTCCAGATAAGTAAACCAAGCCATATAAATAAAAAAGTAGGATAGAATGATTCCGTGCTTATATTTTTTTATTAACTGTTTTGCGGATTTGAAAAAATTCATAGTTCCACAACCTTTCTTACAAAGAAAATCACGATATTTCTAAACCTTGTAAATTATAGCACACATTTTAAAGGATAACAATATACTTAAATTTACTTTTCTCTTACATTTCTCTTAAATCAATACTATCGTTTAGTTTGTACCAGATATCTTTCTTATTCCGGCTTTGTGGATATCAGTCCGGGGCTGAACTGTTCATAAAATTCTCAGAAACCGAATAAAACATAGACATGGAATAGAAAACTAACTATAATGATTATATAGTTTATAGGTAAAACATGGCATATTAGACCTTGGTAAGAATATATGTTAAGAAATTAATTATTTGATAAAAAGACAGGAGGAAAAAGAATGAAACGAATATTTTTAGTCGTATTAGATAGTGTTGGTATAGGCGAAATGCCTGATGCAGGCATTTACGGTGATGAAGGCAGTCATACCTTGTATTCTGCATCGACAAGTAAGTACTTTTCAATGGCGAACATGAAAAAGCTCGGGTTATTTCATATTGATGGTGTAAAAGAGAAGTTTGCAGAGATTGAAAATGCATCCTATGAAGGAACTGTTGCCAGACTTGCAGAGAGTTCAAAAGGTAAGGATACAACAACTGGGCATTGGGAAATCGCAGGTATTATTTCTGAAAAGCCCTTCCCGACCTATCCCAATGGATTTCCGGAGGAAATTCTGAAGCCTTTTGAGGAGCGTACTGGCCGCAAGGTTCTATGTAACCTTCCTTATTCCGGTACTGATGTAATCCGGGATTACGGCAAAGAGCATGTGGAAACAGGGGCGCTTATTGTGTATACCTCTGCCGATAGTGTATTTCAGATTGCGGCACATGAAGAGGTGGTACCTGTAAAGGAACTATATCATTATTGTGAGATTGCCAGAGAGCTACTGACAGCAGAACATAGTGTTGGTCGAGTGATTGCAAGACCTTTTATAGGAACCTATCCGGACTATAAACGTACCTCTAACAGACATGACTATTCCTTGCAGCCCTCACTGACTATGCTGGATCAGCTGAAGGAAACGGGTCATGACGTTCTGGCTGTGGGTAAGATTAATGATATCTTCGCAGGAAAAGGAGTGACTGACACCGTTCGTACTCAGGAAAATGCTGAAGGTATCGAAAGATTAATCGAGCGGACACAATGGGACTTCAATGGCTTGTGTTTTGTTAACCTGGTGGATTTTGATATGGTATATGGACATAGAAATGATGTGGATGGCTACGCTAAAGCATTAACCTATTTTGATGAGCAGCTCCCAAGGGTTTTGGAGGGACTTCGTGAGGATGATATAATAATGATCACGGCTGATCATGGTTGTGACCCTGCAACTCCTTCCACTGACCATTCTCGAGAGTATATCCCGCTTGTCGTATACGGAAGCAAGGTGAAGAAAGGGGTAAATCTGGGAACAAGGAAGACCTTTGCAGATATCGCAGCGACCATATTAGATTATTATCAAGTAGAGAAAAGGATTGCCGGGACCTCCTTCTTAAAGGATATTTTGCAATAGTATTTTTATAGGTAATTCAAATATGATGTGAGGAAATGAGGAGAAATATGAGTCGGATAATTCATCCCATCCCTCCGATTTACAATAAGGATTCCAAACGATTGATTTTGGGATCCTTTCCCTCGGTTAAATCCAGGGAAGGGGAGTTCTTTTATCATCACCCGCAAAACCGTTTCTGGAAGGTGATCAGTACTGTTTTTGAAGAGCCTTTGCCTGAAAGCATCAATGAGAAAAAGGAAATGTTGCTAAGAAACGGAATTGCTATCTGGGATGTTATTCAAAGCTGTGAAATTAAGGGGTCGGCTGATAGTAGCATTAAAAATGTGATACCCAATGATCTGTCTTTGATACTAGAGAATGCAAAAATACAACATATTTATACAAATGGTGCTACATCGTACCGATTGTATATGAAATATATCTATCCGGTCAATGGAATATCAGCAGTCAGGCTGCCATCCACTAGTCCCGCAAACGCAGCCTTTGGGATGGAGCGATTGGTAGAGGCTTGGTCCTGCCTTCGTTATCCGATGGATATGATATAATGAACAAAAATGTATAATTAACATAGGAATGAGGATTTATATGAGAATTGTAATACAACGTGTCTTGGAAGCGGAAGTTGTGGTAGAGGGGAAGCAGGTTGGTTCTATTGGCAAGGGACTGCTATTATTTCTTGGTGTCGGTAAAGAGGATACAAAAGAAATAGCAGATAAATATTTGGATAAAATTCTTAAGATGCGTATCTTTGCTGATGAGAATGGGAAAACGAATCGCTCTCTCCAGGAGGTACAGGGGGAGATCTTAGTAGTTTCTCAGTTCACGCTGTATGCTGATTGTAAAAGAGGGAACCGACCGGATTTTATTCAGGCAGCAGGTGCAGAGAAAGCAAGGGAAATCTATGAGTATGTATTGGAGCGAATCCGAATGAACTTAGGGAAGGTAGAAGCCGGAATGTTTGGAGAGGACATGAAAGTCTCCCTGGTCAATGACGGCCCCTTCACCATAATCCTAGACGAAACCCTGATCAAATAAACTTGATTAATTTAAGAATGATCAAATAGTATCTTGATTATAACCCAATGTGGGAATCAATTCAGCCTAGACTTAAGTTTTAATATGATGGAACGGGAGAAATATCCGAAGTTGGAACATTTGAATGCGTCGGTACTTAGGCTCTGTATTGTAGAGCCTTACGTAACGAAGAAGAACAGATAGAATGGAACATGCAGGAGGCTGGAAGTATATCCATAACAGAGCATTTGCGCTTGTCGGTACTTGGGCTCTGTATTGTAGAGCCCTATGTATCCGCTACATAGCGCAAGTAAGCGCGAGCGGCTCTGTGGAGGATATACTTCCAGTCTCCTGTATGTTCCATCTATCTGTTCTTCTCTGTTACATGTCGTAATATATTTCCCGTTCCGTTTCTGGAAAACTCAGGTCTAGGCTGAATTGATACCACAGTGTCACTTATATTTAAATTTTAGTCAAATATACTTGACATTATGTTTTATATGTGTTATATTACCAACAGATGGTTGAATATGACAGTTTCGGAAAATGAAATCAAAATATTATAGTTCAACTATTCAGATAAAATGAAAAGAGGGTGAATTTAATAATGATAATAGTAAAGGACCTAACAAAAATTTACAAGCTTACTAAGAAGCAGATGCAAGAGCAGAAGACAAAGAAGAATATGAAGGTGGCAGTTAAGCAGCTTTCACTAAATGCGGAACCAGGGCAAATATATGGTCTGTTAGGACCTAACGGAGCGGGTAAGACAACAGCACTTCGATGCATAGCAACATTGCTAAAACCTACGGATGGCAGTATTTCCGTCTGTGGATATGATACGGTTAAGGAGTCTGAAAAGGTTAGAAAAAGCATTGGTTTCTTGACCAACGAGATCAAGCTTGATCCTCAGTTTTCACCTAAGTATATGTTTCAATTCTTTGGGAGATTGCACGGATTAGATGAAGAGACTATCAATAAGAGAAGAGAGGAGTTGTTCGAGTACTTTGGAATTACAGACTTTCAGGATAAGAAGATTGATGAGCTTTCAACCGGTATGAAACAGAAGGCGTCAATTGCAGTCAGTCTGGTACACGATCCTGAAGTCGTTATATTTGATGAGCCTACGAATGGACTGGATATCGTCACAGCCAGAAATGTAACAGACTATCTAAAGCTTTTAAAGGAGAAAGGAAAAACGATTATCATATCAACCCATATCATGTCGGAAGCGGAGAAGCTTTGTGATAAAATCGGCATTATTATTAGCGGCGAAAAGGTTATGGAAGGCAGCTTGAATGAAATACTTACAGATACATATACAAAAGAGCTGGAAGATGCGTTTTTTGAACTTTATAAAAAGCATAGCAAGGAGGAAGCATAAGAATGAAAGGCACAAAGAATATTATTATAAAAGAATTGACAAGAGTTTTTACAGACAGAAAGATGGTTATAAGTCTTTTTATTTTGCCAGCGTTTATAGTTATTGGATTGTATTCACTAATGGGTCAGGTTATGAAGAATATGTTGAATGATATCGAGGAGCATATTCCTTCTGTCTATATTCAGAATGCACCGGAGGACTTACAACAGGTAATTTCCGATACGCAATTCCAGGGTGATATAACTTACTTAGGGTCTTCAGAAAGTACGGATGAGATAAAGGAAGGGATACTTCAGGGAACGGTGGACTTACTGGTTGTATTTGAAGAAGGCTTTCGTGAAACCATTAATTCTTATCAATTAGCAGGAGATGCAATCCCTGAGGTAAAAACCTATTATAATTCTGCAGAAGATTATTCCTCTGTAGCCAGGGAAAGCTTTGTATACACTGTACTGGATACGTATCAAAAGAATATTCAGGTTGAAAGACTGGGAAATACAGAACAGCTTCAGGTGTTCTATATCGATAAGGATCCGACAACCTCTAATATTGTGGATGAGAAAAAAGAGGATGGGAAGTTCTTTGGCAGCCTGCTTCCATTTCTAATTAATGTTATGCTGTTTTCAGGTGCAATGGGTCTCGGCGTGGATGCCATTACAGGGGAAAAGGAACGGGGAACTTTGGCAAGCATGCTTCTTTCCCCAATAAAACGCAGTGAAATTGTATTTGGAAAGCTGATATCTCTGGCAATATTATCAGGTATATCTGCAGTTGTTTATGCAGTTTCTATCGTTTTTGCCATACCGATGATGTATAGTGGGATTACCGGTGGAGCTACCGATGGTGCCCGTTTACATTTTACAGCTGTTGAGGCTATACAGCTACTCGTCCTGTTGATCGTACTGGTATATCTTTATGTAGGTCTTGTAGCATTAGTTGCTGTATATGCTAAGACTTCAAAAGTAGCTAATACTTATGTTATGCCAATTTATATTTTAATCATGCTTGGAAGCATCTTAACCGTTTCCGGTATGGGGGATAGCAAGCTGACGAACTTCTTTATACCCATTTATAACAGTGCAATATGCATACAAAACCTATTGCTGGGTGAATTAACAATGGCTCAATTCGGTGCTACAGTAGGAACAATTGCTATATTAGCGATTATTGTTACACAATTAATAACAAGGGCATTTAACAGTGAAAAGATTATGTTTAACGCATAATAAGTTCTCATAAGAAAACTAGAGTTTTGTATAATATCAGATTGATTGCGGAAGGTAATATTATAAGAGGTGCTATCTGATTTTCACAATCCGCCATTCGAATACAACATAGATGTGTATCGAAAGGGATTAGAAGAAAGTTGGAGCAGCACTTCTTTTGTATTATATAGGTCATAGAAATAAGAAGATGAATCTGCTTAGTAAGGTTTGCCATAGAACCTTCTGGGTAACTAGTATAATTTAACCTCGGCTCCATATATATTAATTAGACTTAAATAGTATACGAATATAACGCTGTTGCCTGATTCAGGGAGTATCAGCAGATGGGAGCTCATTATGATGTCGGAGGAAAGAGATGCAATTATCAGCGAAGATTATGCCGACTTGTTAATTCGATATGGTGAGGATATGAGCATACTGGAGAGATTTGAAAATGGAATTATTCAGATTATAAACCCGTTATATGCGGTGGTCCATATACCGGTTCAGGATATCACCAACCAGGTGATTTTAGAATATGGTTACTCGGCTATGCCTTCATTGAATGGATTAATCAGTCATTCCAGCCTTGATGCTTCGGGTATAACGCGAATACGAAATGTGCCCGGCTTTGATTTGAGAGGACAGGGAGTGCTAATAGGTATTATTGATACTGGAATTGATTATACAAATCCAGTATTCCAGAATGCAGATGGCACCACCAGAATTGCTTCCATATGGGATCAAACCATTCAAACCGGATCTGCACCGCAAGGGCTGTTTTATGGGACGGAATTTACAAAGGAGCAGATTAATCAGGCTCTGCAGAATGAGGATCCGCTAAGTATTGTCCCCAGTATGGATACCAATGGACATGGGACCATGGTGGCAGGTATTGCCGGAGGCTCCGAAAATATTGAGAATGATTTTATGGGAGTCGTTCCTGAAGTAGAATTCATTATTGTAAAATTAAAACCGGCAAAGCAATACCTGAAGCAGTTTTTTCGGGTACCGGAGAATACGGAATGCTATCAAAGCAATGATATTATGACAGGATTGGGGTATGTTCAGAATATGTCCTTTGCTTTGGGAAAACCCATAGTCATATGTCTTGCACTTGGATCCTCCCAGGGAGCCCATGACGGAAGTGATAGTCTAAGCTCCTATCTTTCTATGATCGCGTTAACGCCTGGAACAGCTATTGTGATTGCCGGAGGAAACGAAGGAAATGGGAGAAGGCATTACTACGGAGAGGTTAATCCTACGACAGGTTATGATATTGTTGAAGTAAATGTAGGAGAAAATGATAAAGGCTTTACCATGGAGTTATGGGGGCAGGCAGCAAGTCTTTTCTCAATTGACATTCTTACCCCTTCAGGCGAGTATATTCCGCGGATTGCAGTGGGAACGGACGAAAGCAGGGAAATAACCTTTGTGTTCGAGCAAACGGTCATTAATATTGATTATCAAATGGTAGAAGCAAGAAGTGGAAATCAGCTTATCCTGTTACGATTTGAAGATATCTCGCCAGGCATCTGGAGGTTTAATGTGTATGAAAGAGGGAATCTCCGACTGGGATTTCATATATGGCTGCCAATGGAGGGCTTTATCTCCGAAAATACCTTTTTTACCAATTCAAATCCCTATACCACGATCCTATCTATTGGAAATTCAGAAACCTCTATAACGTCAACGGCTTATAATATCGAAGATGATAGTCTGTTTCTATATGCCAGCCGGGGGTTCACGAGAAGCGATGTAATTAAGCCAGAGATATCATGTCCGGGTGTTAATATAGTGGGTCCTACTATTGACAAGGGTTTTATGGCCTTTAATGGTACCAGTGCTGCTGCGGCTCATTTGGCCGGAGTAGCGGCCATGCTTCTGGAGTGGGGAATTGTAAGGAGCAATTTGTCGAATATGAGTACGATGGAGATAAAAAAGCTGTTGATTAGAGGAGCAAAAAGGGACAGCGAGATACAGTACCCGAATCGTGACTGGGGATATGGAAGTGTAGATGTTTATAATGTATATAATAGCTTAAGAGCCGGTAGTATTTTATGATTTATAATTTGTATCAATATTTTAATATAGATAATAGAGCGAGGTGGAGTATGACTGAGGAAGAAAGGTATAAAATAACCAGTAATGAGTATGCTGATTTAATTATAGACTATCGAAGAAATCCACTGATATTATCTCAAATTCCTAATGCATCGGTTCATATGATAAATCATACATTTGCTGTCCTTTATTTTCCAATTGAGTCATTCGACAGAAGAAGTATGGAGGTCCTTGAATACTTAGTAGATCCTTATGTATGCGGATTAACCAGTGAGGAAGCACTGGAGGCCTCGGGAGTGGATGAGATCAGAGGCAATCCGAATCTTAATCTGCGTGGAGAAGGGACTTTGGTTGGGATCATAGATACGGGAATTAATTATCGGCTTCCTGTCTTTGTAAAAGAGGATGGAACGACAAAAATACATTCCATATGGGATCAAACTATTCAAAGTGATCATTATCCCTTTGAAACCTTTTTTGGTACGGAATATACAGCAGATCAGATCAATCAGGCACTAGCGGCAGAAAATCCATTGGATATAGTACCAAGTGATGATGAGAACGGTCATGGAACCATGCTTGCAGCCATCGCTGCTGGAAGAGAGATAGAACAGGATAACTTTTATGGGGTGGCACCTGATGCAGAATTAATTATCGTAAAGCTCATGCAGGCGAAAGAATACCTTCGCGAAATCATAGGGATACCGGAGGGAGTAGCATGTTATCAGGAAAATGCAATTATGTGGGGAGTAGATTACTGTATTCGGGCAGCAAGGAGGGCAAGACGTCCCCTCGCTATATGCCTTGGATTGGGGACCTCTCAGGGACCTCATGACGGATATTCCCCCTTAAGTATATTTACTTCCTTATCTGCAAGTTTGCCTGGGGTTGGAATTGTTACACCTGTGGGGAATGAAGGAAACCTGAGTCGACATCACTTTTCAAGCATTGGTCCTGGAGAGGGTAGTGTTGTGGTAGAAATGAATGTGGGTGAGAGGGATAAGAATTTTACAATGGAACTATGGGGGGATAACCCGGGAATTTTCAGCATGGATATCTTATCTCCCTCGGGAGAATACATTCCGAGAATTACTGCATCACTACGGCTAGATCGACGGATATCTTTTTTATTTGAATCAACAGTGATTGAAACAGTCTTTCGAACGGTGGAATCCGGTACGGGGGATCAGGTAATTGCACTACGCTTTCGGAATGCCTCTCCGGGTACTTGGAGATTTACGATTTATTCCAAAAGTGACCTGCAGTCAAGCTTTCATATGTGGCTACCAATGGATGACTTCATATCGCATGATACGTATTTTGTCCAGTCGGATATCTATACCACCGTATTATCACCGGGGTCAGCTACTGTACCAATTACGGTTACTGCCTATAACCCGAGAACCGGAACCTTATATGCCAATTCAAGCAGAGGTTATACCAGATTGAATAAAATCAAGCCGGAATTAGCTGCTCCCGGCGTAAATTATATCGCTCCGACTTTGGATGGAAGCTATCGAAGATTTAGTGGTACCAGTGTGGCATCTGCTCATACCGCCGGCATTGTGGCTCTTCTTCTGGAATATGGTGTGGTGAGAGGTAACATACCGAATCTAAGTACAACGCCTATTAAAAATTATTTGATTCGTGGAGCAAACCGAAGCGGAACTACGACATTTCCCAATCGGGACTGGGGATTTGGAAGTATTGATATTTTCAATATGTTCAGAACCTTTCGTGCCAATGTGTAATTTTTTTATTAAGCAATTGTCGAATAG
The DNA here is from genome assembly GCF_014174405.1 of Variimorphobacter saccharofermentans. Lineage (GTDB taxonomy): Bacteria > Bacillota > Clostridia > Lachnospirales > Lachnospiraceae > Mobilitalea > Mobilitalea saccharofermentans. Next base: position 3,866,246 of record NZ_JACEGA010000001.1, on the reverse strand, counting down.
ATATGGAAAATACTATAATAAATCAATATGAAATGAATCATTATAATAAATATCAAAAACAAATGTATAAACTTTCCCATTTTACAAACAATAATGATAGGTTAAAAAAAATGCAACAACTAACTGTAAATTTAAATTATGTAAGATGGAGGAAGATCATGTATGAAAGCTACCGGAATAGTAAGAAGAATAGATGACCTCGGCCGTGTCGTTGTACCAAAGGAAATTCGACGGACTTTAAGAATAAGAGAAGGAGACCCTTTAGAGATATTTACCGATAGAGAAGGAGAAATTATTTTAAAGAAATATTCTCCAATCGGTGAATTGGGTCAGTTTGCAAAGCAATATGCAGACTCTCTTACTCAGACCACAGGGCATATCATTGCCATTACTGATAAGGATCAATTCATAGCAGTAGCGGGTCCAACAAAGAAGGACCTGATTACAAAGGGTATCAGTCATGATCTGGAAGAAGTAATCAATGAGAGAGAAACCGTAGTTGCAGGAAGAGATGAAAAGAGCTTTGTTCGTATTATGAATGATGACGATTCAGAGTTCACCTATCAGGTTATCACTCCAATAATCAGTGAAGGAGATGCGATTGGTTCTGTAATCATCCTGACCAAGGATGCCAAAACAAAATTTGGAGAATTAGAGACGAAATTAGCCGCAACAGCGGCGGCGTTTTTAGGCAGACAAATGGAACAATAAATTATATAGTTGAACTATATAACAGAGGGGCTGTTGCATGTATTAACAGTGATTATAACTTACCTCACACATGGACGGAAGAACACATTACTGATTTTGAATGTCTCATGCGAACATGAATGCTAGCCTGATTCATTCAAAATACAGCAATATGTTCTTCCGACAGTGTATTATCGTAAGTGATAATCCCTGCATATATTATGCAACAGCCCCTTGATACATAGGGCTCTAAAACATAGAGCCCTAGTACCAACTAGAGTAAAAGCCTCGTTCTAGAAATCTGATAATAAATGTATTGGGGGAGAAACGATAGCTTGTATTTATTGGGGATATACTGCTATAATAACAACTAATATGAACAAGAACGCATGATAATTAAGATCAGGAAAGGTACGGAGGAAAGTATGTCGGACTATAGTTTTGATGATTTCATGGGAATAATAAGAAAACTGCGAAGTAAGGAAGGATGTCCCTGGGATAGGGAGCAGACACACGAAAGTCTCAGAACCTGTATGCTGGAGGAATGCTATGAAGCAATTGAGGCCATCAATAATAAGGATAATGAGAATTTATGTGAAGAGCTAGGAGATATCCTGCTGCAAGTAGCACTTCATAGTGTAATAGCGGAGGAAACAAAGGAGTTTAATATCAATGATGTGATATCCGGCGTGGCAGATAAAATGATTCGCCGGCATCCCCATGTCTTTGGAGATGTAAAAGTGGAGGATGCAGAAGGAGTAATAAAAAACTGGGAAGAAATCAAGAAAACGGAAAAAAAGACATCAAATATCAAGGAGGAATTGTTTAACATACCCAAGGCATTACCTGCTAATATCAGAGCCGAAAAAGTGCAACGAAAAGCAGCGAAAAACGGAATGGATTTTGAGGATTACAAACAGGTTATTAACAAGGTTTATGAAGAGTTGGAAGAGTTGAAAGAATCCATTGAAATTGGGGATAAAAGCAATATTTCAGATGAATTTGGAGATGTGATGTTCTCAATGATTAATTTATCGCGGTTTTTACAATTAAATGCAGAAAATTCCTTGACAAATGCGACTAATAAGTTTATAAATAGATTTGTAGATGTCTTTACTCTTGCGGAGAGTAAAGGGCATAATCTATGCGAACTTTCCCCGTTAGAGCAGGATGCTTTATGGCGGGAAGTGAAGTAATCATAAGATTATAAATTATAACTATCACTTTAGAGGAGGAGAAATCCATGAACAAAGCAGAATTAGTTGCAGCGATTGCAGAAAAAACAGAGTTTTCCAAAAAGGATTCTGAAAAAGCTTTAAAAGCTTTTATTGATGTTGTTACAGAGGAATTAACTAAGGGTGAGAAGGTACAGTTAGTTGGTTTTGGTACATTTGAGGTATCCGAGAGACCGGCAAGAACCGGTAGAAATCCTTTAACAAAGGAAACAATTAAGATTGCTGCTTCTAAAGCACCTAAGTTCAAAGCAGGTAAGGCTTTAAAGGACGTTATCAACGCATAGTAGATAAAATACGAAAGAGGCTGTTTTAAATTCCGGATATCCTTGGGGTGTAGGGTTTTTAAAACAGTCTTTTTTAGATTATAAATAAAGACTTAAATGAGGGTTTATCATGAGATTAGACAAATTTTTAAAGGTATCCAGACTAATAAAACGAAGAACGGTTGCGAACGATGCTTGCGATGCTGGAAGAGTAATGATTAACAATAAACCGGCCAAGGCTTCAGCAACTGTAAAGGTCGGCGATATTATTGAAATAGGCTTTGGCAGCAAAGCTGTTAAGGTCGAGGTTCTTGATGTACAGGAAACAACAAAAAAGGATGATGCGAAGGAGCTTTATAGGTATATCTAAAGCTTAATTGTATCGTCATGAAGTGAGAAGTCTCCTCATATATTTAAACAAGGTATATCTTGGTCCATTTTTCAGACCGGATAACAGAGATATAATAGAGGAGGCTTTGATATGGAAGAGAAACAACCGATCTTAAAAGGTCACAAATTGAATATAAGTGCAAGGAAAAACGCAACAATTACCGGAGTAAATGACGTGCTATCCTTTGATGCGGGAGAGGTATTATTACAGACAGAGCAGGGAATACTGATGATTCGTGGAACAGAACTCCATGTAAATCGATTAACCTTGGAAAAGGGAGAGGTTGATATTGACGGACGAATTGACAGTCTGACATATTCGGATGCGTCGAATGCCGGGAAATCCAGTGAGAGTCTATTCGGCAGGCTTTTTAAATAGGAGGCCTGTATGAATCATGCGATTACGGTGGAGCTGGAATTTTTTCTGATCTCTATTTTATGGGGACTGATTCTTATGCTGGTCTACGATGCCTTAAGAATTCTTCGTAGACTTATTAAGCATGATGAGTTTTTTCTTGCAGTGGAGGATCTGATTTATTGGGTTGCTGCAAGTTTATTTATCTTTGCCATGCTATTCAAGGTGAATAACGGAATTATTCGCGGCTTTTCAATTATGGGAATGGCAATTGGAATGCTTCTGTATCGCACATTATTGAGTGATATGATTGTGAATTCTGTTACCAGATTTATAAAGGTTTTACTTCGTCCCATAAGCCTGGCAGTCAGGAAAATAAAGCAATTTATAATGTTCCTGAGCATCAGAATAAAGAAAATAGCAAAAATTCTTTATGTCCGATTGAAAAAAGTATTCAATTCGTTTAAAATAAAGAGAGATAAAAGGAAACAAGCTTCTATAGCGAAGAAGGATAGGAAGAATGCGGAAAAGCTTAAGAAGAAAGAACAGAAGAAAAGAACTAAGGAATTAAAGCAGAAAAAAGAGGCCAACATGTAATTATCAGAGGCTGATCGGTAGGAGATGGTACTGCATGAGAAGAAAGTATAAAAAGAAAAGTGGGATAGGTATTATCGCTTTCGTAGTTCTGGTACTTTGCGGAATTGTGTCTTATCGTAGAATTTACCTTGAGGAAGAGAGTGAAAAGGCAAGGCTTAGAATTGAACGGCTTGAATCTCAAAAAAAGGAGCAGGAGGAACGTGCTACGGATATTGAGAATATGAAAGCATACGTTCAGACAAAGCAATACATTGAGGATATGGCCAGAGAGAAACTGGGACTGGTTTATGAGGATGAGATTATTTTTAAGCCGGAGAAATAAAGTCTTTTTTGGATAGCATGTTGTAAAATAAAGGATGTTTTCTAATGCAAATAAAGGATTGACAAGATTAAGGAAAGCAGATATAATGAAATTCGTCACTTCGGCGAAGTAGCTCAGTTGGCGAGAGCACGCGGTTCATACCCGCGGTGTCGGCGGTTCAAATCCGTCCTTCGCTATTAATTATGAATATGAATGAATAAGACCACTTTCAAATGAATTTGAGGGTGGTTATTTTTATGTAATAAGAAATGCCTCGAATTTCTTATTACATGGTAATGTTACGTTCCTAACATTACTTAGCTCCCTTTATTCGAGATTATCGCCTTTTCAATGGAATTCTTGTCAAAAAGTTTTTGAATTACTGGGATTCGATTTGACAAGAATTTCAAATTACTCTGCCTATAATAACAACACAGCCAATGGGCCGGCATTAGATCAAGCAGAAGGAGCAGAGTGAGATGAAAAGCAATAACTACAAACACAGGGCAGTATTAATTCATTTAATGGGATTTATCATAGCAAGAACAGCATTCTTCGGAATGAACCCTCTTGCGATTGGATATTTTACAGCGGCATATTATATCAAGAGCTGGAGAGGGATGGCATTTGTAACCATATTCCTGGGTCTGGTGACCTCAATGAGTCCTGCTGAGGTGCTGAAATATACCTTAACCATGATCGTCACCATAGTCATGCTGGAAGCACCGTTACTTAAGGACCGAAATGTGCCAAAAATAATTTTGTACAGTATACCATCCATTGTTCTATGTGTCTTTTCATTTATGGAAATAACAGCCCAAAAGCCGCTTTATGAGTATATCTTCATGGCATTGCTGGAAGCAGTAATTGCATGCATTGCCGCCTGGGTATTCAATGGAGCAATCGACTTTATTATGGAGGCCTCCCGTGGATTTAAGATGAATAATGAACAGATGGTGAGTACTGCAGTAATTGTTGCAGTTATCATATATGGTATTCCGGAGTTCTCCAGTCCGAATATCGCATTAGTGGAAACTATCGTGTATTTTTCTATCTTGTTTTTCACGTATAAATATGGCGTAGGGCAGGGAACAATTACAGGTGCGGTATCTGGCTTCGCTTTACTGCTACGAGGGGCTCCGGTATCGGATGTTGGATTACTAACAATGATGGGAATTATTCCGGCCATTTTTCGTGAAATGGGTAGATTTCCTACAGCAATGATATACATGATTACTGCGGGGGTTATGGGAATTGTAAATGATGGTATGGAGCTTACGACCAGAGAAATCGGGGCGTTGGTATCCTCCGTCATACTTTTCATGCTTCTCCCGGGCAGTGTGATTTACCGTGTTGATGCAGCAGGAGGAACCGGAAAACAGGAATTACTTGCAGCTCAAAATCTTAAAAAAATAGCCAAGACCAGAATGAGAATATTCTCAGAATCCTTTTTGAAGCTATCTAAGACACTAGATACGATAACGGAGAAACAGACAAAGCTTAAGCAGCGGGATATCAACCGTATATTTGAAGATATATCGGAGAAGCTTTGTAGGAACTGTAGTCACTGTAGCCATTGCTGGGAGCAAAAATTTTCACAGACCTATGAGGCTGCCAGTGTGATATTTGATTTGGCGGAATCAAGGGGTGTCATTCGGAAGGAGGACCTACCTGCTGATTTCCTGAAGGACTGCATCTGTGTGGATGATTTTATTGCAGAGACGAATCGTGGATTTGAGATAGCGAAGTTGAATCATATTTGGCAGAATAGGATTTCGGAGAGCAGAGAGGTTATTGCCGATCAACTAAAGGAGGTATCCTCCGTCATTCAGGATATCACCGGTGATATCTACGAGGCAGCAGAGGTCTCCAGAGCAGAGGAGGAACGTGTTGTACGTCGCTTGCGGGGAGAACATATCAGTGTCAGGGAGATTACGATTTTTGAAAGAGGAAATAAACGAAAGGAAATATATCTGACAGCATACTGCAGGGGAGGCCGATGTGTTACGGCAAAGGAAGCGGCTCTTGCCATTTCTGAGGTTCTTGGGATTCGGGTCAGGGCTTCTGAAGCCTCAAAATCTGTTATATCCAGGGAAGCAGATAATTTTATATTTGTGGAGGATACCAAATTCAAGGTGCTGACCGGAGTGGCACGAGCGATGAAGGAAAGTATTTCTGGAGATAATTTCTCCATCCTCAACCTGGAGAGCGGGGACTTTGTAATTGGATTATCCGATGGAATGGGAACGGGAAAAGAAGCTGGAGAGGAAAGTGAAACAGTCATAGCATTGCTGGAACAGATGATGGAAGCAGGTTTTAAAGCAGAGACGGCCATTAAGCTAATCAATTCCAGCCTGGTTTTGAAATCTGATAAACAGATTTTTTCAACTATTGACATGAGTATCATTAATCTTTTCACAGGAATGTGTGAGTTTATTAAGATTGGTGCAGCAACTGCCTTCATTAAGAGAGAAAACTGGGTGGAAACCATCAGCTCCACTACGCTTCCCATAGGTATGTTTGGAAATGTTGATTATGATACCGTAACCAAGAAGCTATATGATGGAGATATTATTGTCATGGTAACGGATGGAGTCCTTGACTGTATTAATGAGGTTGAGAAGGAAGCTTTCATGGAGAAGCTGATCATGGAAGTTGACAGCAATAATCCGCAAGAGATTGCGAATCGAATTCTCGATCGAACTCTGTCCCAAAGTAACTATATCCCAATGGATGATATGACGGTAATAACGGCGGGGTTATGGCAAAAATAGTGGTGGAGGAGAAGAACCGATAGAATGGGAACAGACCGGAGGCCGGCATATATTCGCCTCGGAGCCGCTTGCGCTTAGTTGCACTTAGTAACGGTACATAAGGCTCTAAAATACAGAGTCTAAGTACCGACTAGTGCAAATGCTCCGTTCTGGATATATGCCGGCCTCCGTTCTGCTCCCATTCTATCAGTTCTTCGTCGATATATTGGGCTCTAAAATACAGAGCCCAATGTATCGACAAGTGCAAATTATCGACAAGAGTAAATGCTTCGTTTTGGATATATATCAGCTTCTGGATTATTCCTATTCTGTCGTGGATATTCGAATGAATATAGACAATATATCTCCGTCATGGAGCCGCTCGCGCTTACTTGCGCTGTGTAGCAGTACATAAGGCTCTTAAAGAAAGAGCCTTATGTACTGACTGAATGAATTCGAGGCGATATCGTAGATACTGCTTGAAATATAACCCTATAAGGATTAGAATAAGTATAACCACTGAAGTAGGCAGTAATAATGATTGCTTTAAGATAGACTAAAATATATAATAATTCAAGGATTAATATGATACCTAAGATTATTAATTTTATAAATCAATATCATATGATTGAGAAGGGAGACAGAATTGTCGTCGGGGTTTCCGGTGGCGCTGATTCTGTCTGCCTTTTGTATGTTTTAAAGGAGATCAGTTCGCTTTGTGGAACAAAGGTGATTGCAGTACATGTCAATCATGGGCTTCGTGGGGAAGAAGCGGATCGGGATGAAGACTTTGTCAGCAATCTCTGTGAACATCTGGGTATTGAATGTCATAAATTCCACTATAATATAAAAAGCATTGCAAAACAGGAAGGACTTTCAGAGGAAGAGACAGGACGAAAGATACGTTACCAGACTTTTTTAGAAGTTTGTAATCAGCATAAGTGTAATAAAATAGCAATTGCACATAATAAAAATGATAATGCCGAGACAGTACTGTTCCATTTGTTTCGGGGAACCGGAATCAGAGGTATGACAGGAATTGAACCCAATCGCATCTTTTCTAAGAAACATGGGACCATCCGAATTATTCGTCCCTTGTTATGCATAGAAAGAATGGAGATAGAAAATTATCTTAAGGAGAAGAGTTTTCTGTATCGGACAGATTCAACGAACCTATCAGACGAATATAGTAGAAATAAGATACGGAATCATATACTCTCCTATGTAACGAAAGAAATCAATCCTCAGGCAGTGCATAATATCGCCGAAGCTGCTTCCAAGCTAAGAGAAGCGGAAGAATTTATCGATAGCATAATTGAGGCAAAATATCGGGAGTTGGTGTCATCCGTAGATCAGGAAATACGACTTCCGGTAGCTGGATTTGAAACACTGGCGAATGTAATTAAAAAGGGTATTGTCCGAAAAATTATGGAGAGCCTTTCGGGAAGTTACAAAGATTTAGAAAGTACACATGTTGATGCGGTTCTCACCTTATTGGATAAACAAGTAGGAAGGCAGATTCATCTGCCCTATCACATGATTGCAGAACGTGATTACCATGACCTTGTGTTTTATCAAAGCACGGGGAAGAATAAAGAGGCTTCCTGTTTGAGGGATATTAATCCTGTAGCGATCGAAATTCCGGGTAGCTGTTATATCCCTGAATTAAATAAATATCTTGCTGCACAAGTGATAATCAGGGAAAAAACTGAACCAATCCCGAAAAGTAGTTGTATGAAATGGTTTGATTATGATAAAATAGAGAATGCTGTTGTAATCAGACCCAGAAAAGAAGGCGACTATATTCAAATTCATAGTACTGGTGGCAGAAAAAAATTAAAAGACTATCTAATAGATCGTAAGGTGCCTCAGAAGATCAGAGATCATCTGTTGTTTATGGCTGATGGCAGTCATATCATGTGGGTTCTCGATGATGAGGGCAGAATTAGTGAAAAATATAAAGTCGATGAAACGACTAGCAGAATACTATTGATGAAGTTATTAGATGCGGAGGAGAATGAAGATGACAGATAATGTGAAGGTAATGATTTCAGAAGAACAGGTTAATCAAAGAATAAGAGAGCTTGCCGAGCAAATCAGTAAAGATTATGAAGGAAAAAGTGTTCATCTCATATGTATATTAAAAGGCAGTATATTTTTCTGCTGTGATTTAGCAAAAAGACTAACCATACCCGTAACCCTGGACTTTATGTCAGTATCCAGTTACGGAAGTGAGACCGTCAGTTCAGGCAGGGTACGTATTTTAAAGGACCTGGATGAATCCATACAGGGTAAAAATGTACTTATTGTTGAGGATATAATAGATACCGGAAGAACACTGGCATACTTATCGGATCTACTTGGCTCAAGAGCTCCGGAGAGTCTCTCTATCTGTACCTTACTTGATAAACCGGACCGCAGAGTTACGGATATTGATGTGAAATATGTTGGTTTCATAATTCCGGATGAATTTGTAGTAGGCTATGGATTGGATTATGATCAATATTATCGTAATCTTCCCTATGTTGGTGTTGTTGATACCAAGTAGGCTTTTGAATAGAGAAAATTATGAATAAATATAAAAGGAGGTTGTTCAGTGAGAAAACAGATGAAAGGGTATGGTTTTTATATCATCATTCTGCTGATTGTGGTTTTAACATTGTATTTTTCCAACAATGTAATTAATAGTAAGGACCCGAATGCATATTCCTATGCCCAGTTTGTGAATGACATAGATGAAAAACAAGTAAAAGCCATTGATATTTACCAAAATGAAGAGGTACCAACCGGAGAAGTTACCGTAACTCTTATGAATGATAAGAGTCGATCATTTCCGGTCACAGATGTTACAGAAATTCAGGATATTGCAAGAGAAGCCGGAATTGAGAGTGTATATGTACATGATATATCCAAACCAAGCTGGTTTTTAACCACCGTATTGCCATATATATTAGTGTTTATTGTTATTATAGTATTGTTTTCATTCTTATCCAGTCAGGCTTCCGTCGGCGGAGGCAACAGCAAGGTTATGAATTTTGGTAAAAGCCGTGCTAAGATGACAACGGAGGAGAACAAAACCACTACCTTTAAGAACGTGGCAGGGCTTGATGAAGAGAAGGAAGAGTTAAAGGAAATTGTTGATTTCTTAAAATCACCGAAGAAATATATTCAGGTAGGTGCGAGAATTCCGAAAGGCGTGCTTTTGGTTGGCCCTCCTGGAACAGGTAAAACATTGCTTGGCAAAGCGGTAGCCGGTGAAGCAGGCGTGCCATTCTTTTCGATATCGGGTTCTGATTTCGTGGAGATGTTTGTTGGTGTTGGTGCTTCCCGTGTAAGAGACCTGTTTGAGGAAGCGAAAAAGAATTCGCCCTGTATCGTATTCATTGATGAAATTGATGCAGTAGCCAGAAGAAGAGGAACCGGTATGGGTGGAGGCCATGATGAAAGAGAACAGACGCTAAACCAGCTGTTGGTAGAAATGGATGGCTTTGGTGTCAACGAAGGAATTATTGTTATGGCTGCAACCAACCGTGTAGATATTCTTGATCCGGCTATACTTAGACCGGGTCGATTCGACCGTAAGGTAATGGTAGGCAGACCGGATGTGAAGGGAAGAGAAGAAATACTTCAGGTACATGCAAAGGGAAAACCTTTGGGTGATGATGTTGATTTGAAACAGATTGCCCAGACTACCGCCGGATTTACTGGTGCAGATCTGGAAAACCTGTTAAATGAGGCTGCCATAGGTGCCGCCAGAGAAAATCGAAGCTACATCAATAGTGAGGATATTAAGAAGTCATTTATTAAGGTTGGAATTGGTAAGGAAAAGAAAAGTAAAGTCATTACAGAGAAAGAGAAACGGATTACTGCATACCATGAAGCAGGTCATGCGATTCTGTTCCATGTACTGCCTGATGTGGGACCTGTTTATACGATTTCCATTATCCCCACTGGCAATGGAGCAGCTGGCTTTACCATGCCTCTTCCAGAGAAGGATGATATGTTCCTGACAAAGGGTAAAATGAAACAGGATATCATTGTGTCCCTTGGTGGAAGGGCAGCAGAAGAGTTGATTTTTGATGATATTACTACAGGAGCATCTCAGGATATTAAGGTAGCCACGAAGACAGCCAGAGCCATGATTACTAGGTATGGCTTCTCTGACAAAATTGGTATGGTGAACTATGATAACGATGACGATGAGGTATTTATCGGCAGGGATTTAGCTCATACCAGAAGCTACAGTGAGAATATTGCGAATCGCATTGATGACGAGGTACATGCAATTATCGACGAATGCTACAAGGAAGCAAAGAGAATACTTGGCGAATATCATCATATATTAGAATCCTGTGCGAAACTACTTCTTGAAAAAGAAAGAATTGGCCGGGAAGAGTTTGAAGCGTTGTTTGAGAATTCGGACATAGTAGGAAACGAGGCTTAAGAATACGGTTTCTGTAGATTGCTATCGAATTTTGTGCATATTGACGGAAAAAGAAAGATTAAATTGTAAAGTTTGTGCACACTTATTTGAAAGACCGTGCTATACTATGTTCGTAAACCCCAATACATTATATAGTTTTTGCTACACCCCCATAAGTAACAAAAATACCTTCTCCGAAAAAGGGCAGTCCCATAACTGTCCTTTTTTACGTGGAAGAAAATGAGAAAGTTACATTTTTACAGCGGAGGATATACGATATAATCTATTACCGAATTGCGTATACTGATTCCAGATGAGGCTATTCGTATCGATAAAACGATGTCGAAGATTGACTTCATAATCGATAGAATAGTAGGTTTTCTGTGAAGCGTATTGTTGTCAGAGAAAAAGATTAATGAATAGATCTTCTGACGTAGAAAGGGATGGGAGTATGCTGATAGTGTATAATAAATTTCTGAAGTATACATTCTTGTTTCTAACCGGTGGTTTTGCATACGGGGGAATAGAAATAATGTCACGCGGATATTCTCATATCTCCATGATGATTGCAGGTGGTATCTGTTTCGTCTTGATCGGTCTGTTAAACGAAGTCTTTTCCCCGGAAATGGCAATCATCAGTCAGATGGTAATATCCGCTTTGATCATTACAATAGTAGAGTTTGTTGTAGGATTAGTGGTAAATGTTTGGCTTCAGCTTAATGTATGGGATTACTCGGATAAGCCATATAATCTTATGGGTCAGGTCTGTTTGCTCTATACGATTTATTGGTTTTTTTTATCCCTACTGGCTATTATTATGGACGATTTTCTTCGTTATTTCCTCTTGCGGGAGGAAAAACCCCATTATAAAATCTTTTAACATTGTGAGATATTCTTCCTACCAATCAATTGAGGAAGCATGTTACGGAAGGAGAACACAATACTTATCCAGTAGCTTTATTGGATGATAGGAAAGTTTTGAGGTTCGTAAGCCTTCATCACCCACATCCTCTTCTCTGTTAATATATTTGATGCCGTATTGAGTAGTCATATCACTGGCAAATTCTTTTACAATCATTTGATATGCTCCTTGATAATCACGAATTGCTTTCTCTATATGACAGTATAGGGTATCATTAACGATTTCTCCGATGGTGATTGCTACAATAACACCATCCACCTCGATAAAACCTCCTGGAAGATTGAATCTCTCCAGATAGGGCATAAGTTCCAGGGACCTTTTCAATTCTTCCCGGGCTAAGCTTGCATCTTTACTGTGATATTTCTCATAGTCAATTAAAAAATCAACTATCCGATGCTTATTATCAGGGGTAATTCTCTGATAACGGTAATCAGGATATAGTTTTTTGAATTTGTTAATATGATTTCGCTGGCCACTATATCTGCGTCCAGCCATGCTGGCCAGATCTTCGGCCAGGTAAAGGTAATCTGCCCAATCACGGCTAGGGGCTGCCGGAATGGTACCCTGAAAGCGATCTACCAATGTCGGGACATATTCTTCAGGAACAGTACAAAACCATAATGGCAGATTATTAATCTGACAGTACTCCTTAAGGACATCCATAGCTTTTTCTAAGGACCCGCTTCCGACAGGAAACGTAAAGGAGGTACGATTTAAGAATTTGACACGATATAATATCATATCATCATATATCGCAAAACTGGAATCATAAAATTCCCTCCACATATACATTGCGCCGATGGTGTAGTCACTTGTCCGGCTTATTTTATACTTGAAATATTCGGCGGCCGTCAATATATTATCATCATTTATTTTTGTAAACGATATCATAGTACCTCCAATTAATTTTGCTAGAAAGAATTGTGTCAATGTTTTAAGTAATATAGCGACTTCTATTATATTCGACAGGGGAATACTTGTCTATATGAAGTACTTGTGAAGAGCTTTTCTCTTGATTTATTGTATCATATTTAATAGTTCTCTATCCGAGGTGAATGAAAACAGTTTCATTTATCATTGCAATACAGAATTTCAGGCAGAAACAGATATGGTATTCCGTAGATGGAATGTTACATTTTGTATAAAATAATATGGATTGGTATATCGGTCCTATGATACAATGATGATATATTGTATGAAATGAATTCAAAGAATGCCTGTTATGATGATGGACAGAGATGGGCATACGGAGGTAGCTATGAAAGTGTTACTGGTTGCTGTAAATGCAAAATATATTCACTCTAATCTAGCAGTCTACAGCTTACAGGCTTATGCCGGGAAATATGCGGAGTACTGCAAGATATTAGAGTATACCATAAATCATTCGGAAGAGGATATTCTGAAAGGAATATATAAGGAAAAGGCAGATATTGTTGCATTCTCCTGTTATATATGGAATATCAGTATGATTTCACATATCATTAGGGAACTGAAGAAGGTACAGCCCAAGGTACAGATATGGTTAGGCGGACCGGAAGTATCTTATGACGCAGAAGCCTGCCTTAGAAAGGAAACGCTGCTAAGCGGGATTATGGTAGGAGAAGGAGAGCAGACCTTTCTGGAACTGATGGAGTATTTTGTGGAAGGAAAGAGGGGACTGGGTTCCATAGCTGGTCTTGCATTCAGGAATGGCAAAGAGATTATTGTAACAGGGAACAGACCACCTCTTTCCATGGATGAGATTCCTTTTCCCTATATGGATATGGAACGGTTCCGGAATAAGATCATTTATTATGAAACCAGCAGAGGGTGTCCGTTTTCCTGCAGTTACTGCTTGTCTTCCATCGAGAAGGGTGTAAGACTTCGAAGTATGGGTTTGGTGAAAAAGGAATTAAAAAGCTTTCTGGATTATGGCATTCCGCAAGTGAAGTTCGTGGATAGAACCTTTAACTGCAATAAGCAGCATGCGATGGACATATGGCGTTTTATAAAGGAACATGATAACGGCATAACAAATTTTCATTTTGAATTATCTGCAGATATTCTGGATGAGGAGGAGCTCAGCTTCCTTGCAACCCTGCGACCAGGACAGGTGCAGTTTGAAATCGGAGTACAATCAACCCATCCTAAGACAGTGGAGGCCATCCATAGAAAAATGGATTTTGATAAGCTCAGTTATAATGTGAAGCGAATCAGAGAGAGGAACAATATCCACCAGCATCTTGATTTAATTGCCGGACTACCATTAGAGGACTATGCGGATTTTGAGAACTCGTTTCGGGATGTCTATGGTTTGAAGCCGGATCAGCTTCAGTTAGGATTTCTGAAAATATTAAAGGGTTCGAGAATGGAGAATGAAAGTACTTTGTATGGCATTCAGTACAGAGACACTCCTCCCTATGAAGTACTATTCACAAATCATCTTACCTATGATGAAGTACTTAGGCTAAAAGGAATTTGTGAGATGGTTGAGGTTTATTATAACAGCGGTCAGTTTAAATACAGCATACTCTATCTGGAGCATAGTTACACCTCCCCTATGAAGCTTTATGAAGAACTCTATGAATACTATGAGGAACAGGATTTATTATTAATGTCCCACAGCAGAATGAGACGATTTGAGATCCTTCTTGCATTTTATCAGGAGGTCGTATTGAAAAATAAAGAGGAAGGGGATGAGAAAGAAGATTTCATTGCGTTATTTAAAGAAATTCTGGTACTGGATATTCTTTTACGGGAGGATTTGAAAAGCAGACCTAGTTTTGCAGAAAAGCAGTCGGGATCGGTTAATCTTCGTGAAATATACGATCAATACAGAAAAAAGCATAAACTAATTCATATCGAAGAATTTGAATATGATGTAATCGCTTCAGCGACTTCAGGAAGAGTAATAAAAAGAAACAGGATGCTTTTATTCGATTATAGCGAACGGGATCCGTTAAATAAAGCTGCAAAAATTACATTTCTGGATAAATAATTTATTTATTATCACAATTGAAACATTTATGACAAGATATTCGTCTAATCTTATGGCAGTGGTAGGTACAACGGATAGTAACAAAGGAGAGGATTTCTTGGCAGAGAGACGAATTACTAAGAAAGAGCGGGAACGAATGGAACGAATAATAGCCGCTCTCAATCAGGAATATCAAATGGAATACCGATGCTTTCTTAATTATGAAACGCCGTGGCAGCTTCTCATTGCAACCATATTAAGTGCACAATGCACGGATGAAAGAGTGAATCAGGTTACGAAAAGCTTGTTTCAAAAGTATAAAAGTGTTCAGGATTTCGCGGAAGCAGATCAGCTTGAGCTGGAGAAGGATATTCATTCCACAGGGTTTTATAGAAATAAAGCAAAGAATATTATTGCCTGTGCAAAGCAGTTAATGGAAGAGCATAATGGGGAAGTGCCTAATGATATCGAGGCATTAACCAATTTACCGGGAGTAGGAAGAAAGACGGCGAATGTAATTCGCGGTAATATATTCCGAGAGCCTAGTATCGTGGTTGATACCCATGTGAAAAGGATTTCGAACCGCCTTGGATTTACAAAGGAAGAGGACCCTGTAAAGATAGAATTTGACTTAATGAAGCTTCTGCCAAAGGAACAGTGGATTTTATATAACATACAAATCATCACACTGGGAAGAAGCTTATGTACGGCGAGAAGTCCAAAATGCTCGGAATGTTTTCTGAGAGAGGAATGTAATTATCCGGATAGGACTAGTAAAAAAATAAAAAAAGTTAGAAATAAATCTTGATAGATTGCTGTAAATATCATAAAATTAACATTGCTGAATTGGTATAAGCTTCCTTGCAGATAAATAAAACAATTAGATATCTATGTGTCAAAAGCTTAGAATAGGACCATGAAGCATGGTTATAATACAATTAGAAGGATGTCATAATGTCGCTTAATTCCTTGATGAGTTTTTCCTTATCTTGGATTTTGGTTTTCGGAATACTTTCGATCAATTGTTGAATTTTCTCAGGAGTTTTCTTGCTTTTATAGATAGAGGCTAACAAGTGATATGTTTTCTTTACATCGGAATGAATAGAGACAGCATACTCTAGTATTTGTACCGTAGAATCAACTTGTTCAAGGCTATAATAACGTTCAGCCCATTTTTGGAGTGAGCTAACGAGCTTAGTATAATTTGTATCATATTCCGTTAGCTGATTAAGATTAGCCACGCCATATTGAAGCTTTAATTCCGTATTTGTCATGTCGGATAAGTTGACGAACTTCTTCCCTTCCATCTTTTTGATGGTGTCACGATAGGAGTTAATCGTTGAATCCTCATTATCATTCATGGGTAAGCGATCAAGATCAAGGGTGACATAATCAAGTTCTGAGATATCCTTACGACGTGTTGTGTTGGAAGCTTCTTCTGCCTGCCAGAACATTTCGTTACTTTTTTTCTCGGCTCTTGAGGTCCTTTTAATTTCATAGTTCAGCCAAAGGATGAACAATAATAATAAGATAGATAAAATCGGAATAGTCATAGTTATCACAACCTTTCTGTTATATATAGAAACGAATGAGCTTTGATATTATTATTCTTTTAGGAAATTGTGAAACTTAATTGTGTATACAGCAGATAAATATTCCTGCGCAAACCCGCTCCTTCCGCTATGGTTTGCTTCGGAATATATATCCGCTGTATACACAATGGCCGCAATTATTTAAGTTTTCCAATTACCTAAATTATACTTCTTTCATGAAAGGAGGCGCAAATTCAGTGAATTTTCGCAATAAAAAAACACAGAAAATCATATCTACCGTTATTATCGTTTTCATAATCATTTCAATGTTATTAACTGCGTTAATCGGTATTTTTATTTAAGTTAATCGATGTTTTATCCAAACATCGTAAATTCAATATACATAATAACTGTATAAAAGTCAATGAATCAAGTATAAAGAAAATCTTGAATAATCCAAGGTTTATGTTACAATAGGAAGAAGTTATATAGAATATATAGGTTTAGTAGGACGAAGATTATCAATAGAAAGAGGAATAGGAGGATATGTATGTTTAAAAAGGGAAATATAATAACCGCTGTATTTTTATTATCATTATCCATTTTATTTGCGGGAAGAGCGACATATGCATCTGCAGAGGAAGATAATAGGATATGCAAGGGTGTATTTATAGATGAAGTGGATGTCAGCAATATGACCGGGAACGAAGCAAAAGCAGCCATCGATAATTACATTAAAGAGCTGGGCAATCAAGTCATCACAATTAATGCCGGAGAAAATACAGCTACTGTTACCCTTGGCGAATTAGGGTATTCAGGGGATGAGAATGATGCAATTGTTCAGGCTCTGGCACTGGGCAAAACAGGTAACTTAATTAAACAGTATAAGGACTTGAAGGACATTGAGCATGGTAATGTTGTTTTCCCTATTACCTATACGGTTGATGATAGTAAGATAAAAAGCTTCATAAGCGAAAACCTGAGCCAGTTTAATGTGGCTCCAGTTGATGCCACCGTAACCCGTAAGGATGGAGAATTTATTTACACAGATCATGTTGTTGGGAAAAAAATAGACGAGAATCAAACGCTAGAAAGTATAAAGTCAGCAATCCTTAACTGGGATCACAAGGATATTGTCATCGATGCTGTATATACTGAAGATATGCCGACTTACACCAGAGAGGATGTAGAGAAATGTAAGGATCTATTAGGTTCTTATACTACGGATTTCTCTAGCTCATCTTCTTCAAGAGCAGGTAATCTGGCAAATGGAGCAAGATTAATTAACAATACAGTTCTATATCCTGGAGAAGTATTTTCTGCATATGAACATTTAACACCATTTACCGCTGAAAATGGCTATTTCCTGGCAGGTGCATATCTGGAAGGAAGAGTAATAGATAGCGTGGGTGGTGGTGCATGCCAGGTAACAACAACCCTGTATAATGCGGTTCTGGCATCTGAATTAGAAGTAGTGGAAAGACAGCCACACTCTATGACCATCAGTTATGTTGATTTATCAAGAGATGCCGCCATTGCAGGAACTTATAAGGACTTTAAGTTCAGAAACAATACAGAGGTACCGATTGTAATCGAAGGATCTACTTATAATAGAAAAATTACATTTAAAATATGGGGCTGTGAAACTCGTGATGTAGAAAATCGCAAGATTGAGTATGTAAGCGTTATTAAGTCATCTACTCCTCCACCAGCAGATAAGATTACAGAGGATCCGACTCTTCCGACAACTTATAAGAAGGTAACGCAGTCTGCTCATACTGGTTACAAAGCTGAATTATATAAAGTAGTATATGTGAATGGCAAAGAGGTTAGCAGAGAGCTGGTTAACACGAGTACGTATAATGCAGCGCCAAGATATATTACGGTAGGAACAAAGGAAGAGGAAGAAGAGAAGCCAGAGGACGAGAAGGATGATAAGAAGGATAAAAAGGACAAAAAAGATAAAAAGGACAAAGACAAAAAGAAAGAGCCTCAGGTAGACGAATTAGTTCCAGAAGAGGTTGATGATACCGACGGAGGCCAGAATAACTCAGGGAATGCAGCAAATCCCGATGATCAGCTTCAATCCGATGTATGGGATCCGGCCTGGGACGAGGAAGTGGAAGAGTAATACGGAAGTTAAGTGATATGGAGATAAAGAATGAACCTTGGTAAAATACCCGAAACAGTTCTGAAAAGATCTGTATTGAATCAAATAGCGCATCGAAGGGATGAGGTATTAGTAGGCCCAGCCATTGGTGAGGATTGCAGCGTACTAGCTATAGCTGAGGATGAAGCTCTGGTCATCTCTACGGATCCAATAACCGGAACAGTTAAGGACATTGGTACGCTGGCAGTTCATATCACTGCTAATGATATTGCATCAAATGGTGCGGAGGTTATTGGTATCATGCTCACGATTCTGTTACCGGATGGTTTTGAGGAAGCAGAGCTTCGAGGCATGATGAGTGATATTGAAACCGTTTGTAAGCAGCTCAATCTGGAAGTGATCGGTGGGCATACAGAGATTACTAAAGCAGTTAATCAACCGATTGTAACTGTCACTGGAGTTGGAAAAATAAAGCGTGATAGTATGATTAAAACTGCTGGTGCCAAACCTGGGCAAGAAATCGTTATGACAAAATGGGCAGGACTGGAAGGCACAGCGATTATTGCTGCGGCTAAGGAGGAAGAACTTCGATCTAAGTATTCAGCCGACTTTATCAATGGTGCGAAAAGGATGATAGAACATATATCGGTTGTTCCGGATTCGAAGATTGCCCGATCAGTTGGTGTAACCTCAATGCATGATGTAACTGAAGGAGGAATATTTGGCGCGCTATGGGAAATCGGGGCTGCTTCTAAGGTAGGACTTGAGGTTGATTTAAGGAAGATTTTACTCAGACAGGAAACCGTTGAAATCTGCGAATTCTATGATCTGAATCCTTATATGCTGATTTCCAGTGGCTGTATGCTGATCATAACCGATCAGGCTAATTACTTAGTGGATTGTCTGAAGGCGGAAGGAATTCCGGCAGCTGTCATCGGAAGGATTACACAAGGAAATGATCGTATCATTATAAATGAAGAGGAGAGGCGTTTCCTGGAACCACCGAAGAGTGACGAGTTATATAAAGTGATGTAGAATCATGTGGAATTAGTTATTAATAGAATTGGTTAGTATATTGGCGTGCCTCTTGCACAGTTATCTCATTGTATATAGCACGCAGATGGAGGATAAGATGAGAGAACAAATCTTGAATGCATTGGATAAGAACAGTAAATTGTCCGCCACAGATTTAGCGATAATGCTTGGCTCTACGGAAGAGGAAATAACCAGTATCGTGAAGCAAATGGAGGATGAGGCTATTATTTGCGGTTATCCTACGTTAATTAATTGGGATAAGGTGCATTGCGAGAGGGTTACCGCGCTGATTGAAGTAAAGGTAACTCCCCAGCGAGGTTTGGGCTTTGATAAGATTGCGGAACGTATTTATCAGTTTGACGAGGTACAATCCGTTTATCTCATGTCTGGGGGCTTTGATTTAACGGTTATCATTGAAGGCAGAACCATGAGAGAGGTTGCCAATTTTGTATCGGAGAAGCTGGCTCCAATGGATGCCATTCTGAGCACAGCGACTCACTTTGTATTGAAAAAGTATAAAGAGCATGGTTTACCACTTATACAAACCAAGCACGATGAAAGGATGCTGATTATCCCTTGAGAAATCCACTATCTAAAACAGTTGTTGATATTAAGCCCTCCGGTATTCGTAAATTCTTCGATATCGTGAGTGAAATGAAGGATGCAATTTCTCTGGGAGTTGGCGAACCTGACTTTGATACTCCTTGGCATATTCGAGAAGAAGGTATTTATTCACTGGAAAAGGGAAAGACCTTTTATACCTCCAATGCTGGATTAAAAGAGTTAAAAATCGAAATATGCAATTACTTAAAAAGAAGATTTGATTTGGAATATGATTATAATAAAGAGACACTCATTACAGTAGGTGGAAGTGAAGCAATTGATATTGCCTTACGTGCCATGCTGGAGCCGGGTGACGAGGTGTTAATTCCCCAGCCCTGTTATGTCTCCTATCATCCCTGTACCATACTGGCAGGAGGGGTTCCGGTAGTCATTGAGTTAAAGGGTGAGAACGAATTTAAATTAACGAAGGAACAGCTTTTAGAATCCATTACGGATAAAACTAAAGTGTTAATTCTGGCATACCCTAATAACCCAACAGGTGCCATTATGAATTATGATGATTTGAAGGCAATCGTTGATGTAATCATAGATAAAGACATTATTGTAATATCCGATGAAATCTATTCGGAACTGACTTATGGATCAAAGCACGTATCAATTGCTTCGTTTCCGGGGATGAAGGAAAGAACCATTGTTATCAACGGCTTTTCAAAGTCCTATGCAATGACTGGATGGAGGCTCGGCTATGCAGTTGGTCCAGCTATCGTAATAGAGCAAATGACCAAGATTCATCAGTTTGCTATAATGTGTGCGCCTACTACGAGTCAGTATGCAGGAATTGAGGCCGTAAAGAATGGCGATGTAGATGTAGAATTCATGCGAGATGCATATGATAAGCGAAGAAGATATGTAATTCATGCTTTAAGAAACATGGGCCTGGAATGCTTCGAGCCATTTGGAGCATTTTACGTATTTCCCTGTATCAAAAGCCTTGGAATGACTTCTGAAGAGTTTGCGACAAAACTCTTGCAGGAAGAAAAGGTGGCGGTAGTACCGGGAACTGCCTTTGGTGATTGTGGTGAAGGTTATCTCCGAATATCCTATGCTTATTCCATAGAAAATCTGAAGATTGCGTTGGAACGAATCGAAAGATTTGTCACGAAGTACAAAAAGTAGTAATCATACTAATTAATACGTTTTTTGTTGAAAAGATGATTCTACCTGTGTTAAAATACTAAAAGGATACATAGGAGGTGAATTGAATGGCCGGTATAAATGTTGAACACATTAATCCGTTTTTGGTAGCTTCAACTAAGATATTAAAGGAAATGTGTTTCATAGATGCAAAGGTTGGCAAACCATATATAAAAGATCCGGCGTTTTTTACCAATACAATCATTATTATGATAGGTTTTACGGGAGAAATGCGTGGGCAGGCATTGATCGCATTTGAACATAAAGTTGCATGTGATATATCCTCAAAAATGATGGGTATGCCCATTACAGAAATGGATGATCTAGCAAAAAGTGCAATATGTGAGTTAGGAAACATGATTATGGGTAATACCGCAACTGTTTTTTCCACAAAAGGAATTGCCATAGATATAACCCCTCCTACAATAGCAAATGGGACGATGTCCTTATCTCATACTTATACATCTAATATTTGCATACCTTTGGTATATGATACGGATGCTAAAATAATCGAAATCAATATAGCGATAAAAGGTGATTAAATCACCTTTTTTCTTTGTCTTCAAATAAAAAGCATATATTCTTTTAACCGTATTATTCATTTAGTTGGCGTAATGCTAGGAACGATATGGTTGAGGTTAATGGAAAGGAATGATTAATCAATGAACGTGGTACTTTTGGAACCGGAAATACCAGCTAATACCGGTAATATAGGAAGAACCTGTGTCGCAACAGGAACAAGATTACACCTGATAGAGCCATTAGGTTTTCGTATTGATGAGAAGGAGCTTCGACGCGCGGGTCTGGACTATTGGAAGGACCTGGACGTGTCCGTATATAAGAATTATCAGGAATTTCTTGAGAAAAATCCGAAGGCTAAGATATTTATGGCAACAACGAAGGCGCAGCATGCCTATACTCAGGTTGAATATGATCCGGACTGCTACATTATGTTCGGAAAAGAAAGTGCGGGAATTCCGGAGGAGCTTTTGCTTGCGAACAAACAGAATACGGTTCGTATTCCCATGGTTGGGGATATTCGTTCCCTGAACCTTGCTAATTCAGTGGCCATTATTCTGTATGAAGCACTTCGGCAGAACAACTTTGAAGGAATGCGAATGGAGGGACAGTTGCACCGCCATAGCTGGGACGAAGCATAAAGTTCGCTATACATTTAAGTGGCTGTTCAAGGTAGCGACAAAGGGAGAACCCCCTCGAGGAAACGATACCCTGTGCTTGTGAAACGCTGCTAAAAATCGATTGTACTAAGCAGTCTGAAATTAAGAAAATAAATGAGGTCTCATTTTTATAAATGTTACAGGCCGGTGCATATGGACATCCATGTCCTCTGCACCTAAATCCGCCATCCATGGCGGATTTTCCTTTATGTGCGGTACATTTATTTTCTTCATTCCAGACAGCTAAGTACAATTACGATTTTGGCAGGATGTTTCACAAGCACAGGGTATCGTTCCTCGGGGGGTTCTTTTTTATATAAAATTAATAAAAAATGGATTTAAAAAGCATATATTTGTAAAATTATAAAATTAAGAGTATAATTTTGTTGTAAATATTATGTTAATTTTAGAAATAATACCATGGAATGGAATACTAAGATGATAAAGTAATAAATAGATAAAGATCTGCGGAAGGGGTAAAAAATGATAGCACATATCCATCCTATAACTGGTGATAAGCAAACAATAAAAGAACATTGCCATGGAACGGCAAAGTTTGCTGAGAACTTCGGGGAGAAAATACAATTACGTAACTTGGCCTATATTTCAGGAATATTACATGACATGGGGAAATACACAAAAACTTTTGAAGTGTATCTGGAGACTGCGATTAAAGATAAAAAAAATGCCAAACGAGGTTCAGTAAATCATGCAGGCGCTGGAGCAATCTTTGTTTTTGAACGTTACTATAAGGGAGACGAGTTACATAAACTTACAGCTCAGCTACTTATTGACGCCATATTTAGTCATCATGGACTTTTTGATGTAATTACACCGGAGGGTAAAGAAGTTATTGATCTCAAGCTATCGAATAAAGAGCAGATTGAGTATGAAGAGGCAAAGAATAACTTTATCGAATCTGTGATTAGCTTGGATGAACTTGATCAAAGATTTGAAAATGCTGTGGATGAGGTGGAGCGTATTACTTGCATTATCAAGAAATTAATAAAAGAGTGTGATAATGAGAAGGAAAGAGATGTCGCTCAGGACTTTTATTACGGATGCTTACAAAGAATACTTTTATCTCAACTGATTGATGCAGATCGCTTAGATACAGCTATTTTCTGTGGTGACAGAGGGGTAGTTAACGAAGCAGACGATGAATATTATAGTAGGTTGTGGGATGAACTTATCAGCAAACTCGAAAATAAATTGAGTGAGTTTAAAAATACCGATAAAATTTCTTTGTATCGAAAGAGGATATCCGAAGAATGTTATGCTTTTTCAAATAATCCTAAGGGAATTTATCAATTGATGGTTCCAACTGGTGGAGGTAAAACATTGGCCTCCTTAAGATATGCGCTAAATCATGCAAGGAAGATGAATACGGAACGAATAATATATGTAGCTCCATATATGAGTATTTTGGATCAAAACGCAGATGTTATAAAGCATATTTTTAATCGTGATGACATTATACTTGAACATCATTCTAATATCATAATAGAATCAGAAGATGAATCCGAGGTGTGGAAACATCTGACTGAGAATTGGGACTGCCCGATAATTCTTACTACAATGGTTCAAATGCTTAATACCTTATTCGACGGAAGAACTCAATGTATCCGACGAATGCATAACCTTACCAATGCCATTGTTATTTTTGATGAGATTCAAAGCATTCCAGCTAAATGCATCCATACCTTTAATTTGGTAATTAATTTTTTATCATATGCCTGTGGGGCTACCATTATTTTGTGTTCGGCGACTCAACCACCTTTGGAGAGAGAGGTGAATTACAAGCTTCTTATGGGAAAACCCAGAAGTATAATAAATGATGTTGAAGAAGTATTTAATCAATTCAGACGGGTGAAGGTTATGGATAAAACCAGACCAGTAGGATATGATGCAGCAGGTTTGTCTGGAATAATTTCTGAAATAATGGAACATTCAAGAAATGTATTAATAATTATGAATACGAAGAAAGCAGCAACCATGTTATATCATGCTGTTAGGGATTGGAACGATCATTTACCACAGAAGGACAAAGCGAAAGTCATTTTATTAACTAATAATATGTGTCCACAGCACAGATTGGATTTTATTTATGAGATAAGAGACAAGCTCAGAAATAATGAAAAGATTATTTGCATTAGTACAAGCTTAATAGAGGCGGGTGTTGATATATCATTCCAGTATGTAATACGGTCGTTAGCTGGTCTAGATAATATTGCACAGGCAGCAGGAAGGTGCAATCGAAATGGAGAATTGGATGAAGGAATTGCAATTATTATTAACTCTGCAGATGAGAATTTAAGTAGATTGCCGGAGATTATAAATGCTCAGAACGCCTTGAAACCCATACTAAGAAAATATGAAGAAGAACCGGAGTATTTTTCTGGAGACTTGCTGTCTCCTTCGGCTATGGATAATTTCTATAAAAGATATTTTAAGGAAATCAATAAAGAAATGAATTATCGAATTAAAGATCGAAATACAAACCTACTTGATCTTCTTTCATCGAATGAAACAGGAATCAAAGCTTATTATACTAACTCAAGAAAATATCCTAAGATGATACTAAATCAGGCTTTCAAGACTGCTGGAGAAGAATTTGAAGTGATTGTGAATAATACAAAAGATATTATAGTTCCATATAATGAAGAAGCAGTTGAATTAATCAATATTCTTAATGGGAATTCATCTATGGAAGAAGTAAAAAGTGCGATAAAGAGAGTACAAAACTATACGATAAATATTTTTCAACAAGACTATGAACAGTTGTGCACTATGCAATGCATTAAACCGTTATTAAATTATGGAATATATGCACTTGCGGAAGGTTTCTATTCAAAAGAGACAGGTATTACATTAGATAAAGATATGAATTTTTTATTAATTTAAAAGGAGGTGAGATAATGAAGGAGAATAGCATTGAATTTAAGGTTTATGGAAAATATGCACTTTTTTCAGATCCAGTCACAAGAGTGGGAGGGGAGAAATTTACTTATCAAATCCCAACCTATCAAGCATTAAAAGGAGTGTGTGAGAGCATTTACTGGAAGCCTACTATACAATGGTTCATTGATAAGGTAAGGATTATTAAGCCTATTCAAACACAATCTCAGGGAGTTCGGCCGATAAACTTTACTGGAGGAAATACACTATCAATCTATACATACTTGAAAGACGTAGAGTATCAGGTAAAAGCTCACTTTGAATGGAACGAAAATAGACCTGATTTAGTAAATGACAGAAATGAGAATAAACATCATAATATTGCAAAACGTATGCTGGAGCGAGGAGGACGCAGGGATATTTATCTTGGTACAAGAGAATGTCAAGCATATGTTGAACCCTGTGAATTCTCCAGTGGGAAAGGACACTACGATAATATCGATGAACTAAGCTTTGGATTGATGCTTCATGGAATTACTTACGCAGATGAAGCAGTCACAGAAGCAGAAAAAGGTCATATGACAATCAGGCTTTGGACTCCAGTAATGAAGAAAGGAATTATCGAATTCATTCGACCGGAGGACTGTACGATAAGAAGAATTGTTGGTGATATGAAGATGAAGCATTTTGGAGAAGGGAATTTTATTGGCTTAGATGAATTTACGGAAGAAGGTGATTTGATTGGGATGGATGAATGCACTTTATGAAACCTATGATAATTGTAGTCATTTAGTAGGAAAAGAGCAGGATGATGGTACATTACTTCTTCCAGTTGCTCACTCCACTCAAAACGCACAGGTCGAAGTAGTGGTTGACTTACATGGTAATTTCATTCGTGCTGAAGAGGTACCTAAGAGTGATGCAATTACCATTATACCTGTTACCGAGGATTCAGGTACACGATCTAGTGGCATTGCACCACATCCACTTTGTGACAAGTTAATTTATATTGCGGGCGATTATGCTATGTATAGCAATAAAGCAAATGCAGAAGTGTGTTATAAGCAATACATTACTCAACTAGAAAAATGGTGCAATTCTGAACAGAGCCATTATAAGGTAACAGCAATATTTCAATATCTGAAAAGAGGATGCCTAATTAACGATCTGCTGTCACAAGGAATAATTTCATTATCTCCAAACGGACTTCTCGATGACCATAAGAAAGTACAGAATATAGCAGCATCAGATCTATTTGTCCGTTTCCGTATTGAGGATTTTAATCTCTACGACGAAGGAGCAATATGGAAGGACAGGGATGTCTATGACAGTTACATAGACTATATTTTATCAAGCCAAGAAGGACTGGATTTATGCTATGTTAGTGGGAAGGAAATACCTTGTTCCTATAAGCACCCTGCTAAAGTAAGGCATGCCGCAGATAAAGCAAAATTAATTTCAGCTAATGATGAGTATGGCTTTACTTACCGGGGGCGGTTTGCCAAAAAGGAACAGGCTTTGTCGGTGGGATATTTGACATCACAGAAGGCTCATAATGTCTTAAGATGGCTAATCGAAAGACAAGGCTATACAAGATATGGAATCTCTTTAGTCGTATGGGACAAGAACGATAAGGCTATACCTAATATTTTGGATAGTACTCAGGGAATATCCAATAAGATGATGCGGATAACCAGTGAAACAGATATTGGCTATAGTTACGCTAATGCATTTAATAAGACCATAGATAGCTATAAAGGACTTCTAGATACTGAAGCAACAATACATATTATATCTGTAGATGCAGCTACAACAGGTAGACTTTCTATCAATTATTACCGTGAAATCAAGAGCTCAGATTTCTATGAGCGATTGAAATATTGGCATGAGACTTGTATCTGGGAACATGAATACTGGAAAAAAGATGGCTCTAAAGCAACTTATATTGGTGCGCCTAGTATTGAGAGTATAGTATTGGCGTCCTTTGGAACCGAACAGAATGGAAAATTAAATGTAAAGGACGAATTAAAAAAAGCAACAATTGAACGATTGTTGCCATGTATTCTCGATAAAAGAGACATACCAAAGGATATAATCAGATCTGCGATTCAGAATGCATCTAGACCTATGGCATTTAGTACGGGAAACTGGAAGAGAGTATTGAATACGACCTGCGCCTTGATCAAGAAAGATAGAAAATATAATGTGGAGGATTGGAATATGGCATTAGATGATAAAGAAAGGGATAGAAGCTATTTATATGGAAGGTTACTAGCAGTAGCCAATCGTGTAGAGTATCTTACATACGAGAAAGATGAGAAACGTCAAACAAACGCAAAACGATATATGCAGCAGTTTAGAAATCGACCATTTACAACATGGGCAACTATTGAAGATAATCTACAACCATATTTTAATAAACTAAAGAGCAATAGTCAAAAAATTAAATATGAGAAGATATTAAACGAAATATATGATCTTTTTGATAAGGAGGAGTTTAAGAAAGATGATCCTCTTGATGGTATGTATCTTTTAGGTTTTCATTGCCAATCCAGTGTATTTTATAACAAAAATAATGTTGCTATGAATGATGATGAAAATGAGGAGGGAAATGATAATGAGTAAATTTACAAACAAGATTGATTTTATGGTAATAGTAACAGTAAAAAATGCAAATCCAAATGGTGACCCATTGAATGGTAACCGTCCTAGAGAGAATTATGAAGGCTTTGGTGAGATATCAGATGTATGTATAAAAAGAAAAATTAGAAATCGTCTTCAGGATATGGGCGAAGAGATTTTTGTACAATCGGATGATCGATGCACAGATGGGTATAAAAGCTTAAGTGAGCGTGCTAAAAACTATGAACCACTGGAAAAAGCTTTGAAGGATAAAGAACAGTATGCAAAGGCTGCATGTGAGAAATGGTTTGATGTAAGATGCTTTGGACAAGTATTTGCATTCAAAGATAATAATGTTTCCGTTGGTGTGAGAGGTCCTGTTTCTATTCATCCGGCTGTCAGTGTGTCACCAGTTGATATTACTAGCATACAAATTACAAAGAGTGTGAATAGTGAGCCAAGCGACAAGGGTAAATCTTCAGATACAATGGGTATGAAGCACAGGATAGATTTTGGTATGTATGTAATTAAGGGAAGCATTAATCATCAGTTGGCTTGCAAAACAGGCTTCAGTGACGAAGATGCTGAAAAGATCAAAGAAGCATTAAGAGGACTTTTTATTAATGATAGTTCTTCAGCGAGACCGGATGGTAGTATGGAGGTATGTAAATTATATTGGTGGAAGCATAATTCTCCCATTGGCCAGTATTCATCTGCAAAGGTACATAATACAATTAGTTTTAGGGTAAAAGAGGGAGTTAAAATACCAAAAAGCTATAAAGATTATAATATTATAAGAAATGATTTGGAGGGGTTAGTACCTGAAGAATATGATGGAATATAATGAAGAAGAATATCTCATGCTATCAGGAATTCAGCATTTTGCTTTTTGCCGACGGCAATGGGCACTGATACATATTGAGCAGCAATGGCAAGAAAATGTCAGAACTGTTGAAGGTAATATATTGCATGAAAGTGCCCATAAAGACGATTTTAATGAGAAAAGAGGGAAAGTTATTATATCACGTGGGATGCCTGTTTACTCAAGGATCCTTGGGATTAATGGTGTATGTGATGTGGTTGAATTCCATGAGAACAAAAATGGTGTTTCAATACACGGAAGAGAAGGAACCTACCTTCCGATTCCTGTTGAATATAAACATGGTAAACCTAAAGAAGATGACATGGATGCATTACAACTTTGTGCTCAGGCTATGTGCATAGAAGAAATGATGCTTTGTCACATAGATGTAGGATATCTATATTATGGAGAGACAAGACACAGGCAGAAAATCGAGTTTAATGAAGAATTACGAAATAAGGTAGTCCGTTTATTTCAGGAAATGCATGAGCTATATCATAAGCAATATACACCAAAGGTAAAACCATCAAAAGCATGTAAAGCTTGCTCCTTAACAGATTTATGTGTGCCTAAGCTTTATAAAACATTGACAGTAAAAGAATACATTGATGGGATAATAAAGGAGGAGTAATGAAGAAATTATTAAATACTTTGTATGTAACTTCTCCGGATACCTATTTATCGCTTGATGGTGAAAATGTTGTGATACTTAGAGATGAAGAAAGGTTAATGCGAATGCCATTACACAATCTGGAGAGTATTGTTTCTTTTGGATATACCGGTGCAAGCCCAGCATTGATGGCAGCATGTTCAGAAAGAAACATAGCGTTAACCTTTATGTCACAAAACGGAAATTTTATGGCCAGAGTGGTTGGAGAGGTACATGGTAATGTAATTTTGAGAAAGACACAATATCGTATATCAGAGAATGAAACTGATAGTCTGCAGATAGCGAAAAATATAGTAATTGGAAAGGTATACAATTCAAGAAGTGTGCTTGAACGAGCTACAAGAGATTATCCACAGAGAGTTGATATTGAAAAGTTGAAGAAAACGTCAAAGATATTGCTAAATGCTATTGAACTTATAAAAGAGTGTAAAAGTAAAGAAGAATTACGAGGCTTGGAAGGAGCTGCAGCAAACCGATACTTTGGCGTACTAGACGATTTAATATTGCAACAAAAAGATAGTTTTCAATTTAGTGGAAGAAATAAGAGACCTCCGATGGATAATATAAATTCCATGTTATCTTTTGTATATACTTTGCTAGCTCATAATGTAGCTAGTGCGCTTGAAACAGTTGGGTTAGATCCCTATGTTGGATTTATGCATACTGACCGACCAGGTAGAATTTCTTTGGCTCTTGACTTAATGGAAGAATTGAGAGCGGTTTATGCTGATCGTTTTGTATTATCAATGATTAATAAAAGAGAGATAAATCCAAAAGGTTTTACTCAAAAAGAAGATGGTGCAATTATAATGGATGATGACACGCGGAAATGTGTTTTAAAAGCATGGCAATCCAGAAAGCAGGAAGTGATAACACACCCATTTCTTAATGAAAAAGTTGAATGGGGTATGGTTCCATTTGTTCAGGCTATGCTTTTAGCAAGATATATTCGTGGCGATTTGGATGAATATCCTCCATTTCTTTGGAAGTAGGTGAAGAATGCTAGTATTAATAACATATGATGTTAATACAGAATCAAATGCAGGTAAGACAAGGCTACGAAAGGTAGCTAAACAATGTGTAAACCATGGCCAACGTGTACAAAATTCTGTATTTGAATGTATCATGGATTATACACAATGTAGGGAACTTCAAGATATATTAGAGAAAATAATCGACAAAGAAAAGGATAGCTTGAGATTTTACTTCTTAGGAAATAATTATAAAAGTAAGATTATACATATTGGAGCGAAAAAATCTTTTGATATGGAAGGACCTCTAATAATTTGATGTTAGTGCGAATGTTATGCTTACATAATAATGCCGGAGGATTCGCACCTGAAAATAGGTATTAAAATCTACCTTTGTTAGGTGATGAAACATTATACTATGGATATTTATGTATAACGTATACAAAAAATAA
The DNA here is from genome assembly GCF_014174405.1 of Variimorphobacter saccharofermentans. GTDB lineage: Bacteria > Bacillota > Clostridia > Lachnospirales > Lachnospiraceae > Mobilitalea > Mobilitalea saccharofermentans. Next base: position 3,835,273 of record NZ_JACEGA010000001.1, on the reverse strand, counting down.
TATTACTTTATAAGTGAGTTTGTTAAGTTTTGCTGTCGGCTCTCGCGAGAGAGCCGTGGATTGAAATCATTTAGCTACTAAACTAAAATTTGGCTTAGATGGTCGGCTCTCGCGAGAGAGCCGTGGATTGAAATTAACACGTTAGAGCGTGTATAAATAGGCTTTAAGCGTCGGCTCTCGCGAGAGAGCCGTGGATTGAAATTGTTGAGTGTCCTAATACTTTGAATGGTTTATTGTCGGCTCTCGCGAGAGAGCCGTGGATTGAAATAGAATGCAATGGAAAACAGATAACAGAAAAGCAAGCACGTCGGCTCTCGCGAGAGAGCCGTGGATTGAAATTTCTGCGTACGATTTACTCAAATATGATTTTCCAGTCGGCTCTCGCGAGAGAGCCGTGGATTGAAATGATTTTTACATCTATATATTGTATTCATTAAACTGTCGGCTCTCGCGAGAGAGCCGTGGATTGAAATTTATTTATATCCAAGTATCTCATATATCTCTTCGTCGGCTCTCGCGAGAGAGCCGTGGATTGAAATCCGATATAGTTAATCATGGTGAGGAGACATGTGTTGTCGGCTCTCGCGAGAGAGCCGTGGATTGAAATATGCGGTAATATATTATAATTGGAGGTAATAAGGAGTCGGCTCTCGCGAGAGAGCCGTGGATTGAAATAATTGACTATATCTTATCTTGATTAAAGTATATCGTCGGCTCTCGCGAGAGAGCCGTGGATTGAAATAAAAGTCAACTAGCCATTATAAAATAATTGTAAGTCGGCTCTCGCGAGAGAGCCGTGGATTGAAATGTATATTCAAGGAGGTTCTTGTTATCACTTTATGGTCGGCTCTCGCGAGAGAGCCGTGGATTGAAATATTAAGTCGCCATTTAAAATGCAATATGCATTCGGGTCGGCTCTCGCGAGAGAGCCGTGGATTGAAATGATGATTCAGAATGGAAAGACTTGCAAATTACAACGTCGGCTCTCGCGAGAGAGCCGTGGATTGAAATCTCTTGTCACGTTTATCACTCTCCAATCTGATAAAGTCGGCTCTCGCGAGAGAGCCGTGGATTGAAATCGGTATTGCCGGTGTTTGTTTGCCAGCAGTTTGGTCGGCTCTCGCGAGAGAGCCGTGGATTGAAATCGATATATGATCTAACAAAATCAAATGAATGTATGTCGGCTCTCGCGAGAGAGCCGTGGATTGAAATCTGATAAATATAATGATAATAATCTTACATACATAGTCGGCTCTCGCGAGAGAGCCGTGGATTGAAATAATCAATGGTGATCTTGGAGATGGATCAATATATGTCGGCTCTCGCGAGAGAGCCGTGGATTGAAATGGATAGGTTATGCCTTAATCCAAAAGCTATGCAGAGTCGGCTCTCGCGAGAGAGCCGTGGATTGAAATCCCAATGGCTCTGTCCTCGGAAGATATATTCAAGTCGGCTCTCGCGAGAGAGCCGTGGATTGAAATATTTTTTATTACCTCCTAATTTTATTATTTTAACAGTCGGCTCTCGCGAGAGAGCCGTGGATTGAAATAGCTCCGCTATGCATTCGTAATGCAACAGACCGGTCGGCTCTCGCGAGAGAGCCGTGGATTGAAATTCCGAAATATGGATTTTGATCCTGAATTAGTTGCTGTCGGCTCTCGCGAGAGAGCCGTGGATTGAAATAAGGTTGATAGCTGCAAGAAACAAGACGATTTAAGTCGGCTCTCGCGAGAGAGCCGTGGATTGAAATGATATAGTTTTACAGGGCTGTGAGCTTAACCGCGTCGGCTCTCGCGAGAGAGCCGTGGATTGAAATTTTACTGCATCTTGTGTAATACCATGCATTTGGGGTCGGCTCTCGCGAGAGAGCCGTGGATTGAAATTCCGTCTGGTACACGTACCTGTATGGATTTAATGTCGGCTCTCGCGAGAGAGCCGTGGATTGAAATAAAAAGTTATATAATTCATAATAGGCAAAGTCCATGTCGGCTCTCGCGAGAGAGCCGTGGATTGAAATTATTTATCGCATCTATGTTAATACCACGCTGTGGTCGGCTCTCGCGAGAGAGCCGTGGATTGAAATTTTTAACACTAACTATGGTATAACAAAAGAATATTGTCGGCTCTCGCGAGAGAGCCGTGGATTGAAATTATTACTTTTCAGCTAGTGTAAAGCAGTTATATAGTCGGCTCTCGCGAGAGAGCCGTGGATTGAAATTGATAACGTGTGTTTAATCTGCTGATATAATACGTCGGCTCTCGCGAGAGAGCCGTGGATTGAAATCTCGATTGTAAGTGTCAGGTCAGCCATATTTGGCGTCGGCTCTCGCGAGAGAGCCGTGGATTGAAATGTTGCGTTGCCCGTGCCATCATACGGATAAACAAGGTCGGCTCTCGCGAGAGAGCCGTGGATTGAAATTATCTCGTCACAGATGTATAACCTCTTTCTGGTCGTCGGCTCTCGCGAGAGAGCCGTGGATTGAAATATTGTGCTATCTTTCCTAATCTGCTTATGTAATGTCGGCTCTCGCGAGAGAGCCGTGGATTGAAATTTGTTATTTAAAAATTTTTGATAGTCCATTGTTTGTCGGCTCTCGCGAGAGAGCCGTGGATTGAAATTTTTAACTCTTTTTTCTCTGTATAAGCTCTGTTCGTCGGCTCTCGCGAGAGAGCCGTGGATTGAAATATATAATGTCATATCAATTCCTCCAATCTATCTAAGTCGGCTCTCGCGAGAGAGCCGTGGATTGAAATATGATAAGTTACAAGGTAATGACCGCTCTTATCTGGTCGGCTCTCGCGAGAGAGCCGTGGATTGAAATTTCTTAGCAAGTGGGGCGTACTCAGTATTGATATGTCGGCTCTCGCGAGAGAGCCGTGGATTGAAATATATTCCATTGCTTTTTGAAACTGCTCCGGGTACCGTCGGCTCTCGCGAGAGAGCCGTGGATTGAAATTATGTCTGCCATCGTTGTTACTAAATCCCCAACCTGTCGGCTCTCGCGAGAGAGCCGTGGATTGAAATCGGAATACGAGAAAATCAAGGATTGCGATAAGTTGTCGGCTCTCGCGAGAGAGCCGTGGATTGAAATGACTGTATCTACATTGAGAAAAGTGTATCAACATGTCGGCTCTCGCGAGAGAGCCGTGGATTGAAATCAGACAGATATTACAGCGTTTACCTTTGGCTTTGTCGGCTCTCGCGAGAGAGCCGTGGATTGAAATAGCAGGGGCACAGTAAGGAGAAGAATTTTAGACGTCGGCTCTCGCGAGAGAGCCGTGGATTGAAATCAAATACCTCAATCAATTCTCGATGCATCATTCGAGTCGGCTCTCGCGAGAGAGCCGTGGATTGAAATACAATATGAAGTAATTGGTATTATTCCAGCACATGTCGGCTCTCGCGAGAGAGCCGTGGATTGAAATTTGTACAACTGGAAAACTTGACGGAAATTTTAAGTCGGCTCTCGCGAGAGAGCCGTGGATTGAAATTTGTACAACTGGAAAACTTGACGGAAATTTTAAGTCGGCTCTCGCGAGAGAGCCGTGGATTGAAATATGACCGGTGATTGCATATGGTAAACATTATCGTGTCGGCTCTCGCGAGAGAGCCGTGATAAAATGATTAATCTAGAATTGATTAAGAAAATCAAAAAATTGCATATACCACAGTCTACCTTTACTCAGCTGACCGTGTCAGAGAGAACACAAACTCGGTGCCAACACCTTCGGTGCTGACTACATTGATGTTCTCGTTATGAGCTTGAATGATTTCTTTGGTGATGGATAGACCAAGGCCGGTTCCTTTTTTGTCCTTACCACGGGAGGGGTCCGTCTTATAGAAACGTTCCCAGACCTTTTTAATGGATTCCTTGGGAATTCCGATTCCATAGTCCTTGACGGACACGAATACTTTTTCGCCTTTTTCTTCTGTGGAAACCTTGATCTTGGAATTGTTGTGACTGAATTTAATGGCGTTGTCGATTAGATTGTATAATACCTGTTGGATTTTACCCATGTCTGCATCGACAAAGGTCTCTTTTGAAGAAAAGACCAGGTTCAGCGTTATTTTCTTATCCCTACAAGCTCCTTCGAAGCTTTCAGCCGTTTTCTTGATAATATGGTTAATATCAAAGGAAACTATATCAAGTAATGCTCCATGGTTATCAAAGCTATTCAGCTCCAGTAAATTGGAAGTTAGCTTTGTTAGGCGTTCTGTTTCAAATAAAATTATGTTCAAATATTTTTCCTGCATCTCATAGGGGATTGTTCCATCCATGATTGCAGTTACATACCCCTTGATGGAAGTAAGCGGAGAACGAAAATCATGGGAAATATTTGCGACAAATTTCTTCTGGTAATCATCCAGCTTGCTTATTTCACCTGCCATATAGGATAGGGCAGCACCAAGGTTTCGATATTCGCTCAAGCCTTTTAGAACAAGAGCATAATTGTAGTTACCCAGGCTGTATTCTTTGGCAGCCTTCATTAAATTCTGAAGTGGTCTGGCTGTTATATTATAGATATAGAGGAATAGTACCAATAGCATCGGAAGGAAGACAAGGAAGCATATATTGATTACGTCCAGATAATAGGTGGATTCATCCGTAACTGTCTTCATCGGTGTATGTAGGATAATATAGCCTCTGACCTTATAGTTATAGATTACAGATTGTGTTACAGAAATCATGGGCTCCTTGAATATGCCTTCAAAATAATTATTCTCAGAGCTTGTTTTTTCTAATAGTATGGGATCCATATCATAGACATTTTTATATTCGGCATTTCCCGCATCCGATGAATCGGCGAGAATCATGCCCTTTGGGTTTACGATCCATACACGGATATTCAGAAAATTCTGAATGGACTGTAAAGGAGTAGATAAGTTCTCAAGGGTTAGATCTGGGTTATGAAAGTAATCCAGATATTCTGATGAAATCAACTTTGCTTCTTTGTAAAGAAGATCAAATTTATCTTTCTTAAGACGCTTCTCCAGTAGCTTCATACCATAGGTATTAAGGAGCAGAAAAACCATGACTGCCGCAACAAGATAACATATTATGAGTCGAGACCATAGTGTTTTCTTCATGTCCTTAACCTACCTTTCGTGTGTTTATTTCTTACCGCCCTTAGCTTCAAATTTATATCCGATTCCCCAGACGGTGGATAAGCTCCAATCCTGATGATCCTTTATTTTCTCTCGAAGACGCTTTATGTGAACATCCACAGTACGGGTATCCCCAAAATACTCATATCCCCAGATATGATCCAGAAGCTGTTCTCTTGTGAATACCTGATTGGGGTTAGAGGCTAGGAAATATAACAATTCCAACTCCTTCGGTGGCATTTCTATATTGTCTCCATAGTATTGTACGGAGTAATTACTTAAGTTAATGATTAAATCTGGATAAGCAACGTATTCTCCAGTCGGTGTGGGCTGTTCCGCCACTTCCTTCGGAGTGGGATGAAATCGTCGTAGAACGGCCCGGACTCTGGCAACTAATTCTTTGGAATCAAAGGGCTTAATAACATAGTCATCAGCACCCAGCTCAAGACCTAAGACTTTGTCAAAGATTTCGCCCTTTGCAGAGAGCATGATAATCGGTACGGATGAGGTTTTTCGTATTTCTCGACATACTTCATAACCATCGATTCCCGGAAGCATGAGGTCTAGTAGAACCAAATTCGGTTGATAGGAGCTAAACTCGCGGATGGCTGCTTCCCCGTCATTTACAATCAAGGTGTCAAAGCATTCTTTTGTAAGATATAAGGAAATCAGCTCTGCAATATTAACATCGTCATCAACGATTAATATTTTTTGCTTGGATATCATAGGAACCTCCTTTACGTGTGGTATTGTATAAAGACAGTAATCGTTTATTTAAACTCTACAATGGTTACACCGTGGTCGCCCTCACCAAAGCCTCCGACCCGGAATGTTTTAACGTACTTAAGCTTTTTCAGATGCGCATGGATAGCATTTTTCAGTGCACCTGTTCCTCTTCCGTGAATTACGGTTACCTGCGGTAAATGTGCAAGGTAGGCATCATCCAGATATTTATCCAGCTCAGGAAGTGCCTCATCAACAGTCTTTCCGATCAGATTGATCTCCGGATGAATGGAAGCGGATTTGCTCAACTTTATCTTGCCACTCTGTGTTTTGCTATATCCAGGAGCAACGATGTCTTCGTCCTCTATGAGTTCAATATCACTGATATTAACCTGGGAACGGAGAATACCCATCTGTACAAATAAGTCCCCTTTGGCATTGGGAAGCGTACTTACCGTTCCTTTCAGACCTAAGCTGATTACATTGACAGAAGAACCAATACGCAGGTCCTTGGCTGAGGTAGCAGACTTTTTACTTTTCTGTTTTGATTTTGTATTAGTAATATCGTTACCGCTTAGGCGTTCGCGCAGCGAGCTGCGTTCTGCCTCCATATCCTTGATATTGCCGCCATCCTGTAACCATTTATTATAGCGGCGAATGCTTTGATCGGCGTATTCCTTTGCTTCCTGTAATATCTTTGCTGCCTGCTCTTTCGCTTCCTTCAAAAGTCGGTCACGGTTAGCTTCTATCGATTCATTCTTACGTGTCAGATTTTTCTTTAACTGCTCGATTTCCTCTTTATATCTCGAGATTTCTTCCTGTTCCTTCTCAATGGTAATACGACTTGCTTCCAGATCGCTGATCAGATCCTCGAAACTCTTTTCCTGCTTTCCGATCAAATCTTTAGCATCCTGAATGATATAATCCGGAAGACCGAGCTTTGAGGAAATGGCAAAGGCATTACTTTTACCAGGGATACCGATTAGTAGACGGTAAGTCGGACGAAGGGTTTCCACATTGAACTCACAGCAGGCATTGGATACACCCTCTGTTGACAAAGCATACACCTTCAATTCACTGTAGTGGGTCGTAGCCATGGTACGAATTCTTCTCTTGTGGAGATGGGACAGAATAGACATAGCAAGGGCTGCTCCCTCTGTGGGATCAGTACCCGCACCCAGTTCATCGAATAAAACAAGTGAGTTCTCATCAGCAGACTCAAGAATCTTCACGATATTCGTCATGTGGGAGGAAAAGGTGCTTAAGCTTTGCTCAATACTTTGCTCATCACCGATATCGGCAAACACCTCTCGAAAGACAGCCAGTTCCGAACCGTCAAAAGCTGGAATATGAAGACCTGCCTGTCCCATTAAGGTAAGTAATCCCACCGTCTTAAGAGAGACCGTCTTACCTCCGGTATTGGGACCGGTTATGATCAGCATGTTAAAATCTCTGCCCAGCATGATATCAATGGGAACTACCTTCTTTGCATCGATTAATGGATGACGACCCTTCTTAATATTAAGAATACCGTCCTGATTAAATTTGGGTTCAGAGCCTTTCATAAGCTTTGATAAAGAAGCTCTGGCAAATATGAAATCAAGCTGTGATAATGTTGCAAAGTTATATTCCAAGCTCTCGGCATATTCTGCAGCCTGATTACTCAGGTCTGCTAATACCTTCTCAATTTCTTCCTGCTCTTTAATCGAGAGCTCTTTTAACTCGTTGTTCAGGCGTACAATTGCCATCGGTTCCACAAATAGAGTGGAGCCAGTAGAGGATTGATCATGGATCATACCCGGAAATTGATTTTTGTATTCGGCACGTACTGGCAGACAATAACGGCCATTTCTCATGGTGATAATTGCTTCCTGAAGCAAGGTACGGGAGGAATTCAATATCGAAGACAGCTCACTGTGGATGCGGTCGTTGGTATTACGAATGGAGCGTCTGACCGTCTTAAGTGCAGGACTTGCATCATCTGCAATCTCCTCCTCGGAAATAATGCAACGCTTTATTTCATTGTTCAAGGGAGTCAGAGGCTCGAGATTTACAAAATACTCTGTGAGAGAGTCTTCTGTTTGCTCTTCGTTGTCCTTGCCCGTATATCCTCCATATGCTTTTAACCGTAGTGTAGCATCCAGATCGGAGCTAATATGAAGAAGCTCCACTGCTCCTAATGCGGACCCAACCTTCAGGCGCATGATGGAGGGGCGGATATCATGGATACCGTTAAAGGATACACTGCCTCTTCTCAGAATTCGAGATAGTGCGTCCGTAGTTTCTTTTTGCAATTGCTGGATGGTAGCCAAATTCTCATTGGGTAGTAACTTTGCACAAAGCTCCTTTCCATGAACAGTACCAGCTAAAGTTACTAATTTATCAATAATTTTATGAAATTCAAGAGTTCTTAATGCTTTTTCGTTCATCTTATTAATATGCCTTTCTATGAAAATGCTCAGTATCAATGTTATCCACAATTTGCTTGCGGACTCTATCTCTATTTTACCGTAAGTTGTATGAAAATAAAACCATAAAATAGTTAAATTTTGAAGGGAATACAGGGAGCTTCTGTCGAAAAAACGACTACTTTGTTTACAAAAAATTCATAGTATGTTCATAATTTCGTGATAAAATAGGACTTATGCATCACCTATAGAAAACTATGAGCATTACTGAAAAACTTAGATAATAACCGACTTTTATATAAGGAGATTTATAATGTCTGAGGGTGAAAAAGACAATAAGGACTTCGAATTTATTAAAGAGCAGGTAATTGAGAGAAAAGGCAGAAAAATCAAGAAATGGTTACTCCCTCTTATAATGACGGTCATTATGTCAATTTTATTTGGAGTAATTGCTGCAGTTACATTTGTGCTCACTGAACCTAAATTGTATAAATTGTTACATAAGGATGAGGAAGCTAAGACTCCGATTGTTTTTCCAACCACGGATCCTAATGAGAATAAGGAAGTACCAACGACGACTCCCAAGTTAAGCCCTACACCGAAGGTGGAAGAAACGACAGATCATTCTGAAGAACAGGATGATTCGAAGGAGCAGACATCGGATAACACTGATAGTGATGCTCCGGATGATGAGAAAAGAGATCCGATTATTGTAGAACAAAGCATCGAAGCGGATTTGGATGACTTTGTTAATATGTATGAGAAGCTGAGGCTAGTTGCCTATGAGACCAATAAGTCCCTGGTGAGCGTTAACAGTATTATCAACGAAACGGATTGGTTTGGTAATCCGGTGGAAAGAACCATAAGCACCACTGGGGTCATTATTGGTAATAATAGTAAGGAGTTGCTCATATTAGTTAGCCTGGACAGGGTTAAGGATACGAATAGAATTACAATTAAATTTACAGATACGGTTTCGATTGATGCTACCCTGTTGGAGTATGATACAGAGATTAATATGGCGGTTCTGGCTATTTCCCTTACGAACATCCCAATATCCTTTTTAGAAAACCTAAAGGTAGTAAAGATGGGAGAATCCTATTCGATTTCTGTAGGCAACCCAATTATTGCGCTGGGCAGTCCAAATGGACATCCAGGCTCCATGGAGTTGGGGATTATAACCAGTAAAGGAAGCTCCGTCACGATCACAGATAATAAATTGGATTTATTTAACACCAACATTGAAGATAATAAGAATAGTGATGGAATTGTGGTTAATATGAACGGAGAGGTTATTGGCTTCATAACCCATACCTTGAAGGAAGATATTAATGAGAACCTAAACACCGTTATTGGTGTAAGTAAGGTAAAGCCAATTATCGAGCGCCTGGCAAATCAACAGCCTCTTATCTATTTTGGTGTAGAAACCGAAGATATGACAGAGTCAGCCAAACGGGAACATGATATATCCAATGGTATATATGTCAATGAAGTGCGGTCGAACTCCCCTGCTTTTGAGGCAGGAGTGATCAATGGAGATATTATTATCCAGGTCAATGATGCATCCGTTTTAAATACCAATAATTTTAATAATATTATATCCGAGTACGAGCCGGGAGAGCAGATTATGGTTAAAATCAAGAGAACCTCTGGAAATGTGGAGAAGGAGATGGACCTGCCGGTTGTTCTTAGGGAGAAAGTAAAGAAGTAGACTGATAATTGATAACAATGGTATAAATAAAGAAGGCAGAACAGATTATTTGATTATACTACAATCAATAATCCTTCTGCCTTTTATATATTCTATTTGTTATGTGTACGCTGACATGGGGTAAATAATCAAATGAAATAATGCTTTATATATCTGTAGGGGTGGGGTATAATATTGATGACAAGTGAGACAATGTATGAATTAGAAAGGTTTAGGACGGAATGAGATATATTCAGGATTTAAGAGAGAACGATATTATCAAGAACGAAATTTATTTATGTAAATCAAAACAGACACTGACTGGTAAAAGCGGAAAGAGCTATGTGTCATTGATATTACAGGATAAGACGGGCACGATAGATGGTAAGATATGGGATTTTAACAATGAAATAGAGCAGTATGAAGCGATGGATTTCGTACATATTGATGCGAGGGTAACCAGTTTTCAGGATAATCTTCAGCTCAATATCAGTAAGATATATAAAGGCCGTGAAGGGGAATACTATCCCGAGGATTATTTCCCTGTAACTAGTAAGAATATTGATGCAATGTACAAGGAGATTAAGGCATATGTTGCAGCAATAAAGGAGCCAAACCTTAAGGAGCTGGCGGAGGCATTTTTTATAGAGGATGCCGACTTTATTAAGAAATTTAAGAACCATTCTGCGGCCAAGAGCGTGCATCACGGCTTTGTTGGCGGATTACTGGAGCATACCCTGAGTGTAGTGAAGCTTTGCGAGTATTATACAACAAGCTATCCCATACTGAATAAGGATTTATTAATCACCGCCGCATTGTTTCACGATATCGGTAAGATGGAGGAGTTATCCGCATTTCCGGAGAATGATTATACAAATGATGGGCAGTTACTTGGCCACATCTTTATAGGGGCTAATATCGTCAGCAATTATATCAAAAAGAAAAATAAGTTTCCTGCAAAATTGTCAAATGAGCTTCTTCATTGCATTCTGGCACATCATGGAGAATTGGAATTTGGTTCACCGAAGAAGCCTGCTACGGCCGAAGCTTTAGCACTGCATTTTGCTGATAATACGGATGCGAAGATGCAGACAATAACGGAACTATTGGGAAGCGGTGATCAGAAGACGGAATGGATGGGTTACCAGAGGCTCTTTGAATCGAATATTATGAGAAGCACAAAGGGTATTGAATAGATTAAGTCGCAATGTAATAGAACGAAGGATTGGAATTAATATGAGCTCGCTAAAAAAGAATGATCAGGTAGAGATAACAATAGATGATATTGGCTCAGATGGTGAGGGAATCGGTAAGTACGAAGGATACACCCTGTTTGTTAAGGATACCGTAATGGGTGATACTGCACTGGTACAGGTAATGAAAACCGGTAAAACTTATGGATATGCCAGACTGGTAAAGCTGATCCGGCCTTCGAGCTTTCGTGTAGACCCGGTATGTCCAATTGCGGCTAAATGTGGAGGCTGTCAGCTACAGCATGTGGATTACCAGAAGCAGTTGGAATACAAAGAGAATAAAGTAAGAAATTGTCTGACCAGAATCGGAGGATTTACCGAATTCGAGATGGAGCCCATTATCGGAATGGAAGAACCCTATTATTACCGGAATAAATCCCAATTTCCTGTCGGACGTAATAAGGATGGCAGTGTTGCAATCGGGTTTTATGCAGGAAGAACACATTCCATCATTGATACGCAGCATTGCTATATCGGAGCGAAGGTCAATACGGACATCATATCATGTCTACGAACATTTATAGAGAAATATCACATAGAGCCCTATGATGAGAAAAGTCATAAGGGGTTACTTCGTCATATTCTAACCCGTGTTGGGTACAGTACGGGAGAGGTTATGGTGTGTCTTGTAATCAATGGGACGAAGTTTCCGCACACCGAGGAGCTAATTTATGAATTGAAGAAAATTCCTGGAATGAAGAGTATCTGTCTTAATGTAAATAAAGAAAAGACCAATGTAATATTAGGACAGACAATCCTGCCTCTCTGGGGAGAGCCGTATATTACTGATCGAATCGGAGACATTCAGTATCGGATCTCGCCGCTTTCTTTTTATCAGGTGAACCCGGTTCAGACGAAGAAGCTATATGATATCGCACTAGATTATGCCGATCTTCATGGAGAAGAGACCGTTTGGGATTTGTATTGTGGAATAGGAACCATATCTTTATTCCTTGCTCAGAAGGCAAAATATGTATATGGTGTTGAGATAATCCCGGAGGCCATCGAGGATGCGAAGAAGAACGCAGCCATCAATGCAATCAGCAATGCAGAGTTTATGGTTGGGGCAGCAGAGGATGTGCTACCTAGAAAATATACGGAAGAGAATATCCATGCAGATGTGATAGTTGTGGATCCTCCGAGAAAGGGTTGTGAACAAAGTCTTTTGGATACCATACTGTCCATGTCCCCCAGGAGAATCGTATATGTTTCCTGTGATCCTGCAACGCTGGCAAGAGATTTAAAATATCTCTGTGAGAAGGATTATAGACTGGTGAAGGTTAGAGCAGTGGACCAGTTTTCCCATTCCACTCATGTCGAAACAGTTGTTTTAATGTCGAAATAAGAGAGTTCTGGAGCGGTTGAAAATACTGGGTTTGAGAGACGGTGCAATACAAAAGTTAATAATTCGACTTATTTTGCCCTTTGGTATGTGTTTGTGGGAACATATCAAAGGGTTTATTTAGGCTTCATAGTTATTTTAGATTAGGAGTATGTAAAAGATATATAAATGAATATTTACATTATAGAAATATATGGTATATTATATTATTAGATATTGTTAATATGTTGAAAAATAATATCGACAGTATAATTTAAATTAAATCGACATAAATCAGCTTATACTTAGGTAATTATACCAATTATAACTAGAATCTATTACTTACGCTAAATTTATACCTCTAATAGCTTACACTATCACTAAACGTTGAACTTGGGGTTGTATAGTCACCGTACCAACCATTTAAAGCAGCAAAAGTTTAGTTCCTAGCATCAAGAGAAAAGTTTTGTAAGGGATATTATTACATATGATTTATAGGGGGTTTTTCTATGGAAATATTTGAGAACATTAACACTATTGTATCATTAATAGCTGGGGTAATAAGTATAGTTATGTTTTTATTGTCAAAAAGGGAGAAGGACGAATGTGTTAAGATTAAAAATCAGATTAATCAGCAAATTCAGATAAATAAAGATTCATCCATAAGCAGTAACGATCAGTTTAATATAAAAAGTGTTAAAACATTTGACAACAGAAAATCTATAAGATAGAGGTGTCAAAGATGGGTGATGAATTTAATATTGAAAATGTAGAAAATTTAGTTACGAATGTTCCACTTATGGAAATATCCGATATCAGCAAGATAATAAAAGAAATGATTAAAATTAAAAATGATGTAACACGAGTTATAAATAAAAAAACAAAAATTTATGATATTGAGGATAAGACTTCACTGAATAATTTCACTGATAATTTAAAAGCAAAGATAAAAAAGTGTCATATTGACTCATATGATATAGTTGATGATGCAATAAATTGTATAGAAGAATTAGAACCAGCGATTAGAAGGGATTTATATGATTATTATTGGGAAGTATATTTAGATGTTTTGTCCGAAATGGAGATAAGCATCAATAATACGGAAAGCATTAAGAATCACTCTGATAAAATATATTCAAATTTATTGAGTAGAATAAATGATCAAATATTTACTGGAAAAAAGTCGAAAATTGAAACCAATAAAAAGATTACATACTTGAATGCTATAACAGCCTATGTATTTTATGAATGTAAGTTTTTAATCCCTATAGAAGGGGATGCCATTATGTTATAATGGGGGTTTATCATTATGATAGTTGATTATGAAAAAAACCCAAAAAATTCACTAATATACACATCAGCAATTGTTCTATCTTTCCTAAAAGAAAGCAATGGAAAAGTGGATTTTGAGGAATTATATAAGTATTGTAAGAGCCAAAAGATTGAGTATTCCATATTCATACTGACTATAGATTGGATGTTTTTAGTAGGATTGATTAAGGAAATTAATGATAGAAACGAGGTAGTATTATGCAATTAATAAGCCTAGTAGTTTCAAAATCAACCACTAATGAAATCATAAGAAAGATAACCTTTAACCCTAAAGGCTTATCTTTAATTGTTGATGAAACAAATAAGGTTAGTAGTGGTAGTAACATAGGAAAAACAACAGCAGTTAAAATAATAGATCTATGTTTAGGTGCCAAATCAGTATCGAGCTTATATAAGGAAAAAGATACTGGTGAAAATGTGATAGTTGGGGAATTTCTTGAAAAGAATAAAGTAGTTGCAGAGTTAACATGTAGAATTGATGGTAAGACACATGTTTTTAAAAGGGCTTTGTATAAAAATGGTAAGAGTCTAATAGATGGTGAACCAATTCGAAGCGCTACTGAATACAGAAGTGATTTAAATAAGATTATCTTTAACAATTTAAATGATAAACCTTCGTTTAGACAACTAGTTTCAAAATTTATCAGATTGGAAAATGCAAATGAAGCTGCTTTACTAAAATTCTTAGGTACTTATACTAATAATTACGAGTACCAAGCTATCTATGAGTATTTATTTGGGATTGATGAATCTAAGTCTGAAAATATAGATATTATATCACTAAATGAGAGTATTGATAAAGATATAGAAGCAATATATAGAAAGAATGGAGTAGCCTCAGTAAGAGAATTTGAAACTAAAATAGGATTAATGAAGGAGGAAGTAGAAAAGTTTAGGAAGTCTTATTCCGAAGTGACAGTAATAGAAGACTATGAAACAAAAATCCGTGAAAATCAATCTGTGCTATCGGATTTAAAAAAATTAGAAGCTGAATATTCAAAAATTAACCTTAAACAAGAGTTGATGAAAGAAAAAATAAGAAAAGAAGAAGAAAAAATTTTTGCAGTTGATACCAAAATACTTCGACAAATTTATGAAAAAACAGAATTGGTATTAGATAAGCAATTATGTGATTTCGAGGAACTAGAAAAATTTCATAATGGAATGATTAATAAAAGAATTGCAATGCTACAGACCACTTTAAATGAGTTGGAAACGGAATCAAAGATTATTTATGATGAACTGCAGAAATTGCAAAAAGTATATGAAAAAAATTATGTCAGCTTTAATGTTGAGCTTAAGGATAAGTTTGAAGAAAAATATAATGATTATGCAATCAATAAGATTAAACTTGAAAATTTTATTAATGATTATAATTATATAATTGAGAAATTTCAAGAAAAGGAAAATAACTTAAGTAAAAAGGTTGAAAAAAACAACGATAAGACTAAAAAAGGTAAGATAGAAGAAAGATTAAGCCATTATTTTAAGGAACTAACAAGTAAAATCATAGGTGAACCTTTTGCTATTGTCTTAAATGAAGATTCAGATGAAGATGCTTTCCCGGTTAAAATTATTGGTATGAATGGTAAACCAGGGACTGGTATAAAAAAAGCTATGATAACATGTTTTGATTTAGCTCATATTAATTTAATAATTGAAATGAAGTATCACATGCCAGTTTTTGCAATTCATGATAAAATGGAGAATATTGATTTGAAAGAACTTGCAGGTATAATAAGCGAAGCACGAAATTTTGAAGGACAATATATATTTCCAATTTTAAGTGATCGTATTGACTTGATGGGTATCAAAGAAGAAGAAGTTGTTTTAAGGCTATCTGCTAATGATAAATTTTTTAGAATATAAGTTAGATTGCAATTCAAGTATGCTTTCAAATTTAAATCGAAGACATCAATAACGACCACTCAAGCCATGTGGAGAGCGTAGTATTGATAACAAGAGTAAAAGATTGAGAGAGCTTAAAACCCTTATATATCAAGGGTTTTAGCAGATATGGGTATGAAACCCACCAGGCGAAAAACATGAAAATATCGCTTCGCGGAAACAAGTCCATAAAGTCACTTTTTGATAGTCAAGTGGTCAGGTTAGATGTCATAGCCCCGCGAGTGGTCTGGTTAGATGTCAGCGTTCGCGAGTGGTCAGGTTAGATGTTTTTTCGGAAGTTTTTGAGGTTGTGTGGTCAGGATAGATGTATTTATAAACGAAGTGTCACATTTAAATACCGGATCATATGAATTTAGTCACTTTATTGACTGCCCCCAAGGCTTAATTTCTTGGGTGGCAGTCTTTTTTTAATTTTTTATGAAATTACTCAAAAGTTGTAAGCGGTAGATAATGGGTACTCTAGACCGCTGTATAGATTTTTGAGAAAATAGACTTATTATTTAACCGGGTTAAAAAAGTTCAGTGCTCAACTTTTTTGACTCCTTACAAGGAGGTAAGTCTATGAGCTCAACAACAAGTATGATTGCCACACGCTATCGATTGCAGGAATGGGCTGAGCAGGTTCGTGCCTGTCAGAATCGACCTGATGGAATGAAAGTCATCGATTGGTGTGCACAAAACAACATAACCAAAGCGGATTATTACTATAGACTTCGCAAGGTTCGGGAAGCCTGTCTCGAAAGCATGCCAAAGGACATGGTTTCAACATCAATTGTGCCGGTACCGGCTGAAGTCATGAATCCTAAATCTGCTCCGAGCACAAGTACAGGTCTGGATATCTCTGTGAACGGCTTTTCTATTCATGTGACAGAAGCTACATCATTAGATCTACTGTCTACAATACTACAGGTGATCTCTCATGCTCAATGATGCCACATGTTTTAAGCAAATCTACCTAGTGACTGGATATACAGATCTTCGTTCCGGTATTGACCGTCTGGCTGGTATCATAGAAACGCAAACCGGTATAGATCCTTTTTCGCCTGATACACTTTATCTTTTTTGTGGAAGAAAAGCGGATCGTATAAAGGGGTTAGTCTGGGAAAAGGATGGCTATCTCCTGCTATATAAGCGCCTCGCAGCTGGTCAATATCAATGGCCTCGTAATGCTGCAGAAGTTAGAGTTCTAACCCCACAGCAATTCCGTTGGCTAATGGAAGGGCTTACCATAACCCCGAAGAAGTCTGTAAAGCCGGTATCACCGGAGTATGTTACATAAGCTTTGTGCAAAACAGAGAAAATATATCTTGTTTTTACACGTTTAAAAAACGTAGAATCATCTATAAATGATTGCCTTCTACATACCTTCAGGCAGCGATATATAAGCGATATTTATCAAAAAATAAAATTTGACATTTCGAAAGGCATTTAATTACCACTCCATTACGGGATTCACAAAGCCTTACAACCATAGGCATTATGACGAAGCTGTCAGAAAATGAAATTCGCCAAATAAAGCATAATACGCTATAATAGACTTAATGAAAGGATGGTCTGTTATGGCAATAAAATATACCGAAGAACAACTGAATAGCTTCGATAAGGTCGTATTGGTTCAGTTGCTTCTAGCCAATCAGGAACAGCTTGCGTCCATTGACCAAAAACTTCAATTGGTGCTTGAACAGCTTGCCACAGCAAACCATAAACGCTATGGCAGGTCTTCTGAAAAGCTAGATATCGATCAGCAGATCGCCTTTAAAGAAGTAGACGATCAGATTGTGTTTTTCAATGAGGCAGAGGCAGTTGCCAACCTAGGCGAGATCGATGTCGAAGATGAAGATACCGTAAAATCAAAACCAACGAAACGCAAAGGCAAACGAGAAGAAGATTTAAAGGGACTTCCTATCGTTAAGATTGAGCATACCATGTCTGAAGAAGAACTCAGAAAGGAATTTGGCGGATCAGCATGGAAACAGCTTCCGGATGAAGTGTACAAACGATATAAATTCACCCCGTCTAAAGTAGAGGTGGAAGAACATCACGTAGCTGTTTATGCCAGTAAAAAGGATGATCACATAATAAAAGCAAAGCATCCGGGCTATCTTCTTAGAAATAGCCTGGTATCTCCATCGTTGGAAGCTGCTATCATAAACGGAAAATATGTCAATGCTGTTCCTCTTTACCGTTTGGAAAAAGAGTTTGAACGATATAATCTTAACATCTCCCGTCAGGATATGGCAAACTGGACCATCCAATGTGCAGACCGATATCTGGCAATCCTATATGATTATCTACATGAACGGATTTATGATTATCATGTACTTCAGGCAGATGAGACACCAGTCCTTGTTAATAAGGACGGGCGTACTGCCGGATCTAAGAGTTATATGTGGGTCTACCGTACGGGTAGGATGTATCAGGACAAGCAAATCGTCCTATACGATTACCAACAGACCAGAAACACAAGCCACCCAAGAGAATTCCTTAAGAATTTCAAGGGAGTCTGTGTTACCGATGGTTATCAGGTATATCACACCTTAGATAAAGAACGTGACGATCTGACCATCGCCGGTTGTTGGGCGCATGCCCGACGTAGATATGATGAAGCGGTCAAGGCTCTTCCTGAGAAAGATCAAAAGAGCAGCCTTGCATATCTGGCATTAAAGCAGATACAGGCAATCTACCGGGAAGAAAAGCGATTAAGCGAGCTCTCACCGGAAGAAAGACTGAAACTTCGCCAGGTCAGTGTGAAACCATTGGTAGAGGCTTACTTTGTATGGGTAAAAGAACACATCGGCAAAGTTCTTTCAAAAAGCAAAACATGGAGTGGATTTAACTATTCCATCAATCAGGAAAAATATCTAAAAGCATTCCTGGATGATGGTGAAGTGCCAATGGACAATAATGCTGCTGAACAATCAATCCGTGGTTTTTGTATCGGTAAGAAAAACTGGGTAATGATCGATACCATCAATGGGGCTAAATCCAGTGCCATTATTTACAGTATTGCCGAAACGGCGAAAGTAAACAATTTGAAACCTTATAATTACTTCGAATATCTTCTGACAGAAATCCCGAAGCATCTGGATGAAACAGACCGGAGTTTCTGTGAAGACCTGCTTCCGTGGTCGCCAAAGCTGCCTGCGGAATGCAGAAAATAGGTAAATATCTTCGTCACTCATCAGAGTGGCGAATTTTTATAGGGGTACTCACTATCTACCGTTTACCAAAAGTTATTGACATATGCCATAAACGGGGTATAATAAGAATAGATGGCATATGCCAGAAACTAAAAGGAGGTGAAAAACATGCCGAGAAGAGACGGAACCGGCCCAATGGGTGCGGGATCAATGACTGGAAGAGGATTAGGGCTTTGCACAGGTGCTAATGCAGTTAAGTACGGAGCTGGTCTCGGAATGGGATTAGGTCTTGGACTTGCTTGCAGACGTGGTTTCGGTCGTGGCTTTGGTAGAGGATTTGCATTTAACCAGACCTCCTCAAAAACACAAAAAGAGCTGCTGAACGAACAGAAAACCATGTTGCAAGATCGACTCGAAGTTATTGATAAGCAATTGGAGAACCTATAATGAGCATCAGAAATAACCGGAGGACGCTCTGGTTATTTCTGATTAGAATGGAGGTGATGAATTATGGCGAGACCGATGAAGTGGAGAAAAGTTTGCTGTTTGCCTGAAAGTAATAGATTTGGGCCTCTTGATTCGCCTGCCGACGCAGAAAACCATGTAAATATGACTGTTGACGAATATGAAACCATAAGGCTTATCGATTTGGAAGGCTTCACTCAAGAAGAGTGCGCCAAGCAAATGAATATTGCTCGTAGCACCGTTCAAGGCATTTATATCGAGGCCAGAAAAAAGCTGGCTGAATCTTTAGTAAATGGAAAGGTGCTTTTGATTGAGGGTGGCGAATACCGGCTTTGCGAAGGATTAGGGAATGGTTGTGGTCGTGGCTGTCATAGGCATAGGCGTGGAGGGCGCTTTGCAAATGAGCAGGATTGAGGTAACTGAGTATATATTTTGAATTAGTAAAAGAACGGAGGATTCTTATGAAAATAGCAATTCCAGTAGATGAGAAAACCTTGGAGTCGAATGTATGTGTATCCTTTGGACGTACTCCCTATTTTCTTATTCATGATGTAGAAACGAAGGAGAGTATATTTATTGACAACAGTGCGGCGGCAAGCACAGGCGGCGCCGGGATTAAAGCTGCACAAATAATAGTTGATAACAAAGCAGATGTTTTACTCACTCCCCGCTTAGGGGAAAATGCTGCTGACGTGCTAAAACCCGCTGAAATCAAAATTTGTAAAACCATAACTGGTTCAGCCAAAGATAATATTGATGCTTTTATCGATGGGAAATTACCTTTGTTGGATGAATTTCATGCCGGATTTCACGGGCACGGGGGCAACTAATATGAGAATAGCTGTGCTAAGCGGCAAGGGTGGCACAGGAAAAACACTGGTATCGGTGAATTTAGCTGCGGCAGCAAAAGCATCCACATATATAGATTGTGATGTAGAAGAGCCGAATGGGCATTTGTTTTTTAAGCCTGAAGGAATTCAAGAAGAAGAAATATCAGTAAAGATTCCAAAAGTTGATCATGAGTTATGCAATGGATGTCGAAAGTGCGTTGATTTATGCAACTTTAACGCCCTTGCCTATATTAAAAATAAACTGATTGTCTTTGACGATGTGTGCCACTCTTGCGGCGGCTGTATCTTGGTTTGTCCTGTAAGGGCACTAACAGAGAAAGCAAAGGTTATTGGCAAAGTGCAAAAAGGTGTTTCTGGCGAAGTGGCGGTATGGACAGGAGTATTGAACACCGGTGAAGCTACGGGTATTCCTATTATAAAAAAGCTACTTGAGGAAAGTTCGGAAGTAAATAAGCAGACATTTATCGACTGTCCACCAGGAAGCGCTTGTATTGTGATGGAGAGCATCAAAGATGCGGACTATTGCATACTGGTGGCTGAACCGACATTGTTTGGTGTGCATAACCTCAATATGGTATACGAACTGGTCAAGTTATTTAATAAGCCATTTGGGGTGCTTCTTAACAAATGTTTGGAAGGAGAAAATCCTGCTGAGAAGTTTTGTTTGGAAAAAAATATTAAGATATTAGGCAGGATTCCATTTGACAATGAACTTGGAACCTTGAACTCAAATGCGAAAATTGCTGTTAATAGAAATGAAAAGTACCGAGAACTGTTTTCTTCTCTGCTTAACAAGGTGACAAAGGAGGTGCAGCATGAAACAACTACTAATCCTTAGCGGTAAAGGCGGAACCGGAAAAACGACAATAGCAAGTGCGTTTATAAAGCTTGCTGATGCCAAAGCATATGCGGATTGTGATGTAGATGCGCCTAACCTGCACCTCATTACCGGATGGAGTGTTAAACCTGCAAAAACTGACTGTTATGGGTTGCCAAAAGCAGAGATAGATCCGGAACTTTGCATTAAATGCGATCAGTGTAGGCAAAACTGCCGATTTGATGCTATTTCAATAGATGAAAAATACAAAGTGGATCCTTTCGCATGTGAAGGCTGCGGCGTTTGTGAGTATGTTTGTCCTGTGGAAGCGATAACTATGAAACCGGCAGTGGCCGGGGAATTGATGCTGTATTCTGATGGAGAAAAAGTATTTTCAACAGCGCAACTGAAAATGGGCAGTGGTACCTCCGGAATGCTTGTAAATGAGGTGAAAAAGCAAATGAAGGCTGCGGCAGCTGATGCGGAACTTGCCATTATTGATGGATCTCCCGGAATAGGCTGTCCTGTCATCGCATCACTTAGCGGTGTGGATATGGTTTTGATAGTCGCAGAACCTTCCATATCAGGTATCAGCGATATGGAGCGCATTATAAATACGGCAGCAAAATTCGGAACAAAGACAGCGGTATGTATCAACAAATACGATACTAACATTGAGAACACAGAGAAGATTGAAGAGTTTTGTAAAAAACAAGGGCTGCCTTTTATCGGCAGGATACCCTTTGACTTAGGTGCGGTTAAAGCTATAAATAATGGTCAAACCATTGTAGACATAGACTGCACATCGGGAATTGCGGTTAAAGAGGTTTATCACAAAACAATGAATCTACTCTTTGAAAAAGGTGGTGGCTAAAGTCATGCTTATTAAAACGTTGGTTGAAAACACCTCGATATCAAAAGACTTTGGCAGCGAGCATGGCCTTAGCCTGTATATAGAAACAAAGAAACATAAAATATTGTTTGATGTGGGCGCAAGCGAGCTGTTTCTTCAAAATGCAAAAAAGCTTAATGTGAATATTGCTGATGTTGACTTTCTTGTGATTTCGCATGGACACTATGACCACGGCGGAGGGCTAAAAACCTTTTTGAAAGAAAACACAAAAGCCGAGGTATTTCTACATCGACTCGCTTTTGAAAAGCACTATGCGATCCGTCCAAACGATGAATTGGATTTTATAGGTCTTGATGAAGAACTGAATCAAAACAAACAAATTGTCCTCACCTCAGACCGTTTCTTTATTAACAGTGGAATCCAAGTATTCTCTAATATTACCCAAAGAAAGCCGCGTCCAAAATCAAACAGTGGTTTGCTAAAGGAATATAAGGGGCAAACGATAGCTGATATCTTTGCACATGAACAAAACCTCGTGGTAGAGGAAGACGGGAAAACCCTATTAGTAACAGGCTGCGCTCATAATGGCATCATAAATATACTTGAGCATTTTCACACGCTAAAAGGTCGAATGCCGGGCTATGTGATAGGTGGATTTCATCTTTCCAGCCGCTCAGGCGGAAACGAGGACTCTGAAATGATAGATAGAATTGGTAAATACCTAATGGGTACAAAAGCAAAGTTTTACACCTGCCATTGTACAGGTGTCGAGCCTTATAAAAGGCTGAAAGCTGGTATGAGGGATAGCATCGATTATCTGTCAGCAGGCAGTGAAATTGTAATCTAAATAAAAGGAGCAAGATTATGAGCGAAAATTGCAATCAAAGCTGTAGCAGTTGTTCGGAGGACTGCGCAGAAAGAAAAGAACAAAAAACAGATTTCTCCGAGAAGCTGCATGAGATGAGCAGTGTAAAAAAGGTTATTGGTGTTGTCAGCGGCAAAGGCGGTGTCGGAAAATCACTTGTTACCTCAATGCTTGCAGTTACAATGAATAGAATGGGCTATCATACCGCTATTCTAGATGCGGATGTTACCGGACCTTCTATTCCTAAGGCATTTGGTATCAAAGAAAAAGCTAAAGGCAGTGAGTTCGGCTTATTCCCTGTTAAAACGAAGACCGGGATTGATATTATGTCTGTAAATTTGCTTTTAGAAAACGATACTGATCCGGTTGTCTGGAGAGGGCCGATTATTGCCGGCACAGTAAAACAGTTTTGGACAGATGTTATTTGGAGCGATGTAGATTTTATGTTCATTGATATGCCTCCGGGCACCGGCGATGTTCCACTTACGGTATTTCAGTCCATTGCTGTTGATGGACTTATCGTTGTGACCTCACCGCAGGAGCTTGTATCCATGATCGTATCAAAGGCTGTTAAAATGGCTGAGATGATGAATATCCCTATTATCGGTCTGGTGGAAAATATGTCCTATTTCAAATGCCCTGATAACGGCAAGAATTATCAGATATTTGGCGAAAGTCATATTGAAGAAATTGCCGAAAAACATAATTTAAAGGTTCTTACTAAGTTACCTATTGACCCGAAAATCTCAGCTGCATGTGACAAGGGTATGATAGAGCTTTTCGATGGCAATTGGTTTGAGCCGGTTGCAAAAATCTTAGAAAAAATGGAGGAAAACTAAAATGCTGAAAATTGCAGTAGCAAGCGAAAATGGAATGGTGACTGAGCACTTTGGACATTGCGAAGGTTTCATGATTTTTGATACTGAAAATAATCAAATCATCAAAAGCGAAACCGTTGCTAACCCCGGGCATAGGCCTGGATTCTTACCTAACTTTCTTGCCGATTGCGGTGTAAATGTCATCATCAGCGGTGGTATGGGCGGAGGTGCGGTTGAGATTTTTAATGAAAGGAACGTTGAAGTTGTTGTAGGAGCTTCTGGTAACGCGAAAACTGCTGTAGAAAATTATCTGAAGGGTGAGCTTAAGACAACAGGTTCCGTCTGCCACGAGCATCAGCATCACGATGAGTGCGGCGAATAAAATAGCACATTTGCTTTTTCCAAACAATGATAATGTATATTGGCAAGGCATTTAATAAATATGCCTTGTGAATATAGAACAAAACAAGTGAGGAGGTAATGAAATGGCAAAATACATATGTTCCGTATGTGGATTTGTCTACGACGAAGCAAAAGGCATTCCCGATGCAGGCATTGCTGCGGGTACAAGGTGGAAAGACCTACCTGAGGATTGGGTCTGTCCGCTATGTGGTGCGACAAAATCCGAATTTGAGAAACAGGGAGAATCAGATATGACCCCGAAAAAGGAGCCGATATCTGTAATTGAGTCACCTGTAGATATGAAGGAGATGTCCCCCTTAGAAGTTAGTGCACTTTGCACGAATCTTGCACGTGGGTGTGAAAAACAGTACAAGCCCGAAGAAGCAACTCTATTTAATGAACTGGCTGGTTATTTTAAATCGGTATCAGCACCGACCGAAGACCCGCATTTCAGTAAGCTACTTGACCTTATTGAAAAGGACCTTAAGCAGAGCTTCCCAAATGCCAATGCCGTGGCAACTGATGCAAAGGATAGAGGTGCGCTCCGTGCTCTTGTCTGGAGCGAGAAGGTAACTCGGATTTTGAAATCTATTATAAGTAGATATCAAAAAGAAGGCGACGCAATGTTGGAGAATACAGGCGTTTATGTCTGTACTATCTGCGGCTTTGTGTACATAGGAGATAAGCTGCCGGAGGTTTGCCCTGTTTGCAAGGTACCTAATTGGAAATTTGAAAAGATTGAGGGGAGGCAATAAAAATGGCTGATAAATATGCAGTAAGAAATATACGTTTGTGTACAAAGGACTGTCTATGTCTTTATGTCTGTCCTACCGGGGCGACCGATACAGAAAACAGTATAATTGATGTTGATAAGTGCATCGGCTGCGGCGATTGTGCGGATGCCTGCCCATCCGGAGCAATTTCAATGGTACCGAAAGAGTATCCGAAGCAGCAAAATAAAACCCAGCCTGTTATCGATGCGCTGAAAGCGTTGACGCGCAGCAAGTCGGAACAGGAGAATATAGTCGCGGGACTTCCCGGGAAACTGGCTGTCGCCATCGAAAAATCTAATCATATTATGGCGGAGGATATTATCCGTGAAGCGGGATATATGCTGCCACAAAGCGAGAACGCTCAGGAATTCTTACAATCACTTCTGGGAGAAAAACAGCCGGAAGGTTTCCCAAAAGAAACTGTTAAAAAATTATTAGAAGCTTTTAATAAAAGCGAGGAGGACAAAAACATGAGTGAAAATAAGACACTTAAAAATTTGATGGCTGCATTTACTGGAGAAGCCGAAGCAAACAGAAAGTATACAGCCTATGCCAAGAAAGCCGAAAAAGACGGAAATCTCAATGCAGCGAAATTGTTTAGAGCTGCAGCTGACGCCGAAACCATTCACGCACTAAAGCATTTTGAAGTGGCCGGAAAAATTGGTTCAACGGCAGATAACTTGAAGGATGGGATTAACGGCGAAACCTATGAATATAAAGAAATGTATCCTCCTTTCGTAAAACAAGCAGAAGCTGAAGGTAATAAGGCTGCCGCTATGTCATTTACATTTGCTATGAAAGCGGAAGAGGTTCATGCCGGTCTTTACAAGGATGCACTGGAGAACCTTGATAATACAGAAGAAGTCTTTTATTATCTTTGCCCTGTCTGTGGAAATATCGAGAAGTTTCAGCCTGAAAAATGCAGTATTTGTGGCGTTCCGGGGGATAAATTTATTAAGTATTAAATCTGAGTTAAAGAATAAATAACTTATTGATATCCAATGTTAATAAGAGCAAGGCACTCTATGTTTCATAGAGTGCCTTGCTCGTTTTTACTCTATTCATCCACATCCACCGTCACGCCGGACTTGAATTCCACGGTGAATTTATCCTCGAAGACCGTGACCTTATCAATCAACCTCCGAACAAGCTGCTTGTCGTATTCGGCGAGGGCGGTGGACTGCTTCTTTAGGAATGTGCTCATATCAGCAATCCGCTTTTTGAGTTCATCACGGTTGGCGTTTTCAAGCAGTAGATTCTGCTTCTGGTCACGCAGGCGGTGGATCTCGTCGCCGACTTTATCATAATCGGCATTGGAGGTAGCCAGCTTCAAAAGTTCCGTTTGCAGCTCTTCCAACCGCTTATCGATATCCGCCAAAGCCTTGTCGCTTTCACGGCTTATAACGGTGGCGATGTTGTCCCGTAGAGTAGTGAGAAAAGAGTCTTTGTCGCAGAGCGTCTGATTGATGGCGGTGACCAGCACTTGCTCGATGGTACTTTCCAGTACCGTGCGGGCGTCGCAGAATAGGCCTGTGTTTTCTAATCGGCTGACACAGCGCCAGACGATAGACTTCTTACCTCTGTTGTTCCAATGTACCCTGCGAAAAACCTCACCGCATTTGCCGCAGATGATTATTTGAGCAAACACGTGGTTGCTGCTGAAAGTTCTGGTCTTTCCGTTCGGGCTTGTGTGCACAATACGGCGGCGAATAAGCTCCTCCTGCACCTGCATGAAAACTTCACGCGGGATGATGGCTTCATGGCTGTTCTCTACATAGTACTGCGGAACGATACCGTTGTTCTTGACCCGCTTCTTTGTAAGAAAATTAACCGTATAGGTTTTCTGCAAGAGCGCATCTCCGATGTACTTTTCGTTTCGTAGAATGTTGTTAATGTTACTGGTGTGCCAGCGCTCATTACCTGCTCCGTTTAAGATACCGTCGGCCTCTAACCCCCGGGCAATCTTCAGCATACTTGCACCCTCAAGGTATTCTCGATAAATGCGCTTTACGATTTCGGCTTCTTCGGGTACAACCACAAGACGCTTATTCTCATCCTTGGTGTAACCGAGGAACCGAGCGCAGTTGACTTGAATTTCACCTTGCTGATAACGATACTGCAGACCCAGCTTTACGTTTTGGCTCAATGACTGGCTTTCCTGTTGGGCAAGGGATGCCATAATTGTGAGCAGAACTTCGCCCTTGGAATCCATGGTGTTTATATTTTCCTTCTCGAAGTAAACGGGAATGTTTTTCTCCTTAAGCTGACGGATATATTTCAAACAGTCCAGTGTGTTTCGGGCAAATCGGCTGATGGATTTTGTAATGATCATATCGATATTACCTGCCATACACTCGTCAATCATGCGGTTAAATTCTTCGCGTTTCTTAGTATTGGTACCGGAGATACCGTCGTCCGCAAAAATCCCCGCCAGTACCCAGTCGGGGTGACCTTGTATGTAGGTGGTATAGTGTTCAATCTGCGTGTCATAACTGGTAGCCTGCTCATCGCTGTCTGTGGAAACACGGCAGTAAGCAGCAACGCGCAGCTTCGGTTTTTCCTCGTCCTTGCTCTTGCGAGTATGCTTCCTTGCCGGTATCACGGTGACATTTTTACTGACTGCCATTCTTGTTCACCTCCGTTTCAATTAAACTATAGGAGTATTCCGCTCGCTCGAAGGGGTCGTCGAATTCCTCTGTTCCTTCTTTCATGCGGAAGGTGGTAGGATAGACGACCTCTCTTTCTTGTTTAAACTTTTTGGTACGACCGAGTCTATCCGCCCGCATAATTCGTTCTGCTTCGGCAGTGTTGAAAGTGTCTTTGTCAATTATAGCCGGATAAAACTCATCACCGAGGTATCGGGTATTTCGTAGCATCCTGCCGATACCGGAATGGAAACCTTCAATACCAGCTTTCTTAGCTGCTGTCGCCAAGGAATCGCCGCTCAGGTAAGATTGGAACAATATTTTTATCTGTTCTGCAGCCTCTTTATCAATTACGGCTTTTCCGTTTTCAATACGGTAGCCAAATGGTATATGGCTCATTTATCTCACCAACCTTTCTTTCAGTGTAATGCCGCATTTTAGCTCAAATCCAATCTCTGCTCGGGAATACACAACAACCCGCTCCACAAAGCGTTTAAAAATATCACCGTCAAAGCCCTTCATTATCGATGCCTTGGTGGCATATTGCAATAGGGCACTGACCTCACTTAAGTTTTGGAAATCGTTATTTAAGAATCGGGTTATGGATTCCTTTTGACGGCGTAGTCGTTCTGCCTCTTGCAACAGTTCATTATTGCTCTTATTGTAAACGGCAGGCTCAAGATAACCTTTGGTCATCAGCCCAACCAGTACATTTCTCTGTTCTGCGTTTTCTTCAAGTTTTCGGTCAAGTGCCTGAATGTTTCCCATAGTTTCATCTGAATTCAACCCACGCAGGCTGATAAGTAAAGGTTTGAGGACGAATTCATGACCGAAAATAAATTTGTTCATCATGGTAACAAACGCATATTCAAAATCTGACTCTGGCACATATTTCATGGAGCATTTTTTGATGTCTTCGATATGAATGGAGCAGCACCAAGCAATTCTATGCCTGCCGCTTGAATGGATTCTGCGCTTAAATGTACCTCCGCACTGACCGCAGATGATACTACCCGAAAATGGATAGCGGTTTTGATATTTTTTATGTTGCCTTTCTAAGCCTTTTTCCTTGCCACGCTGTTCGATAATATCCTGAGCAGCTTCATAATCTTCATGACTGATAATCGCCTCATGATGGTTTTTGATCAGATACTGATCCTTCTCACCCCTGTTGTTATGCCGATTAAAATGGACATCGGTATAGGTTTTTTGAAAAATTACATCACCTGTATATTTTTCGTTCCCAACCATTCCACGGATTGTTGTTGCTGTCCAGCGACCGCCTTTTTTAGTGGATACTTTTCGGTTGTTTAACTCGGCGGCAATTTTGTGAGTGCTTTTACCGGATAGAATTGAAGCGAAAATATAGCGCACAATTTCTGCTTGTTGCTCGTTAACGACCATCTCCCCATCTACGTTATTGTAGCCATATGGCGGATAGGATATCTTGTACGTGCCATTTTGAAAGCGACGCTGTATCGACCACTTGTTATTTTCAGCGATGGAAACCGATTCACTTTCAGCCAGTCCACTTAGGATTGACAGCATGAGTTCGCTTTCCATTGACCCTGTGTTGATGTTCTCTTTCTCGAAATAAATAAAAATGCCGAGGTTAAGCAGTTTTCTAACCAGTTCAAGACAATCGGTTGTATTTCGAGCAAATCTGCTGATAGACTTCGTTACAATGAGGTCTATTTTTCTGTCTTCACAGTCTGCAATCATTCGAAGCAATTCAGGCCGCTTTTCCTTTTTTGTTCCGGAGATGCCCTCATCATAATAGAGCCCGGCGAATTCCCACTCAGGATTTGCATTGACGTAGGATTTATAATGCTTTATTTGAGTATCCAGACTTTCGAGCTGTTCATCGCTGTCGGTAGATACACGGCAGTAGGCCGCAACCCGCAACTTAGTCTGTTCGGTTAAATTGGCCGTGTTTTGAGCAATTTTCGTTACCTTTTTCAAATTCTCACCTCCTTAGTCAGTGTGACATATTACCTCTGAAACGAAGTTATATCAACGATTTCAAGGCATAATCTCGGCTAATAGCGGCGAGAAAGTTTTGCGATTTAATTCGGTTATCTTGTTGAATTCCGACAAGGTAATTAAATCTTTCTCAAGCATAGAAGTGAGTATTTGCTGCGCTCTCACATAATCAACTTCGCGCTGCATTTGCTCATGCGGAGTAGAGTTCACTTCACCATCGATTTTCTGCCCTTCGCCAATAGGGCAACGCATTAACTCAAGTTTCTGTTCATTGAACACGAGAAACCACCTCCTCGCTATACGGAGAAAAGTGGAGCGTTTTATACACCTATAAATAAAAAAAGCCCGCAGAGTTTTTATGCTCCGCGGGCATGATAATAGTTATCACGAATATTTAATGAAAGCATCCTTAAATCCTGCCGCCTTAACTTTCTTAAGCATGGCGTCAGCATTTGCTTTGACAGAGTATGCACCGACTTGAACTCGGTACAGTTTCTTTGGATCGGTGGAGGTAGGCGCTTCTATTGCTGACAGCAACTTTTTAACTTCGGCACGGAAAGTATCCATTGACTTCCCGTGTTTAGGAAACCAGTGCCCGGGGTCGGCATGGTTACTGGCGATACCGCGCTTATGCCCTTCGTAATGCCCAATGATCACGTCATCTGCCATTGGGTCGAGCTTGTACTCTTTGCAAAGATAGGCGCATAATTCAGTTGCTTCTTTATACACAGCATTGAAGTAGGCGGCATCGGTCAGTCCATCTTCACAAATTTCAAAACTGATATGAGTATCGTTGACTGAGCCTTTTGAACCGGAGCCACCATGCCAACCTCGATGATTCCACGGGAGGGTTTGGTATGTTGCGATACTGCCATCCGCCAGTTTGCCAATAAAGGCATGTACACAGACCTGCCGCCCATCCGGCTTATCCTGATTCCAATGGTTATTATACTGGTTCTTGCCCAATACCGGCGACGGCATTAACTACGCACCAGACCACGACATACCGGCTTACAAAGAAGTGTTTGAGATGATTTTTGAAGCGTTGAGCCAAAAATCGCACTATCTCAAAATGTCTGGCGAATGTGAATGAGTTATTTGGAATAATCTGGACCATAATTCAGGCGATATAAAAAGGTTCTGTTAACTAAAGATGAAAAAATGAGATTTGAAATGCGAACCGGCATAGAAAAATGAAAGAATCAAGAGAGGAGGTTATCACATGAACGGCCATAAACCAATAAACGCCCGCAGGTTTTCTGTTGCCGGATTTTCATTTCTCTTTGCCTATATTCTGTCGTTTCAGTTTGAGGGGCAGGTGCTATACAGCCTGCTGGATTTGCGTGGAACAGACGCCGACCGTTACATACTGGCTGCAATTATCGCACATTTTGCGGGGCTTTTTACCTGCGGTCTGTTTGTCAAATCACAAGCGACCGCCAGAAGCATGATGCTCGGCGGCATGGGCTTATGCTTAGCCGCTTCTGTTCCCTTCTTTTTTGCTCCCTCCTCTCTATGGTTGAGCGGACTGATTGTCAGCGGATACTTTAGTGGCTGCGCAGTGGCGGCATGGGGATTTTTTCTCAGGGCCTTTACGCCCAAGAACGAGCGCATTAAATCCTGCGCCGATGTTCTGATTTATTCCAATCTGCTGATGATTGCAGTCAACGTGTTTGCCATGAACCGGTCGCCGTTTATCGGGCTAAGCCTCTCGATGCTTTGTCTTGTAATCGGTATAGCCTTCATCTGGATGCTGCCGTTGGGGCAGGAGAATGAGCAGAACAAAACATTTAAAAACAAGACGCAAGGCGGCATTAAAAACCAACTGATATTGCTGTGTTTTTTTGTCTTTATCATCACAATTAATTCTGGACTGATGTATCAGGTCATCAATCCTGCTTTTGAGCATCTGACGGGATTGGTAAGCTGGTATTGGGCCGTGCCTTATATCGTAGCGCTTGTTATTATGCGCAACTTACCTATGAAAGCAAAGCGTTCCAGAATTTTGTATATTGGAATGGCAATGATAATAGGAGCGTTCATCAGCTTTATGTTGTTAGGGCGAAATACCTCCGACTATTTGACTGTGGATACGCTGATGCTCGGTGCTTGCGGTATTTTTGATCTGTTTTGGTGGAGCATCCTTGGAGAAATGCTGGATTATAGCGACAATCCCGCACAAACCTTTGGCATTGGGCTTTCCGCCAATGTATTCGGCATCCTTTGCGGAGGAGTCTTGGGGATGGCTGTGA
This sequence comes from Variimorphobacter saccharofermentans, assembly GCF_014174405.1. Taxonomy (GTDB): domain Bacteria; phylum Bacillota; class Clostridia; order Lachnospirales; family Lachnospiraceae; genus Mobilitalea; species Mobilitalea saccharofermentans. Next base: position 3,803,667 of record NZ_JACEGA010000001.1, on the reverse strand, counting down.
CATCTATGGGGCTTCCCGGTGCGGAGGTGGCGGTGATTGCCCTGACAGTGGTGTGCGTTACGCTGGTTATGCTACCGCCGTTGAACAACCAGCTTGTTTTACTGCTGAAAAGCCATGCTTATCTTGCTGCTTATGACAATATGAGCCAGTCACAGCAAACGGACATTGTTCGTCAAACTAAAACTCTTGATCCGCTGACTGTCCGGGAGCAGGAGGTATTGCAGCTAATCCTTTCAGGCAAATCCAACCGGGAAATTGCCGGGGCTTTGTTTATCAGTGAGAGTACTGTAAAAACACATGCAAGGAACATTTTTTCAAAATATGATGTAGGTAGTCGGGCAGAACTCATAAGCACCCTGCTGAAGAATCAAACGATTGAATGATACATAAAACCACATAAATACAGGGTTTTACTGGCCTCTCATACTAAAGTATGAGAGGCTTTTTCTGCAAATTCATCCTTTCGAACGATGCTTTTTAAGGCATCTTTCCCTAAAATTCATACTGGAGGGAGGTATGGTGCAAATGAAATCAATCCGCAAACGACGTAATGGATATGTCTTATTATTCGCAGCCAGTATTTGTTTGGCGGTGTGGTCCGGCATGGCATTTTCGCTGGAAGCGGCACTCGCCTTTGGAGCTATCAGCCTTATCTCTCTCCTGTTATTGTTGAGGCAGAGTCGTCTGCTCTATGACGCAACACTCATTTGGGATAATCGCATCCTCGCAGTGCCATCGGCTCTTATCTCCATACCGGGCCGCCAAATAAAAAAAGACACCGAGGAAACTGTAGTATCTACCTTTGGTGTGTTAATTGGCAGCAGAATCTACCGATGGGGTCTCGACGGGGTACATGGCGTGCGCCTGAGCGCCGTTCAAATTGATAAGGAGCGGATGTACCTGACCTTTGGCGATAAGGATCAGACCATGCGGGTAGAGCTGCTGCACGGTATGCTTTACAAACAGATGGTTGTGGAGGCCGCACAAAAGCTTTGGCACGAAACAGGCGTGCAGGCAGAAATTAGTGATTGGTAATAAAAGGGAGGGGTCTGACATGAAAAAGATAGTATCCATTTTACTCGTGGCGGCGATGCTTTTGACCGGTCTTGCCGGATGCGGCGGTGGTGGCAGCAAAAGCGACGCGGCAACGCTTTCGCCGGAGAGTACCGGCATCAAACTGGAAAACGGCATTAGCGTGGAGCTGGGCAATTATGTGCTGGACGGTGAAGCAGAATTTACCGTGGCAAAGCTTCCCGTGGAAGAAAACAAGAATGAAGGCTATAAGATAGAAGCCTACGACTTCAAGCTGGGTGATATGACTGAGCTTTCGGACTTCATCACACTGCGTATCCCCTATGATACGGTATACTGCGAGGATGGGCAGGACCCGGCAAAATGTGTGGGTGCGAAGTACAAAAACGGAGCCACCGGCCAGTGGGAGGATGTGTTGTTCGAGGTGGACGCCACCGCGAATGAGCTTATCATCTACACGGATCATCTCTCCACCTTCGGCGCGTTTCATGTCAAAAACGAGGGGCAGCGCAATGCCAAAATCACCAGCATTTATGCGGACTTTACCGGCATCGACCAACAGCAGGCGATGGAAACGCTCCGCGAATATGTGGCGGGCGGCGGCGCGGACGGAGGGGAAGCGGCAGGCCTCGCGGCGCGGCTTCTCACAGGCTATAACGGGTTTTTGGGCGGCGTAGCCGGAGCAGCCGGTGAAACGGGCTTCGCTACTGACCTCACGGGTACGATTCTGAACATGGCGTCCCTCGGCAGCCCGACCTTTGATACTGCGTTGGCTGATTCCGCCTACAAAAAGCTGAACAAGCTGGGAAAGGTAGCGGCGGCGGTGAAGATCGGCGCGGTAATGCTGAGTACGGAACAGACAGACGCCGATACCCTCGGCTTATACAAGGACACGGCGATGCTGGCGCTCTCCTATGCCGAATCCACCGCGTGGGGACTTGCCGCCAGCGGACTGTTCATTTTTGACTACACGATAACCAGTCTGTTTGAGCAGGGCTTAGCGATGAAAATGGATAAGATAGACGAGGTCTATGTCTATTTTAACAACGAATACATCAGTAAAGACAGACAGGGCTTTCAATGGACGGCCCGCAGCTTGAAGGATTGGCGGCAGGTGCTGATTGACATAGTCGAAGCCAACCCCAACGAAGCCGACGCCAAGGCTGCCGTCGAAGCGGAGATAGAGCGCTATGCCCGCGTATTCTGGACGCTTAACAGTGCCGATATGGGAGTTGTCGTTTCGGAAATGAAGGAGAAAAACAGTAAAAGTTCCGTCACCATCCCCACCCCCACCGAGGCGGAGATTAAAACCTTAGTGGACGGTTATAAGGCACAGCTTTATGAACGCCTCTACCCGGTAACGCAGTCCGTCAGCGTGTATATGCAACGCAAGGCCGAGGCTGCGTATCTGGCCGCGCTAAACGAGGTCAAAGCGTTCTTTAACCAATCCATCACCTTCAACATCGTGGAGGACGTTCCCGATGGCGAGAAGTCGCAGTATGACGGCTACGCCCTGCGCTTCGCCCCGCTTTCCGAAAACGCGGTGAAGGAGAGCTGGCGCGGTACGCTGAAGGGCGCTGCCGGGGCTTCCACCAAGTTTACCCTGCTTGGCTATGTGCAGGCCGGTTGTCCCAAGGAGCTGCAACTGTTCAAACCCAGCGACGACCCCGAAAGCGACGAGCCGGAGCTGACGCTTGGCTTCAAGCTCTCCGCGCCGGTGACCGAGGTGAAGCTTGGTGGATTGCCGCTGGAGGGGCTTTTGGGCACTTATTCTGCGACATTTACATCTGAAGGTGAGACCGCTACCTACAACTTTACTTTTATGTACTACGAGGGGCAATTAGTATTTATGCCGGAAGGTAAAGATTTTGGCACCGCTTTCTTACTTTTGCCGGGGCCGTATGAATATGACCCGTCCACCGCTACGGCGACTTGTGAAGCGCCAAGTGATGCTTTGTCTTTTTCTACTTATGTTAGATTCATTTCCGAGGAAGGCGCGGTTCGTTTTTCAAGCGACAATACTGTGGAAGATATTAAAGAAGGGAGAACTTCAACAGTCTACGGAGAGGGCATTAAAACTGATTAGGGCAATACTTGCCCATCCATAGCAAAGCGAATCAAGGAGGGCTGATGAAATTGAAGAAAGGCTTGATTGCCGTGCTGATCACGGCCAATGTGATTATGCTGGTCGTCGGCATACTCACAATACCGCCCAATCTACGGTCAGCAGACGGAAAAGAACCTCCGGCGCCGGGGACGGAGCAAACAACACCCGTCACACCATCGCCGAAGGAAGAAGCGCCGCCCACGCCCACGGAGAGCGGAGATATTCCCGCGCCGGAGGAAACTGACACGAGCATATCCACGGAGGAACACCCCGATTTGGAAGACTTCCTCTGGTACACGGAGGATGTGGCTTATGACGGGGTTCCGTCCGATGCGAATATCATAGACAGCATCGACCTGTTGACCGGGAGCTGGAAAGCGTTGATTGTTTACGATCCCAACAACGAATACGATGCGGGCGCGATGGAGTTTCTCAACATCGCTCTTGCTGGTACTGCGGAGAGTCTGAGCCTCACCCTCGACTGGTATCAGATTTTTTGGGCAAACGAGGGAGAGAGCTTCGACGAATCGGACATGGAGGACAGCGTATTTCTTGGCAAGTGGGAAACCGGCGGCCTGTGGGCGTCCGGAGCGGGAACCATTCGCCTAACGCAGTTCTACGAGCTTAACGGGAAACAGTACGCTGTCGGAACGATGGATACGCCCGAAGGGACACCGGCGCTGATGGCGCTGGTACGACCATAAGGAGGTGTAATTATGGAAAAATTTTGTACTAATTGTGGAAAAGAGCTTCATACCGGCGCCCGCTTCTGTGCAAAATGCGGTGCTGAGGTTATTGATCTGCCAGTGAAAACTGCTTCAGAGATACAGTCAAAATCTGTAGACAAGCAAGAGCATAAACTCGAAGCACAGACTCAAGAATATACACCCACCGTTGCGACACCAAAAACAAAAAGTACTCCAGTACCAAAAATGAAGAGCGGGCGCAATACGCTGTGTATAGTGCTTTCAGTGCTACTTTTTATACAGACCACTGTGGTGGCGCTCTACGGCTGGCCGGGGTTTATGGTGGGCGGTGGGGTCAAGCTCCCTTCCATACAGAAGATCGACAGCTTTACCTTGCAGGAAGGGCAGACAGCAGTTTCAACCGACAAAGGTGTGATGATTGATTTTGGACCATACAATTCAATGGACGGAGAAAAGGTTTCAATAAAAGAGCTGTCCGAAGACAAGGACAGCATTGAAGGTGGTACACGCACGGCATATGACATTTCAGCCGGTGAACGCACGGAGTTTGACGGTCTTTTGACCATCACCCTGCCCTATGACGAAAGCGGAGCCGATGCTGCCGATGAGGAAGGCTCTGTGCTGGCGGAGTACTACAACCCCGAAACCGACCAATGGGAGCTTGTGGACTACACCGTAAACACAACCGACAACACCGTTACCATCACCACCGACCATCTATCGGCATACTGCACCGTCACCCTGACGGACTCACATTCGCCCTACGCTCTGCTGTCAAAATTCACAAGCAAGCGTCTGGACGATGAAACCGCCCTTGCCCTTTTGCGCGAGTTTGAAACATCCGGGAAGCCCGGTGAGGTAGGTGACAGTCTATTGAGAGAGTTCTACGGACAACTCTTAGACATTCCAAATCTTGGTGACCCTGAAGCGGGGTTGCTTCATGAGGTCTTTAGCTGGCTGACAGACGCGTTTGAGCTGGCAGAGCAGGGCGTCGGAAACAAATACCTTTCAAGTCTTTGGGAAAAAGGCGGTTATATGCTTTTGGGGCTTTCCGCGTTATCGCTGGGCGACACTATGATCGACGCATACAAAGGCAACGAATCCGCTGAAACGGTGGCGGCGGAGGCGTATAAACTGTCCTACAATGTGGGCGTGGCGGTACTGGACTATAAAAAAGTCACCACCGGCATGGTTCAGCTCTCCATGCTGGGGGTCATTGCTCTCGATTATTCTCTGAACAAATTCATGGTGGCAGCTGACCAGACTTATAAAGACGCCCTGTTTAATGTGGTCATTGCTTACAACGAGAAAATTCATCCATGGACGGAGGCCGAATGGTACGATCGTATTATGGGACTATACAGAACACGAGGCAACAATCCTGAAAAGTTTAACGCCGCTCTACGCGGTATTATGGAGAACTACAGCTCCCGTTACTTCTACGACAACCCGGAGGAGCAGCTTGTAGCAACCAATGAGGCAGGTCTACATGCCTATACTACGGGGCTTCTCCCCGAAACAGACGCCGCCCGTGAGTATTGCATCGAGCAGTATATGGCCCGTTTGGGCGAAAGGCTTCAGCCTGTACTGGACGACGTTATTAAGAAGATAAACTACGACAACCGTAAGACTTACAGCGCGAATGCCACTGAGCTGCGGCAGGCACTCAATGCACCGCTGGAGTTTGAAATAATTGAGGGGATTCCTGACGGTGAAAAGAGCAAATACGCGGGCTGTACCGTTGACATCCGCCGGCCCGATGCCCAAATAGACAAAAATTGGGCGACGGTTCTGGACAAGGATGGGCGGGCAACAATAGACGCCACCATCTTAGGGTATATGCAAGCGGGCATCCCCACACAGCTTCGCCTATGGAACAAGGGTGACGACCCCTACGAGGATGCTCCCATACTGACCCAGGAATTTAAGGTGACGGAAAAGCGGACGGTGATCCCGCTGGGCAGCGTAGCGAAAAAATATCTGCTGTATCAGGATACATTTGAGATAGGAGCATACTACGGCGGCAGGACGATAGATGAATTCTACGACGCCCACGGCTCAATGCGCGAAGGCCGCAGTCTGGACGAATTCAAACGGGATCACAGCTATATCATTACAGTCGAGGGAAAGGGCGCGGACGCTGTGCTGACGGTGATTGACGCGCTGAAAGGCAAAGAGGAATCGCCGCTGAACGCCTTGGGCAAGGACGGTATCGCCGGGGCTTTGGATGCGTCCGGGAACATATTTACCGCCTCATATGGCGACGGCGAAACCATTGAAATCAACTTCGACACGGGCGCGGCATATCTAAACGGTCCTTATACCATGCGGAGTTTTGACAGCTATATGACCCCTGAAAGCCGGGGGCTTCCCAACGGAATGCGCTACGGCGTTCAGCCATACGCGGGAGAATAAATCATGGCAAAAAAGAAAAATCGCAAAAACATCCCCCTGCCCATCCTCATCCTGATTTACGCCGTGCTGCTGTTTGCCATGTATTCGAGCCTCTCTACGCTGGCACTGGCGATATGGGGCGACAGCGTAATGGGTACGGTGGACAGCTATCACAACCGCTTGGATGATAGTGCCGCAGATGTCAACCGCTCCCGGACCATTTCCAAGGGCTATTGGTTTCTGGTAAACGGCAAGGAATACCGGGGCTATGTGATATATAGCAGCGACGAGGCATGGCCGAGCTTGGACGAGGGCGAAACGCGCTCCGAGCGAATCCGCTACCTTAGTGTATTACCTTATGTGAATAAGCCAGCCATGCTGTCCGAATTTAGCGAGATGGGCGAAGGAGGAATTATTTACCTCATTCTTACCCCTATCGGTTGTCTGCTTTTGCTGCTGCTTGTCATACGCACAGCCAGAGGCGGGAAAAAGAAGAAACCAGCGGCGAGGAAACCCGCCGCGCCTCAAATATTCGAAGTAAGGAGTGATACGTATATGTTTTGTCCCAATTGTGGAAACAAGATTACGAAGGGTATGGCTTTCTGTTCAAGCTGCGGCACAAAAATACAAACAAATGTCCCCGGCGAGTGTACGGCCTGCGGCGCAACGCTTCCGGAGGGAGCCGAATTTTGTATTGGCTGCGGAAAGGCGGTGAATTCGGCAACGTCGGAGCCGATGGAACCACACCATGTAGCAACTCCCGCGCCCCCACAGAGCGGCGCGGGGCTGGTGGGTTTCTCCGACAGGTGTCATTCGCCGGAGATACTGGCCGCTGCGGAGAAAAACAAAAAATTCTCCATAGGCTGTATGTGGATATTGGTTTTCGTGCCGCTCATCGGCTTTCCCGTCGCAGGTCTGCTGATGGACGACTTCCCCTTTGGAGAAGCTCTTGTTATCGGCATGGGCATTGCTCTTGTCATGCTGGTCATTAATCTGCTGGCGTTGAGAAGAACCAAGCAACCAATGTGGGAGGGTGTGGTCGTCAATAAGTACAGCAAGGAGAAAAGCGAGCATAGGGGCGGCGAGGATGATAACTACAGAACCTATACGGAATATACCACGATCATTAACACCGATGCGGACAAGAAAAAGACTATCGTGGAAAAGGACAGCGGGCGGCATATGTATGATTATCTCTCCGTTGGTGACAGGGTGCGGTTTCATCCCAAATTCGGTACATACGAGAAGTACGACAAATCTAAAGACCGTATCATTTACTGCAATGTCTGCTCCATGATGAACCCCATACAAAATGACCGCTGCAAGCGGTGTAATAACCTATTATTTAAATAAGGAGGATTTTATAATGGAGAGATTTGACACGCTGCTGGAGGCTGCGGAGTTTTCGGCAACACGCTGCACAAGCTGGAGTTTTGCCACTTCAAATGATAGATACGATGTAAAAGGCTTGCTGGTGCTTGCCGAAACAAGCGATAGTGAAGACCCAATCGATGAGGATAGCTTTTATGTGGTATCGCCTGCCGGAGCTATCGGCTTATGTAACGACGGCGAGGACATCGATTGGCTGTTTCTGTCTGACGCTGCGCCGAATGAGGATCTGCCGCTGACATACCAAGCTGAGCCGCAGATAAAGTTCTGCTCGAAATGTGGCTCCGGCGCTGTTCTCGGTGCTCGATTTTGCGGTCAGTGTGGAACAGCGCTATGAAAATAAAAGGCTAATTTGGATGTGGTTTTAGTTTTCCGTAATCAGTGTGCGTTGCTTTTTGAAATTGAATTCTTCCAAACGAGGGGTGTGCAAAAGAGGTGCAAATTTTAACGATTTGATTTGACCGGTGCATTTTATCAATAGTTAGTACCTTTGCCACCGGAGATGACAGGAATTAAACCCCATGTATCGACTTGTTCCCCCGAACGGATAAAAACCATTGACCTGTTCCCTCGAACAGAACACCCCCATAAAAACCACTATTGAACTGTTCCCGAGAACGGACAAAACGAAAAATACATACCAGACATCAACCTGATGCTCTCATTCCATGTGGAGACGGTGATTCTGCTGATATGACAGAACTCCTCATACGCTCTATTGGTATCTAAGCTTGCGGTTGGTTCATCAGCAAAGATTACAGTGGGTAAAATAGAAGACTCATTGAAGGACTTACAGAAGTGTAGTGGTTGAAAACTGAGCTATATAGTGATAAAATGTATGAGAACAATGAACAAGATAAAGCAGTAAAGTAATAAACTTTAAAGCTATAAAGCTATAAAGCGATAAAGCAAAAACAATAAACAAAGAAGAAGAGGAGAAATCGTAACATGAGAATATCAAAGAGAGTGTACAGTGTATTATTAGCATTAGTAATGGCATTAACCATGATTCCAAGCGTAGCAGGTGCAGCTACAAAAGATAGTATTCCGAAAAAAGTAAGATCCTATGGAACTAATGAAAGAGCGATTGAGATTAGTTTGGCGGATCCGTCTCAATCCATTGATAATATTAAGTCATCCAGTAAGAACATGGTAGTCATGCTTACCGGAGCTGATTATAATTATGAGGATAGAGACGGAGTAAGCAATAAAAATTATCGAAATGATTATTACATCGGAGTACGTAGTAAGAAAAATGGGACTTATAAGGTTACCTTTGATATCATTGACGAGAATAAGAAAAAGGTAGAGACAAAAACAGTTGAGGTATATGCGTATGACTATCCTGTGAAGAGCATTACCTTTGATGGAAAAAAATATAATGGTGAGTTATCAGGAAAGAGTGCCAAGGTAAAGGTTACGCTTGCTTCTGGAAATACAATCAAAAAGCTAGAGTATGGGGTATATAAGTTAAAGAAAGAAAATGAGAATAATTCAAGCAGTGAAATGGCTTATACGACCTTTAAGAATGGTGGGAAGGTAACCTTTGGGACACGTCCGTATTACTATTCAAATGAGTATAGTAATTCTTATGACGGCTATACTAGTCAGTATTCATATTTTAATACTGGTATGAACTGCCCTACTACGATCAAAATTACGTACTATGATAAATACACAAAGCAGAATGAGACAGTTGAATCATATTTTTATAAGTATGTAGACTAAAGTCAGAAGTTGGGATAAACAAGAAGAGATGTTTATGAGCAAGTGAAGGTACTAACTTAGAGGATATTTTCTAGAGAAATTTAGAAGATATCCTTTTAATAATTATGTAGGTAGTAAGGGTATTTATGTTGTAAGCGTCAAATCGCTCGCCTAGGCTAAATATATGTAAGCGTCAAATCGCTCGCCTAGGCTAAATATATTTTTTATGACATACTTTAAAAATGCAAAAAACTAATAGTTTTTTAAAGGAGGTCACTTACCATGGATCAAATAACTCACACTATGCGCTACTCCAGGTGGAAGGATATCATCCTGCAATGCCAAAATAGACCGGCCGGGATGAGTATAAAACAATGGATGGATGAGAATTAAATTAGTGAAAAATCGTATTACTGAATAATCCGGAACTGATTACACCATCTGTCCGGTGACAGGAAACCGCTATTCCAGTATTGTGGAAACCGCCTTTCCGATGATGGAAACCAGCTATATATGTCCCTTATAATGTATCTATGCACCATATGGTGTAAATACATTTAAGGAGGTCATCACATGACCTTCAGCCAACAAAACATTGCTTACAGCTGCAGTGTTTCCAAGAAGACAGTAAATAAGGTTTTAAAGAAAGCCCAAGAACTTAAAATCTCTTGGCCATTATCTGAAACCCAGACCGATGCTGTACTAGCAGAGATATTATTCCCATCTGCTAAATCTCTTTATGAAGGTAAAAACAAACGTATGCCTGACTTTGCCCTCATCCGCAAGGAGCTGCTCCGTAACGGGGTAAGTAAAAAGCTCCTGTGGACAGAATATATGGAGGAGTGCCGCCTTAATAGCGAAGAACCACTCATGTATTCTCAGTTCTGCTACTACATCCAACAGGATGAACAGAAACGCCGCGCTACCATGCATATCAATCGGAAGCCTGGCGAACAGTTGGAAGTTGATTGGGCCGGAGATCCGGCACATATCATTGATCCTGATACCGGTGAAATCATCAATGCCTACGTATTCATAGGTGTCATGACTTATAGTCAGTTTACATATGCGGAAGCATTCATTAATGAGAAACAACGGGCTTGGATAGCAGCGCATGTTCACATGTATGAATACTTTGGTGGCGTTGCAAAGATACTTGTACCAGATAACTGCAAGACCGCCGTTGTTCATAATGGTGGCTGGTATAATCAACAATTTAATACCGTATATCACGAAATGGCAGAACACTATGGAACCGCTATTATTCCAGCAAGGGTTCGTAAACCAAAGGATAAGCCAAATGCGGAAGGAAGTGTAGGAAATATATCTACGTGGATCATTGCTGCACTTCGGAATGAACAGTTCTTTTCTCTAGCCGAGCTAAATCGAGCTATTAAAGAAAAGCTGGACGAGTTCAACAAAAGGCTCTTTCAAAAGAAAGAGGGTAGCCGATTGGACCTCTTCCGCGACGAAGAACTGCCATTGCTGGCTCCCCTACCTGCTACCTCTTACGAACTGGCGGAATGGAAACAAGCCACCGTTCAGTTCAATTATCACATATCTATCGACGGAATGCTATACTCAATTCCATATGAATATATAAAACGCAAAGTCGATGTAAGGGTAACAGATAAGACAATTGAAATCTTCTATAATCATAACCGTATCGCTTCCCATCGAAGGCTGCATGGCCGGAAGGGACAGTACGACACCATCGTGGAACATATGCCGGAAGACCACCAGAAATATTTGGAGTGGAATGGTGACCGGTTCCGCAAATGGGCTGAGCGGATTGGAAATAATACGTACCAGGTAGTGGATGCAATCCTTACCTCCAAACGTGTGGAACAACAGACTTATAAAGGCTGTATGGGAACTGGAGCCACTCATGCCGTGGTCAAAATCACTCCCGGCTGATTGCTACAGCAAGCGCCGTAAATAAACGGCGCTTAAATTAACTGGTGGCGAATGATTTGACGCTTACTTTATGTTGAAGATGGAGATGATTTAATATATAATGTCTATATACTGAAAATAATAGATACTTTACTAGAAATATATAAAAGATGTTTATTTGGCTGGCAATTGAGGTCAAATAGGGCAACTGTCTGATTTTGACTTAAAAACATTACCGCATTTTGCAGTAAACACGGATAACATATGTGTCGTAAATTAAAGGAAGGAGGTATGCTATATGGAACGAAAAATCAGTCAACAAGTTACCGGTTATAGAACTAAGGACGGAGCCGGAGTAAATTTGGTCAGAGTATTGGGAGACCAAACTGTTCGACAATATGATCCCATTTTAATGCTCGATTCCTTTGACAGCACAAATCCGGATGATTATACAGCAGGATTTCCCATGCATCCTCACAGAGGTATTGAGACAATTAGTTATGTGTATCGTGGGTATATGACTCACAAGGATAGCTTAGGAAATGAGGATACGATTGGTGATGGAGAAGTTCAATGGATGACAGCAGGCTCTGGTATTATGCATGAAGAAAGATTGCCGGCTGCGGCGCGGCTGCTTGGTGTACAACTCTGGCTGAATCTTCCCGCAAAGGACAAACTGGCTCCTCCAGCTTATCATAGCATCAAAAACTCAGACATTGAGGAAATTGATTTTAATTGGGGTAAGCTAAGACTGTTGGCGGGCGAGTTTGAGGAAGAAAAGGCTTTATGAGCAAATATCTTCCTCTTAGTTATTACGATTTGCATTTAAACCCAAAAGAAACTGTTATTTTGAATACAGAAATTGAGAGCTCTGTCATGGTGTTTACTCTTTTAGGAGGCGCTTATATCGGGGGTGAGCTGGTAAAAGAAAAGACAGCAGTAAAACTTACCTCTGGCGACCATGTTGAGATAAAGGCCACAGATGAAAAAGCTCAGGTTTTATTCATTAGTTCAAAACGACTGGACGAACCGGTGGCTTGGGGTGGCCCTATCGTCATGAATTCAATGGAAGAATTGAATAAAGCTTTTGATGATTTGAAGAAGGGCACTTTTTTACAAGATAAAATTTCTTATTGAAGTAATTTATTCTACTTAGAATGTGTATGGGCAATTTGTTAAGTTAATTATGTGCGCATACGGGAGCAAAACCACCCGTAAATATATAATGCAAGGAGAATAGCCATGAGAAGTTTTACAACATTAGACCTTCAATATGCACACAGGTTCTATGGATTTAGAGGTGAAGCACAGTACTTGCACGGACATACGGGAATACTGACGATCGAAGTTGAAGACGACGTTAACATGGGAGTCAATATGGTATTTCCATGTAATGAAATCAAGAAGACTGCTTGGGAAGTATTACAAAACTTTGACCACGCGCTTGTTTTGAGAGAGGATGACCCATTGCTTCCAGCGATTCTAGGCGTTTACGAAGCACAGGGAATTAAAGACGGCGCACCGACCAATAAGCAAAAAGGCCCCGCATTTAAAACAGAACTTGCAACAGCATATCCGGAATGTCGTCTAGTTGTTACAAAAGAAACAATGACCGTTGAAGGAATGATTAAAATCGTATACGACTTACTGAAGGACAAGCTGAACATAGTTAAGCTTACGTTTACAAGCGGTGTAAATGGTGCAACAGAAGAATACGAACCTAAAAAGGCTATTGACCGCTGCCCGTTATGCGGTATAGCGTTAAATGAAAATGGCGTTTGCCCGAAATGCGGATATAAGAAATAGTCTGGTTAGAAAGATAATGACTGAGACAAGGCACTCTAAGCAAATATAGAGAGTGCCTTGTATGCTGAAAGGCTGGTGTTTTCAAAAGGGGGAAGCTACGAAACGTTTCAGATTCTGGAATGAAATTACTGATAATATCTAACTACTGAAAAGGCTCGAGTGTAATATATGAGAATGGGAATTAGAGATACTTTGTTATTAGAATAGGAAGAAGACAGTAATATAGAATATGTGAATAGTCTTTCAATATCAGAATTGCGGGAGCAGTTATACAATGCTTTGGTCGAAGCGGAAGATAGAAGAAATAGTTACGGGTAAGGAATTAAGTTATTTAATTAGAAAAATACTATGATATATGCTAATATTATTGGTATAGGATGGCATGCATGGAAAGGCGAAGAATAAATAATATATGAAGATTGAAACGGAAAGACTGGATGGAGGTTTCTTATGGATACAATGATAGAAATTCTCAAGTATATTCAATCCTTTTCCAATCCTTTTTTGGACTCATTTTTTGAACTAGTTACTATGCTAGGAGAGAACATATTCTTTATTGCTGTGATTGCGGTTTTTTATTGGTGCTTCAATAAGACCTTTGGATATAAATTAGCCTTTGTCTATCTTACGAGTGGAGCATTCAATACCATAATAAAAGAAATTGTTAAATTCCCAAGACCTATTGGTTATGAAGGAATCAGATCAAGTAGAATTAAGACCGCAGGGGGATATTCATTTCCAAGTGGACACACACAGCAAGCATCCTCATTATTTATCACATTGATGATGGAATTCAGGAAAAAGTGGCTTTATATCATAGGGGTATTAGGGATGCTTTTCGTTGGATTATCAAGAATGTATTTGGGAGTTCATTGGCCTACCGATGTCATCGGGGGATTGATGATTGGAATATTATGGACAATAACTGTAGTTAAAATATTTGATTGGTCTAAGGATAGGGAAGACCCTGCACTTCTTGGAGTTCTGGTTATACCGATGATGATATGTCTGCTGCTTATTAAAACGGCTACGTATTATAAGGCTGTTGGTGCACTAACTGCCATGTGGGCAGGCTATCTTATTGAAGATAAATATATACACTATGTAACAAAAGCGGTATGGTGGAAGCAGCTCATTAAGCTTGTAGTTGGACTTCTTGGTATTATCTTAATAAGAGTGTACATAAAGATGCTGCTACCCCTTAGCATATATAGTGATTTTTTTAGATATGCCTTAATGGGGCTGTGGATGACATTGTTATCTCCGATTGTCTACCGCATATGTAAAATTGAGGAAAGAGAGACCCTGAAGAATGTTGAGAATTGAGGGGATATGATTGAGATTAAAGCACCGGAGCATATTAGAAAGCGTGTGATTGAGACGGCTAAAAAAATAGTTTCGCTGTATCAAAAACTATGACATACTGCTGTCGTAGTTTTTTGTTAATATAGTAAAAAAATAACGGAGGTGTCTTATGACAATACAAGAAAATAAAGATAGCAACGCAATAGGCGGATCAGTTAGCAGGCCTGATCCATATGATGTCTGCCCTGTTTATGAAAGCAGGCAATTTATGTTACGACTGGTATTACCAGAAGATGCTGAGGATCTTCTGGTATGCTATAGTAATCCTGAAGCACAACCGATTTTCAATTCGGACAATTGTACAAGTGATTTTTTATATTCATCCCTTGATGATATGAAAAGGTGCATAGAGGAATGGATTGATGCATATAAAAAGAAGGATTATACTCGATTTAGCATAATCGATAAGCAGAATAATAAGGCTGTCGGAACGGTTGAGATATTTGGTAGTGATGAAAATCAAGGCTATAGTGTGTTACGCATAGATATACTTCCACAATATGAAAATCAGGAGCACCTTAATGAGCTGCTTTGTATAGCAGATAGTTTCTTCCTTGACTTTGGCTGCTACAGAATTGTCACGAAAGCCATTCCCGAGGCGGCCGAACGCATCAAGGCATTGACGAAACACGGCTACACACATTATCCTGAAAATGATGAGTGGAAACGTAAGGATTATTACATAAAAAGAAGAACCCAATAAGGGAACTTGATATTCTTTAAATTAATTATGAAAGGGTGAGTTAGAAATGCAGTTTAAGTTGTATACGGATGTACATGAATTTTACCATGATACCTTTGATGTGTTAATGTGTCACGAGGCACAGAATTTGATCCCCCTTGGTAATATCATAATTGGACATGAGGGGAAGGATAAATCAGAATGGCGTAATCCCGCGAACTGGCTCATGGCAACAGTTTCTGATACAAACGGTATACAGCTTACTGCGCTTATGACACCACCTCATAATATTACGCTTTATGCAACAGGTAATATTATTGATGTAAATGCTATAAACTGTCTGATTGATGGACTAAAGGAATATGAAATTCCGGGAGTGATAACGGAAAAGACCTTAGCGGAATGCTTTGCCAGAGAATACACAACACGAAAGGGATTAACCTATAAAACAACCATGGACCAGCGTATATACGAGTTAAAGGCAGTAAATCCTGAGGTGAAGCAATTTGGCGTCGTTCGTTTACTGGAGGAAAAGGATATATATTTCTTTCCATACTGGCTGGAGGCGTTTAATGCAGCCAGTATTTATGGAAATACTAAAATGTATATCCCGCAAGATGGAGATGCATATCACTATCGACTATCAACGAAAAAGCTCTATCTTTTAGAGGTGGATGGGATACCTGTCTCAATGGCAGGTTATACAAGAGAAATGCAGTCGGCAATTGGTGTGGCTTTTGTATATACCCCTCCATATTTTCGAGGAAATGGCTATGCAACCTCATGTGTGGCTCAAATCAGTCAAATGGCACTTGATAAAGGATATACCCGGTGTGTACTATACACAGACCTGTTAAATCCGACATCGAATAGTATTTATCAGAAAATAGGATATAAACCTGTTTGCGATTCACTCATGTTGAAATTTGAATGAAAGAAGGAGATAAGATGTTATTTATAGAATACCCGAAATGTACCACATGCCAAAAGGCTAAGAAATGGCTGGATTCACATAATAAGAAATATACGGACCGTCATATTGTGGATAATAATCCTTCCTACGAAGAACTAAAAGAATGGTATGAGAAGAGTGGACTTCCGCTTAAGAAATTCTTTAATACAAGCGGACTTATTTATAAGGATATGCAGCTTAAGGATAAGTTACCTACGATGAGCGAAGAGGAGCAATTGAAACTGCTTGCTACGAATGGAATGCTGGTGAAACGTCCGATTATTGTAGATGAAGATATGATACTCGTTGGATTTAAGGAAGCGGAGTGGGAAGAAAAAATACGTTGAGCTTAATAAGATATGATATAGGAGCCAGAATCAGCTAATGCCATTACATAAGAATAGACATACTTCCATTCCAGGTTTTACATTATTTATACATTAAATAGTTGCAATTTATATTTTTATTGGTAAAATAATAGAAAATAAAATTATTTTGTAATTTATGGAAGCAACATCAACACAAGTAAAATTAATGAAATAACAGGAGTAAGTACATGAGTAAAAAACACTTGGAAATTAGTACATATATAAACAGAATAGATAACAGCTTACTGAAGCGAAAGCTGTTATTATTGGCAGTGGTGTGTTGTAGCACGGTAATACTATTTTCAGGTTGTAAGAGTGACCGTAAAGCTTCCGATGATACGATTACAACAAGCAATCAGGTGGTTGATAACGAAGCAACAGAAGACAATCAGGTAAGTGATAGTACATCAACTAAGAATGATCCGGTAATTAACAGCGAGACAGCGGAGACGAATGCTACAGCTACCATTACACCGGTGGAGTCAAATCCAGTAGAAGCAACATCGAGTGTAGAAGAGAACGGCAATAAAGAAGGAATGCTTTTATTTACAGAATTGTCAAAGTATCAATATATATTCTGTAGTGGAGTGGGGGCTTGGCAGACAATATTAACGATTTATGAAGATGGAACCTTCTCAGGATATTATAATGATTCTGATATGGGGGATATAGGGGAAGAATATCCCAATGGAACCAACTATTCATGTATATTTGACGGTAAATTCACAACACCTAAGAGAGTAAATGATTATACCTATTCTATGACAATTGAAGCAATCAGCCTGGTGAACGAAGCGGGAACGGAAGAGATTGTGGAAGGCATTCGATATATCTATAGTGAACCATATGGATTAGAGAATGCAAAAGAAATTTATATCTACACAACGAAGGCTCCCATCAAGGAATTACCGGAAGGCTTTAGAAACTGGGCTGGTTACATGGGGTTAAATGATGTGAACGAGGAATATCTACCGTTTTATGGTTTGTACAATGTAGAAACGGAATGTGGCTTCACTAGCTTTGAAATAGTAGAGGAGGATCCAGGGGCTGATATCATAGCAGAGGTGGAAGAAATAGAAAAGCAATATGAGATTATGAATGATCGACTGGCGAATGAAGGTTTAAGTCAATCAAAAATGAATATTCTGGCAAAGGAAATCTATATATTATGGGATGATGAGATTAATAAAATATGGGGATATTTAAAGGATTCCCTGGATAAGGATACAATGGATCAATTAACCACCGCACAAAGGGAATGGATTAAGAGGAAAGAAAGTGAAGTAAATAAGGCGGGTTCAAAATACGAAGGCGGTAGCATTCAGCCAATGATCGAATACATAACGGCTGCAGAGCTTACCAGAGACAGAGTATACGAATTGATCGAATATTTACGTTAAGTGGAATGGAGCAAAGGAGGAGAGGAAATGAGTAATAACGTACAGCCTATCGAGAATGATGAAGTATTCTGCACAATGGATCAGTTGAATAAGGATTGGCTACAAGCATATAATACAGATCCGAAGGCTATTAGAAATAGTTACAGGGAGAATGCAGTTCTGTTTTTTGATAGAGAAAACTACATAAAAGGAAATCAGGCAATCTGCCAGTTCTATAGTAAGAACCGTAATCAGATCGAGCAAGTGAAAAGCATTCATACTACATACCGGGTACGTTTATCAGAAAACCCGGATATGGTTTATGAAATAGGATATATGATAACGGAAAAGTATGCCAGGTATGATTTTATAATCATATGGTCGAACGAAGAAGGCACCTGGCTACGTGAACTGGAAGTTATTACGCTGTATGCTTCGAACAGTAGCGACCAAGAAGGCATCGATGCTGTAAGGAGAAAATGGGTTGAGCTTGCAAATGAACATTCGCCGGAGCGTCTTTCTACAGAGGTTTACGCAGAAGACTTTACCTACTATAATAGGAATACCATATATCAGGGCTATGATAAACTGTGCGAAGCATATTCCTATATGAAAGAACCCGATTTTCAAATTGATCTTAAGAAGGAGTTCAGTGTTGTGGTTCAGCCGGACCTGGTATATGAAATGGGGAAATGGATGAATTCAGACTATTCCGGAAGCTATATAATCATATGGAAAAAGCAGCAGAATGGTGAATGGAAGATTGCATTTGACTCTAATTGGTAGATTTGGAGATAAGATATGATATGGAGTTCATATCGTTGTTATTGATATAAGAGCAGATATATGTCGAAAAAAGTTGTTTAACAGTTAGAAATACTATATAATAAAAGAAATGGAAACATTGTATATTCGGAGGTGAGACGCATGCTAATGAAGCTATTATTGCGTAATAATCTAAATCAAGTATATTCCCATGCAGAGTAAGCGATAGTTCACGATTCTGTATGGGATAATCTAAGCTATCTGCTGTACTCTGCACTTTATTTATTATTCATATAAATAAGGAGCGGATGTTATGAAGTATTTGAACGCAGCAGACATATTACCGAAGGAACTTTTAGTCCAAATTCAAGAGCATATCAGCGGTGAAGTTCTATATATCCCCATTGGAGAGGGACGTCTCAAGTGGGGAGAGAAAAGTGGCTCAAAGAGCTACTATGAAAATCGGAATAGGCATATTAAGCAACAATTTCAAAATGGTTATTCCATGGAACATATAGCTCAGGAATTTGGATTGGCCTATGAAACGGTACGAAAAATTATATATAAAGGATAAGAATCAGGGCTGTCACACAATTCACTTTCATACCCATGCTGGTGATTGTGCGACAGCCCTTTTATCGACACAAATTGACACAAAAACCTCTTTCTCGTCATAAAATATTATGTAACTAGTTTATTGATATGGAAGGAGGAAATGTGATGAATCGATATATAGGATGTTATCCGGAAAAACCGGAAGAGCAAGAAGAGTTCGTAGTAGATCCTTCAAATCCGGAAACCATTCCTAAGTTTGTGGATCCGGTACCTATTCCCGATACAGCCAAACCTGTTAATCAAAGCAGTTCATATAAAGAGAAAGAAAGGTATTATCATATCGTCATGAAAGAAGGAAAGCATAGATTTCATAAATACTTTCCGCTGACAACAATATGGGGATACAATGGAACCTATCCAGGACCAACTTTCGAAGTTCCTAAGGATGTACATGTGAAAGTAAAGTGGGAGAACAAGCTACCAAGAAAGCATATTTTCCCTGTGGATCATACGCTTCATGGAACAATGGATACACCCGATGTAAGAACGGTTGTCCATTTGCATGGAGCCAATGTGGATGCCGCTAGTGACGGACATCCGGATGCCTGGTATTCCAGAGATAATCAGTATGTTGGTCATAAATATTCCAGAGAGGTGTACGAATATACGAATCATCAGGCAGGAGCCACCTTATGGTACCATGACCATGCAATTGGTATTACCAGACTGAATGTATATGCTGGACTGGCAGGCTTCTATCTGATCAGAGATTTTTTGGAGGAAAGACTTAATTTACCGAAGGGATCCTTTGAAATACCGTTATTAATTCAAGATAAAACATTCAATACGGATGGAACTCTATTCTATCCCGATAATGCAACGCCACCGGTTGAGAACCCCATACCTTCTACGCCTTCCTTCTTTTTTGGCAATACCATTGCTGTAAACGGAAAGCTCTGGCCATTTATGGAGGTAGAGCCACGTAAATACAGATTTCGTATTCTGAATGGCTCAAATCTACGGGCATATGAGTTTAAATTAGACAATGGAGAGGTATTCCATCAAATCGGTACAGATTTAGGATTACTGCATCACCCGGTTGAAATCGAATCCTTTATTTTGGAGCCTGCTGAAAGAATGGATCTGATTATTGACTTCTCGAAATATAAGGGACAGGAAATTATACTGCAAAACATTGCGCCGACTCCGCCAAGCCCCGGAATGGATCAGATTATGAAGTTCAAGGTTAGTAAAGAATTATCATGTCCGGATACAAGTACGATTCCAAAGGAATTGATGCCGATGCATAAAATAAATCCTGCTTTAGCTACAAAAGAACGAACAATGATATTGGATGAGACAACCGATCATTATGGAAGAACAGTACACTTACTTAACGATAAAATGTGGAGTGATCCGGCAACAGAAAAGCCGAAACTGGATACCATAGAAATATGGCATATCGTAAATAATTTTGGTTTTCCTCACCCGATCCATCTTCATCTGGTGCATTTTGAAATACTGGGAAGAAAAGAATTCACAGCGGAGGACTTTGATGAGAATGGAAACTATAAATTTGATATAGAGAAATTGACACCGCCACTTAACTACGAAACAGGGCCTAAGGATGTGGTGAGAGCGGACCCGGGCCAGGTAACGTCAATTGTAATGCATTTTAAAGAACACGCCGGAGATTATGTATGGCACTGCCATATATTAGAACATGAAGATAATGATATGATGAGACCGTTGGTGGTTGAAAACTAAAATATTATATTGTAAGATCCCCGAAGGTTTTATGAGCATGGGGCTGTAGTATAATACAACAGCAGGGAAGTAACTTACCCCACACACAGACAGAAGCACAAAATGTCAAATTCGATATGTCTTAGACGAACATAAAAGTTCGTCCTATCCATACAGAATTTAACAATATTGATCTTCTGACAGTGTATTATGGTAAGTTACTATCCCTGCTGATACCATTATGCTACAGCCCCATATATACGGAACCTTCGGGGATCTTACAATTTTGTATTACCATATTTCATTCATTATATCTGTTTTAGGACTTCCTTCCACCTTTTTTTCTATTACAAATACGAAGTACTGTTTAGATTCTTTGCCTTAGATGTTTTATCTTAATCGAATACTTCATATGATTAAATGATCATAATGCTCAAGAGCGATTATTCAAGCTGGCGTTATAAATGCGGAATTTATTGAATGTCATTAGTGATTAATTTACTTTTAGAATAGTACGTGGATTTTATGATCAGTATTTCAGCAGAATGGAGTTTATATGAAAAAAACTTTTATTAAGAAAAATCACATTATAATTGTACTGGCTGTGTTTATTGTACTTTATTTGCTGGTTGCTCTCTATTTTTCCAAGCATTATTTTTTTAATACGATCATCAATGGCGTAGATGTATCTTTAAGATCGTATGAGGATGCCGCTGAGCTTTTTCGTGAGTATGTCAGAAACTATGAACTTAATATAATTGAAAGAAACGGATCAATAGAAAAAATCAGTGGAAATGAGTTAGAGATGCTATATCAGGGACCGAGGGTTATGGAGGTGGTATATCACAGGCAAAACCCATTAAAATGGGGGATTTCTCTGTTCCGTATTCAGAATATTTTCATGGATGACCTATACCGTTACAGCAGACAGAAGCTAAATCAAAGGATTAGCGAATTACACTGTATGAAAAGGCATTATATTGAGCCACAGAACGTAGCATTTCAATATTCCAATGGCTCATTTCTTGTAATTCCTGAAGTATATGGTGATAAAATAATCAAGGGAAAGCTAATCAGTGAAATTCATACCAGCATAGCAAACGGGATGAAAACCTTAGATTTAAATGAAAAAAATTGTTATGAGAATCCCCGGTATACTGTTCATTCACAAGAAGCGATTCGTGCAAAAAAGACACTGGATCATTATGTATCAGCAAAAATCGTATATCAGTTTGGGAGCAGGAGCGAGGTTCTCAATGGGAGGCTTATTAATCGATGGTTAAGTCTGGATGATGCTATGAATGTGAAAATCAATAAAAGAGCGATCATTAATTATATTAATATCCTTAGTAAAAAATACGACACAGTAGGAGTGGACCGTAATTTTATTACTTCCTATGGGAGAACGGTGGTTGTTCATGGCGGGCTGTATGGATGGAAGATTAACCAGGAAGCCGAAGTGGCTGCTTTGGAGGAAATAATAAAGCAGGGGATTACCGTGGAAAAAGAACCTGAATATGTGCAAAAGGCGGTAAGTCGTGAGGAAAATGATATTGGTGATACCTATGTAGAGGTTAACATCACAAGGCAGCATCTATGGTTTTATATCGACGGTAAGCTGGTATGTGAGAGTAATGTTGTTACTGGGAACCCTAACAGAGGCTTTGCCACTGCAGTTGGTACCTATATGCTGGTATATAAGCAAAAAGGGGCCACATTAACTGGTCCAGGATATAGTGCAGAGGTGGATTATTGGATGCCTTTTTATGGGAGCATGGGGCTCCATGATGCGAGGTGGAGGCATTCCTTTGGAGGAGAGATCTATAAAAGGAGGGGGACACATGGATGTGTAAATCTGCCATATCACATAGCAGAAACTATTTTTCATAAGATAGAAGAAGGAACCCCGATTGTGCTATATGAGGAAGGAATATGATTCCATATCAGGAAGTTGTATTTTAATAAATTGGTATGAATGGAAGATAATTTGTACGATAATTGTTGTATAATACACAATATTGTTTACGAACTCTTTGTTTCTTGATATAATATTCTTACCACAAGAAGTGAGATGGTTTGAGGAAATGCGTTTGTTTAACTTGGGATAATGGACTGTTGATATTTTTTGCAGGGATTATGACGTACCATAATACACTATAGGAAGAACGATGTGTACTTTCGCCTGTGTGTGAGGTAGGACATAATCCCTGCTGATGCATTTGCAACAGACCCGGTATTGTGTGATAAGGGGGATATATCATGACAAAACCAATGGTTGTATGGCTGATCACTACGAATAGAAGTGATGTTTTAACCTATCATAATATAATGAAAAAGCTAGAAATCAGAAGTAAGATGAAAATAGATCTGAAAATCGTATCCTGGGTCAGACTATATGATAGTCTTGTAAAGGCCTTTCGGGAGGGGAATCAGCCGGATCTCTTTGCATTAGGGACAACCTGGGTCGCTACATTTGCGCATCTTGGTTATTTAGAACCAATACCACAGAATATTGGTTTTCCGCCAGCAATTGCACCATGGATCGAGGAGTGCACCCAATATAAAGGGGTTCAATATGCGGTACCCTATAATATGAGCCCATTAGTTATGTGCGCACAACAGAATATCTTAGATCAGAATCATATAACCAGAGAAGATTTAAAGGATTTTGCCGGATTATATAATGCATGTCAAAGGATTGATCGGAATTTTAAAACGCATGGCGATTATGACCATATGCCCTTCCTGTTTTTATTAAAAGCGGATGTGAACATGATGCATAGCTTTTTTGCTTTTTTATTTAAAAAAGGCTGGAAATTTCCTGATATAAATAATACGGATAGCACAATAGTTACCGAAGGTTTATATGAGACCTTCCAATATATGAATTCTTTGCTTTGCATATCAGGCAATATCAAAAAGGAAATGTATTTGAATTATAATAATTTATATGATAAATTCTACAAGACGAGGCAGGTAACATTTTATCTGGATTACAGTAATCGCATTGTTTCGGATATTATGAATGAAAGAATCAAAGGAATTGAAAGAGATCATTCCTTAGCTCTCTTGCCGTTGCCGAGTCAGAGCCAGGAAGGTAAAAATTATTTGGGTGGAAGTATGCTTGCTGTGTCCGCTGAATCAAAAAACAAAGAGCAGGCATGGGATATCATCAAATATCTTACCGAAGATGATACAGTGGAAATGAATGCAATGTTAAGTGGTGATATTCCTGCTCTGGATATTCCATTTTGGAAAAAACATGGGGATGATCCTACACTTCAAATGCTATACAATGAGATGAAGAATTCCATTTCATATCCAGTGCATCCACTGTGGAGAGGGATTGAAGTAGTACTAGCTGAGGGTATTTATCGTTCGTTTTTATCAATTAACCAACAGACTGAATCCGAGGCATGCGAGGAAATTAATGGAATAATTAGTAATACATTAAAGAAAATCAAGGAAATACTCGATATAACTTGGGAGATTTAATTTTTTGCAGGTTCGCAGAATGTGGGGGCATTATGGATAATTCTATAAAAAGTGATTTGTTATTGGTTGGAATTAAGGCCGCCTATATGTTATCAACTGACGAAGATAATTTCTTGGTTTATGAACATGTTGGCAACTATTTATATACCGAATTATGTCAATATTATGGAATTGATTTATTATATCTATACGTTATTGATGAAAAAGGAGAGTCCTTTCAACAAGAGGTAATATGTGATAAATTCAGTACCATTCAGGGTTATGATTTAATTCCCGTGGAGCAATACAAAACAAGGGATATCATAACGGAGATTGCAAAATTAGAGGATGAAGTATTTGTATATACCATATTTCCACTTTACTATAAGGATCAGGTTATCGGATTGATGGAATTACATAGTATCAAAGAGCTGGAAGAAGACTTCAAGCAAAGTATCAGTCAGCTATGTGATACCCTTACAGTTGGTATCCGTAATCGCATATTAACACGTGCTGGTCTTCAGCAAAAGCAGTCCATCGATATGATCATAGAGGTAACAAAATACCTTCATGTCATAACCGATGTGGATAAGCTAGTAGAGAATTTCGCCAGATTAGTCGTCAAATACATGCAGTTTGACCGTGTTACCCTTTTTATGTTTGATGAAAATGATAAGGTGGCATTCGGAAAATGTATTGATTACAGAGATCGGGTACATGAAATAACAGACATACCGGAGCTTCCAGAATTGGATGGAAAGCCGAAGCCGTTGTCCGGGCTATCCGGATATTGGTTTCCTCTGGCTACGAATACCAGAAAGGTTGGAATCGCATTATTTGATAATATCTATTCGTGCGTTCCGTTTCCGGAATGGACGAATGATGTATTACTTTCGCTGTGTAATCAGTTCGCTGTTGCTGTAGAAAATATTGATTTGTTTAAGAGGGTCCAATATACTGCAAGAAGGGATAAACTTACCAAGCTTTATAATCGTGCCTATTTGGAAGAAATCATGGGAGAACTGGAGCATCACTTACCGCTTTCTATCATTATCGGAGATGTCAATGGGCTTAAGATTACCAATGATGTATTCGGTCATTTGGTAGGTGATAAAATATTAGTGGGGATAGCAGAAACTCTACAATCCGTATGTGATGATAATGCAGTGATTGCCCGATGGGGCGGGGATGAATTTATTATCATATTACCTCATACCAGCTATGAGGCAACAGGAGCAATATGTAATAAAATCGGGCAAGCTTGTGAAAAGGCTTCAGTATATGCTGTGCCAATCAGTATCACCCTGGGTTATGAAACCAAGAATTCTGAACAGGATGATATAACTTCTGTCTTAAAAAAAGCAGAGGATATGATGTACTATAACAAACAGATTGAACGGGAGCAGTTTAACTTTAATTTTATTGAATCTCTTAAGAAATTCCTTAATTCCAGGTGTGATGAGGGAGATACCCATATAGAAGCTCTGACGAATCTGGCCTTTAAGTTTGGTATCATTATTGGTTTATCCGATTTTGAAAAAAATAATTTAAAATGTCTCTGTGAATTCCATGATATTGGTAAAATCGGTGTTAGCCGTAATATAATTATGAAAGAGGATAAGCTCTCACTGGCAGAATGGGATATTATGAAGAAGCATTCCTCCACGGGCTCAAGAATAGCACATTCCTTCCCTGGGCTTAAGCTGATTGAGGATGAGATATTAAGCCATCATGAGCGTTGGGATGGAACAGGATATCCGGATGGAAAGCGTGCTTTGGAAATACCGAAATTATCAAGAATATTTGCTATACTAGATGCTTATGTAGTAATGACGCAGGGAAGACCGTATAAAAAAGCAATATCCCACGAAGAGGCAATCAATGAGATTGAAGCTGGTGCCGGAACACAATTTGATCCCAGCCTGGCACGGCTTTTCGTCAGAGCCTTTCGAGATGGCCTGGGTTATTAGATGGCACAATGTATTGACGCAAGTGCTAATAATTTAAGCTTAAATAAATATAAGAAAAAGGACATAGAAACAGGTATGTCAATATACTCCGTCAAATATATTTTATTAATAATTATTTGACGGAGTTTTTTTATGAGGAAAATCAAATATAAGAGTATCATTTTCGTTGCATTGGCATGTATTTTCTCCTATTTATTCGGAGGTGGGGCTGCTATACTGGCAAATACCTTTGACAAAGACGAAGTAAGACATTCTAATCAGGAAAACTGGGGATTGGGCTTTCCTGTAGAGGGGCAGGCACCCACTGGGAATGCCACGGCAGCGGAGCTGAAGAAGTATGATGCATACTTTATTGGTGATGGCAAAGAAAAGGTGATTTATCTTACATTTGACGCAGGTTATGAGAATGGCTATACCTGTACCATATTAGATGCTTTGAAAAAGCACAATGTCCATGCAACCTTTTTTCTTGTGGGTAATTATATTACCTCCAGTCCGGATATTGTAAAAAGAATGGTAGAGGAAGGCCATTGTGTGGCAAATCACACCTATTCACACCCTAATATGTCAAGTATCGCTTCCATGGATGCATTCCGAAAGGAGCTGGAGGGATTGGAAGCGGCATATGAAGAGGTTACGGGTCAGAAAATGACACGATACTATCGCCCACCCCAGGGAAAATACAGTATAAGCAATTTAAAAATGGCAAAGGAGCTGGGATACAAGACCTTCTTTTGGAGCCTTGCTTATGTTGACTGGCATAATGATAAACAACCCACAAAGGAAATGGCATATGATAAGCTGCTTGGAAGAATTCATCCGGGAGCCATTGTTCTCCTACACAGTACATCAAAGACCAATGCAGAAATTATGGATGAATTACTCACAAAATGGGAGGAGATGGGATACACCTTTGGCACTTTGGATGAACTGGTAAGTCAATGATGTTATTTCGAAATAAAATGATAGAATCCCATAAAAAAATGAATTGACGGTTGTTGCTCTGTAAATTAAGATTATAGAGTCCGATAAACAGCACTTAGTTACCTGCTTTATGGCGAACATAAAACTGAAAAAAGCTGGGTATTACGAAAGATAATAAAAGGATTAATATACATAACTTAGAAGGAGGATATTCAGGTATACCGCTAGATTAGTATACTCTGAATAGAAGGATTATGAAGCTGCTTAAGAAAAGACGTAGATGGAGCTTAATATCGATTATTAAGAACAGGAAGGTATCGACAAAGCTACTGATTATTGTAGCACCTGCATTTATTATTACAGCTTTAAATCTTTATCAATTAGGAACGCAGACGAAACATGTCAGCAAGCTATCAGAAGAAACTTATTATAATCAGGTTTACCTGAATACAAGGAGTCTTGTTAATGCAGAGAGGGCTTTATATCAAGCAGTGATAGCAGAAAAAGCGATTGTTTATGGTGGGGATGAATTGTCCCAGGAGCAAATACAGAGTTTGATCAAGGAGTATGAGTACAAAGCTGATAAGTCTATTGAACTTGTTAATAAGACGATTGAGGCATTGAGGGCATATCCTGAATTTGATACTTTTCGCTTTTCAGGACCCAAATATACAATTTATGAACTAAATGATTCCTTT
This sequence comes from Variimorphobacter saccharofermentans, assembly GCF_014174405.1. Lineage (GTDB taxonomy): Bacteria > Bacillota > Clostridia > Lachnospirales > Lachnospiraceae > Mobilitalea > Mobilitalea saccharofermentans. The sequence continues at coordinate 3,775,751 of NZ_JACEGA010000001.1, read as the reverse complement.
CAGTCTTCCTTTATGGACTGGAAAGAAGCATATGATCCTGCAACTGGAAAGGGAGATCCTTTAGAAAAAGAAAGCTTGTTCAAATATGCTATAGAAAATCTGAACTATATGTCCGATATTCTGGATGAGTATAGTATTTATGTAACAGGCGAGATACAAAAGAGTACCACGATAAATCTGGTTCAGTCAATTATTATTACATTGGCGATTTCTTTGGTGATTATTTTGTTATCTCTCTATATTACTCGATATTTAAGGAGAAGCATTAAGCATGTTACCATGGATATGGAGAATATAGCGAAAAAGGATCTAACCTTTACACCACATATAATTCAGTCAAAGGATGAGTTAGGCGTACTATCCTATTCGGTAAGCGCGGTTATCAGCTCACTTAAGAGTGTAATACAACAGGTTACCAAAACAGCAAACTTATTGTCCGATGCCTCCAGTAATATGAAACTAAATTCTGAGGATGTTAGCAAATCGATGAATGAGATTGCGATGACAGTCCAGGAAATTGCAGATGGTGCTGGGCATCAGGCAGAGGATTCGGAGCAATTAGTGAATGAAATTACCCTCTTGGGTGAAGTGGTCCAGAAGAATACTGCCAGTGCTAATGAACTGACCATAGCAAGTAATGTTATTCAAAAGGCTAGTGAGGAAGGACTTAGCAGTGTTAATGCATTGGAAAATATCACAGTTAAAAATGAAGATGCCTTTCATTCTATCTTTGAAATCATAAATATAACCCATGAAAATGCAGGTCAGATTGGAAAAGCAATTGAAATGATTAGCTCTTTGGCGGGAACAACAAAGTTATTATCGCTTAATGCGTCAATTGAGGCCGCAAGAGCTGGAGAGGCTGGTAGAGGATTTGCAGTTGTTGCAGAAGAGATTAAGAAGCTTTCGGAAGAGACCGAAGCCTCTGCAAAAATTATCGATAATGTTCTCATTACCTTAAAAGAGAATATATATAGTGCCAGCAGTCAAAGTAAAGAGGTTCAGGAGGCAGTAAAGCTCCAGACTTCTGGAGTAGCTGATACCAAGGAAAAGTATCTTGCCATTATGGAGGCACTGAATAATATTAATAAACAGATAGTAAGTCTAAACGAAGTATCAAAGGATATGGAGAAGAGTAGAAATAATGTAATGAATATCGGTATGAATGTATCCTCCATTTCAGAAGAATATGCAGCAAGTACCCAGCAGACATCTGCTACAACACAGGAGGTACTAGCCGCTATGACACAGATCAATCAGATTGGTGAGGAAGTGGATGATTTAGTGATTGAAATCAAAGCCCTTGTCGATCAATTTAAGATCTCTGAGGACGATGTAGAACAAATGGCCGAAACGATAAATGAACCGGAAAAGGTTGAGTTATCATAACAATATTTAAACATTTTATTATTGGTTAAATTGATACTTTTTATTCATATTAGACGCGATGAGTTTGGTTAAAGCGAAAAAAACTTGCATTATTTCAAATATGTGGTATAATTATTACAATGTTGTTAACGAAGTATTAATTGATTTAAATAATTTGTCTTAAATTCATAATAGCTATAATAGAATGAATAGATGATTTATCTTAATCAAGTAACTTAAGGAGACCACTATGAAATTCAGAAAGTTAGTATTATGTATCATATTAAGTATTTTTGCTTTAATCATTCCAAACATCAACGCATTTGCAGCTGAAGGCGACACAGTAACTACACAGGAAAGCACAACCGGTGATGAACAGAAGGATACAAATAACGTTGAAGCAGCAGCTACAACAGAGCAATCAGAAGAAGTAATATTAGCGGATCAGACAGATACAGAAGATAAAAAAGCTTTATCAGAGAATACCATAGAAGATACAAAGGAAGAAACAGAAGAGGTAACTGAGGAAGATAAAGAAGATAAGAAAGATAAAGAAAAAGAGGAAAAATCCTCCGATAACTATACAAAAGCAGATTTAAGATTATTATCCGCGTTGATTTATTGTGAAGCACAGGGTGAAAGCTATAACGGAAAATTAGCAGTTGGTATTGTTGTTATGAATAGAGTTAGATCAGGAGCCTTCCCTGATACCGTAAAGGGTGTCATCTATCAGAAATACCAATTTAGTCCGGTTCGTAGCGGTGCTTTAGACCGGGCATTAGCTCAATACGATAAAGGTAATTTTACTTCATCATCGGAAAAAGAATGTATCAAAGCTGCAAAAGCCGCCCTAAGTGGCAAGAAGGTATTAAAAATCAATGGAAAAGAAGTTGATTTTAGTAAATATCTATATTTTAGTGGAAGATTGAAGGGGTATACCTGTCAAATCGGAAATCATCAGTTCAAATAAGAACGAACGCATAACTGAGGATTTGAATATCACAATCAATATCGATGTGGTATCCAAATCCTTTTTTATGGTATAAGAAATTGTAAAAGTCCGATTATTACACCTTGAACTAGAAATTACTGGATAATTGTATTATAATAGCTGTTATGTATGATGAACTGGTTACATACCATGAGAATAAACTACTTTCATACAATAATTGGCATAAGAAGTAATAATATTAGGGTCACATAGGAGGCATCAAGAATGAATGAAGAAAAGCAGTTACAGACATATGCATTAAATGAAATCGAATATATCAAGGTTCATGGAAGGACTACCGGACAGCTTTCTCCACTAACGTTATTTTGGACGGGAAGTGCTGTAGAGCTAAATGCCAAAGGTTCTGAACTCTGGGTTGAGGTAGAAGCAGGATATGATGTATATGAGCCATGGATAGGTATTGTAATTAATTCCGCTCCTGTCAGCCGGCTCATGATAACGGAAGGAAGACATTGGATTTGTGTTTTCCGTGGTATGAATCCGGATCAAGTAAAGAATGTTCGTATTGTTAAGGAAGTTCAGGCTATGAGTGGCGATCAGGGATGCTTCCTGCACATTCATTCTGTTAAGTTTGATGGACAATTCCTTCCAATCGAAGAGAAACCCTACAAAATAGAATTTATTGGTGACAGTATTACTTCAGGCGAAGGGATTGTAGGAGCCAAGGGAGAAGAAGACTGGATTCCCATGTGGTTTAGCGCTACGGGAAATTACACAGAGTTAGTTGCGAACGCTTTGAATGCAGAATATCGTGTTCTATCCCAGAGTGGATGGGGAGTATTTACAAGCTGGGATAATAATCCCCATTGTAATATGCAGGATGATTATGAAAAAGTATGTGGGATACTACAGGGGAAAAGAAACGAAGCACTGGGAGCTCTGCAGGAGAATAATTTTGCCTCCTGGCAGCCAGATGTGATAGTGGTGAATCTCGGAACAAACGATGCATCAGCTTTTGATCAGCCCCAGTGGAAGGACGAAGTAACTGGTGAGACCCACAAACAACGTCGTAACGAGGATGGATCTTTTCATGAAGAGGACATAAAAGCATTTGAAAGAGCAATCGTAAGATTCCTTACGAAGCTTAGAAAGTACAATAAAAAAGCGCAAATAGTATGGGCATATGGAATGATCGGGATTACGATGATGCCATACATATATCGTGCTGTGGAGGCTTATTATAGAGAAACGGGAGATAAAAAAGTAAGTGTGTACCAGCTTCCGAATACCACGGAAGCTACCATGGGATCAAGAAGTCATCCGGGGCATTTATCGCATCTGAAAGCCGCAACGGAGCTGTCAGAATATCTTCAGGATTTCTTAAAATAAAGCTTATATAACAAATTATGCTTGACAGAAAATACAAAGATGATAGAATAAAAATAATTATACAGTAAATTTATATGTAATTATGGCTAGGAAAAGGAGTAGTAAAGGAAGTCTGTCTTATAGAGAGTCGCTGGTTGGTGGAAAGTGACAGATAAGAACCTTGAACTCGCCTTGGAGCTCTCTGACTGAAATGTTAGTAGGCAGAGCGGGTATTCCCGTTATCGATGTAAGGAGTACATTGATTTGCGATAGCGAATGAATGGACTAGAGTGGTACCGCGGATTGCAGTTCAAGCATATTGAACCTCTTCGTCTCTAGATGTATGGGATGAAGGGGTTTTTTGATTCTAGTACTAATAGGAATTAGGGTAAACAATATAAGGAGGAAATAACATGAGTGAGTATTATTCACCAAGTGACATTGAGAAGAAGTGGCAGAAAATATGGGAAAAGGAAGAGGCATTTAAGGTAGGAACGGACAAATCAAAGCCAAAGTATTATGCGTTAGTAGAGTTTCCCTATCCGTCAGGACAGGGATTACATGTAGGACATCCGAGACCTTATACAGCCCTTGATATTATTGCAAGAAAGAGAAGATTAGAAGGATATAATGTGCTGTATCCCATGGGATGGGATGCATTTGGACTTCCTACAGAGAATTATGCAATTAAAAATCACATTCATCCGAAGATCGTAACGAAGAGAAATATTGAGAATTTTACGAAGCAGTTGAAAGCCCTTGGTTATTCCTTTGATTGGGATAGAGAGGTTAATACCACAGATCCTAACTATTTCAAATGGACCCAGTGGATATTCCTACAGCTGTTTAAAAAAGGGTTAGCATATAAAACCGAAATGCCGATTAATTGGTGTACCTCCTGTAAAGTAGGTCTTGCCAATGAAGAGGTAGTTGGTGGCGTATGTGAACGTTGTGGTAGTGAGGTTGTACGTAAGGTAAAGAGCCAGTGGATGCTAAAAATTACGGAATATGCTGATAAACTCATTGATGACCTTGATATGGTTGACTATGTTGATAAGATAAAGGTATCCCAAGTGAACTGGATTGGTCGTTCCGTTGGTGCAGAGGTGGACTTCAAGATTGCAGGAAAAGAAGAAAGTCTGCGTATTTTTACCACCAGACCGGATACCTTATTCGGAGCAACTTATATGGTTATATCACCGGAGCATCCGTTAATCGATAAGTATAAGGATGAAATCGAAAATTATGATGCGCTGATGAATTACCGTGAGCAGGCAGCGAAAAAGTCCGATTTTGAGAGAACCGAATTAGTAAAGGATAAGACAGGTGTGTGTATTGATGGGCTATCCGCAATTAATCCTGTGAATGGAAAGGAAATTCCGATCTGGATCTCCGACTATGTTCTTATGACCTATGGAACAGGAGCAATTATGGCTGTTCCTGCCCATGACGAAAGAGACTGGGAATTTGCCAAGAAATTCAACCTTCCTATAGTTGAGGTAGTAGCCGGCGGTAATGTGAATGAAGCGGCATTTACTAACACGACAACTGGTAAATTAGTAAATTCTGATTTCTTAAATGGACTTGAAGTAGCAGAAGCGAAGGTTAAAATACTTGAGTGGCTGAATAAGAAGGGTATTGGAACCAAGAAGGTAAATTATAAGCTGAGAGATTGGGTGTTCTCCCGTCAAAGATACTGGGGAGAGCCGATTCCGTTGGTTCATTGTGATACCTGTGGCTATGTTCCTATTCCTGAGAGTGAATTGCCGCTTATGTTACCGGAGGTAGAGAGCTATGAGCCGACTGACAATGGAGAATCTCCTCTTGCTAAGATGACGGACTGGGTAGAAACAACCTGTCCTCAATGTGGTGGTAAAGCGCATAGAGAGACGGATACCATGCCTCAATGGGCAGGTTCCTCCTGGTATTTCTTAAGATATATCGATCCGCACAATCAGGAAGCCTTTGCTAGTAAGGAAGAGTTGGATTATTGGTTACCTGTGGATTGGTATAATGGAGGAATGGAGCATACAACACTGCATTTGCTTTATTCACGCTTCTGGCATAAGTTCCTGTATGATCAGGGACTGGTTAGTACACCGGAACCCTATAAGAAGAGAACCTCCCACGGAATGATCTTAGGTGAAAATAATGAGAAGATGTCCAAATCCAGGGGGAATGTTGTTAATCCGGATGATATCATCAATGAATTCGGAGCTGATACACTCAGAACCTACGAAATGTTCATTGGTGCATTTGACCTGAGTGCTGCCTGGTCCCAGGAAGGTGTAAAAGGATGCCGTCGATTTATGGATCGTGTATGGAAGCTTAAGGATATGATGAAAGATGAGGCAGGCTATTCCGCTGAGCTGGAGACGAAGATGCATCAGACGATTAAAAAGGTAAGTCTTGATTATGAAAATATGAAGTATAATACAGCGATTGCTGCGATGATGTCCTTGGTAAACGAGTTCTATCGTATTGGATCTGTAACAAGAGGAGAATTCAAGACCTTACTGGTACTCTTGAATCCGGTTGCTCCACATATTACGGAAGAGCTTTGGGAGTTAATCGGTGAACAGGGAAGAATCTATCAGCAAACCTGGCCAGTGTTTGATGAAGAGAAAACGATTGAGGATACAGTAGAAATCGCTGTACAGATCAATGGTAAGGTAAAAGCAAATCTCGCTATATCACTAGATGAGAAGCAGGAAGAGGTGGAAGCAAAAGCAAAGAGCATCGATTCCATCAAAGCAGCGATAGAGGGTAAAAACATTGTAAAAGTAATCTATGTACCGGGAAGAATATTGAACATCGTAGTAAAATAACAAGTGATGTAAAATAAATCTTATGATAAGTAAATAAAGTAGGATAACCATTAAACTGTTGCATTACTAATGTGGCTATGGTTATCTTATACGACAAAGGGGATGTTTCATAATACATTCACGGGGACAATTACTTACCTCACACACAGACGGAAGTACATGTTACTGATTTTATATATCTCATACGGATCTAAAGATTCGCAATCGAACATAAAAGTTCGCTTGAAGCCATATAAAATCAGCAATGTGTTCTTCCGACAGTGCATTATGGTAAGTAATTAACTCCGCTGATACATTATGAAACATCCCATTTTCTTCATGACATTAGAAAGTTCATTAGGCGTTCTATCAATCGTTTACTCGGATTATGCTTTATAGTATAATAAGCAAAAGATAATACTAGGTGTTATTGAGTTATCATAGCATGGAATATAAGTCAGGGAGGTTACTATGAAGAATGTAATTGTAATCGGAGTGTCTGGGGGCTCAGCTTCTGGAAAAACTACGGTTGCCAATCGAATAAAGGAAGAGTTTAAGGATAGCGTGGAATTATTAAGTCATGATTTTTATTATCTACCGTATGATGATTTGCCTATGGAGGAGAGAGTAAAGCTGAACTATGATCATCCGAATGCATTCGATACCCAACGATTAATTGATGATATTAGAAAGCTTAAACAAGGTATATCAATTGATAGACCGGTTTACTCTTATACGGAGTATACAAGACTTTCAGAGACAGTTAAGGTGAATCCGGCAAAGGTTATCATTGTGGAAGGATTTATGATATATGAGAACTCGGAACTGAGAGACCTGATGGATATTAAGGTATTCGTAGACGCGGATGCGGACGAGCGGTTAATCCGGCGAATCATAAGAGATGTCAAAGAAAGAGGCAGAACGCTTGAGTCTGTCATTGATCAATATACGAAAACGGCAAAACCGATGCATGAACTATTTGTTGAGCCATACAAGAAGTATGCGGATATTATCATACCACGAGGTGGTATGAACAAAATTGCCATAGATATGCTGATTCATCAGATAAAGGCAATTTTGTCAGATGAATAATGAGAGGAAGTGAAATTTCCAAAATATTGCAATTGCTGCCAATCGTATGATATTATAATAGTATGATTATGCAGATGAGTAGATGATATATAGAATAGATAGATGATATGCAGCGATGAGGATATAACGATCATAGAAAGGTGGATTGGGAGTATATGGGAGGCTTATATCGGTTACAGAAGAAGGATTTGGATGGATGTGTGGAGACGCTGGCCAAGGCATTTGATAACTACCCCATGTTTGTTCACATTTTAGGAGACAAGTATAATCTTGAGAATGTTAAGAAATTTCTTCGCTTTCTGACGAAATACACCATACTCTATGGCGAAGCATATGCCACCTCGAATAAGCTGGAAGGAATTATTCTATACATAGACTTTAAAAAATATAAGTTTGGTTTAATACGCTCCCTACGATCTGGGATATTGCCGGTTATGAAAATCGGCAAGGAGGTAGGACAAAGGTTCATGGTATTTGATGAGATTACTATGAGAGTACATAAAGAAGTAATTAACTCTTCCCATCAGTATGTTATATTATTGGGCGTGAATCCAGAAGTCCAGAGTAAGGGGTTGGGTACCAGACTATTAGGACAGGTAATTAGCCTAGCGAAGCGAAATGGGCAGGCATGTTATCTGGAAACCCATGGAGAAAAGAATGTGGCTTTTTATAAAAAGCAGGGCTTTCAGGTTGCATCTGAGGATGAAGTGCCCGGAGCAAAGGTTAAGCAGTATGCGATGATATTGAAGTGATTATAGACATCAATATGGATGGGAGAAAGGATACATGGTTAGTAAAAGGGAAACAGCCTTTGAAAAAATCACAGAAATTCAGGATCTAGTTGAATATCTGAAAGCAAAAGGAAGACGAAGAACGGTGAATGAGTACCTGCATCACTATACTTCGTTATCAACGGTCATCAGCATCTTTCGGTATCAAACCTGGCATTTGTCACAGGCATCCTGTATGAATGATCAGCTGGAGTATCGTAACGGAGACAGTGCAGCCTGGAATAATATATTCTTCTCCTGCTTTATGGGAGAGGATGAAGAAAGCATAGGAATGTGGAGTATGTATGGACAACCCTGGGAGAGAGGGGTTAAGCTGTCCATTCCGAAAAAAGACCTTGTTGATTGGATTACGAGTCAGGATATTGAAATTCTGGAAGTGAATTGCCGTACGAAAAAAAACACGGATCGTATCGTAGATACCCAAGGACAAAGACCTTTTCTGACTGCAGTGGCTTATTGTAATTCGGATCGGGTCCTTCAGGAAAATGAAAAGGAAACACTTTTTTGCGGAAGTGTAACGAATAGCAATTTTAGCCGGGCGGCCCATAATCGTCAGCTAACCGGATATATTAAGGATATTGCCTGGGCCTATGAGAAGGAGATTCGATTAAGACTGGATTTTGATAATACCAATGGACTGAAACGAGTAGCCCTACGTGTTCCGGATGCGATTTTAGATAAAATTGTATTAACCCCTAGCCCATTATTTGAAGGAGAACTGGTGGATGAGCTTCAAAAAGAAGTGAATCGCTCCATAATCCAGAAAAGTAGTCTTTTCTATAACAAATTTCAGTTAAAATCAGATTGTATAAACTGTAAATTAGTACAATACAGTTATTAAATAGAATATCATAATACAGAACTATGCCAGATTGAAAACAGCGAATGATTATGCTGCTATCAGTCTGGCGTATTTGATTTTCTAGAAACATATCATTAACATAACTCATAAAAAATTAAAATAAAAATATATTGACATATAGTTTAAAAAGGTATATTATTCATTTCATATTAATCAACTATGAATAGTATGAAATTAAAAGTGACATGAATGAGGTGACGGCATGGACATCGGTTTTATAGAAAAATATACTCCACTTTACATAGAGGCAGGATTTCTTACAATAAGGATCGCTATCATTGGAATTATTGCATCCATTATCGTTGGATTAATCTGTAGCTTAATTCGCCACTATAGGATACCAGTATTACGTAATATAATTGGAAGCTATCTTGAACTGTCCAGAAATACCCCTCTCTTAATCCAACTATTTTTTTTGTACTTTGGGCTTCCGAAACTGGGTATTATGTTAAGCTCTGAGAGCTGTGCCATTATTGGTTTGATTTTTCTTGGTGGTAGTTATATGGCTGAAGCATTTCGTAGTGGATTGGAGGCAGTACCGGAGAGTCAGGCTGAGTCAGGCTTGAGTCTGGGACTTACAAGACTTCAGGTATTTCGATATATATTGCTTCCACAGGCAATATCGGTTTCTGTTCCGGCGTTTTTAGCAAATGTCATTTTCCTTATAAAAGAAACATCCGTATTCAGTGCGGTTGCATTAGCCGATTTGATGTATGTTGCCAAGGATCTGATTGGTTTGTACTACAAGACGGATGAAGCATTGTTTATGTTAGTAACTTCTTATTTTATTATTTTATTACCGATATCCATCATTTTCACGGTGGCAGAGAGGAAGTTGAGATATGCAGGATTTGGGAATTAAAGTTCTATTTCAGGGAAAAAATTTTCTTCGATTATTAGGTGGATTATGGGTGACAATTAAAATCTCACTGATATCAGTTTTGATATCCATTATCCTGGGTATTCTTCTGGGAATGGTAATGAATATGAAAAATCCGGTAACAAAAATTATAACGAAGATATATCTTGAATTTATCAGGATTATGCCACAGCTGGTACTATTATTTCTAGTGTATTTTGGATTGACGAAAGCGTTTCAGATTAATCTCTCCGGTCAGCTGGCTGCGGTGATTGTATTTGTTCTCTGGGGTACTGCAGAAATGGGGGATTTGGTCAGAGGTTCATTAAGCTCCATACCAATCCATCAGTATGAAAGTGGAAAAGCAATCGGACTAACCAGTCTACAGATTTATCGATACATTATTATTCCGCAGACAGTAAGGAGATTAGTACCTTTGGCAATCAATCTTGTAACAAGAATGATAAAGACAACTTCGTTAATTGTATTAATTGGAGTTGTTGAGGTGGTAAAGGTCGGGCAGCAGATAATTGAAGCATCTCGTTTATCTGTACCCTCAGCGGCATTATGGATATATGGTGTCATTTTCTTATTGTACTTTCTTACCTGTTATCCGATATCGCTGCTTTCCACGAAGTTGGAGAAGGCTTGGAAGAGCTGATGATTTGCTTAGAAGAATGGAGGCGGTGATTTCAGGATGGACAAAATACTGGAATTAAAGAATATCAGGAAAGAATTTGATGGAACAACGATATTGAAGGACATCTCCTTAGATATTCACCAGGGGGAGGTGGTGGTGCTCGTCGGACCTTCAGGCTGTGGAAAGAGTACCCTGCTACGATGTATTAACGGACTGGAGCATATTCAGTCCGGAGAAATATATCTTAAAGGAGACCTTATCAGCAATCAGGTCAAAAATATGCATCTGGTTCGCCAGAAGATAGGAATGGTATTTCAGAGCTATGATTTATTTCCGCATATGACAATTCTGGATAATATCATACTCGGACCGGTAAAATCACAGCATCGCGATAAAAAGGAAGTAATACGCGAAGCAGAAGAGCTGCTCAAAAGAGTAGGGCTTCAGGACAAAAGAGACGCTTACCCGAGGCAGTTATCTGGCGGACAGAAGCAAAGAGTAGCAATTGTAAGAGCACTGTGTATGCAGCCGGAGATTATGCTGTTTGATGAAGTAACTGCAGCCTTAGATCCGGAAATGGTAAGAGAGGTTCTGGATGTTATGCTGGAGCTTGCCAAGGAAGGTAGTACAATGGTTATCGTTACTCATGAGATGCAGTTCGCCAGAGCAGTTGCAGATAGAGTTGTGTTTATCGACCAGGGCGAGATTATAGAAGAAAGCAGCCCCGCTCAGTTCTTTAGCTGTCCCACAACAGAAAGAGCACAGAAGTTCTTAAATATTTTTGAGTTTGAGACGGTGAAAGGGACGGAGCAAAACGAAAATAAAAGATTTAAGGGATGATATAAGAGATTTTATTATTGGTTAAATAAGTAATAATCATACAAAAAATAAAATGAATTATAAGCATGAAGAGGGCAATGACCCGCAATTGAGGAGGATAACGTTATGAAGAAGATGAAAAAAATTATTACATTATTACTATTACTGGCAATTGCAACCGCTACGCTGGCAGGCTGCAGTTCGAAGGCAGATACAACTAAGGATAAAGCGGATAATGCTACAGAAGAAGTGGCAAAGGATACTCAAAGCACAGGAACAGCGAGAACTCTGGAGGAAATAAAGTCCAGCGGTAAGATTGTAATTGGTGTATTCTCGGATAAAAAGCCCTTTGGCTATGTTGATGAAAATGGTGTATATCAAGGCTATGATGTTTACTTCGGTAACCGTCTTGCCGAGGATCTTGGTGTGGAAGTTGAATATGTGGCAGTAGATCCTGCCAGTCGTGTAGAGTATCTGGTAACAGCAAAGGTGGATATTATCCTTGCTAACTTTACTGTGACTCCCGAGCGTGCAGAACAGGTAGACTTTGCACTGCCTTATATGAAGGTTGCATTGGGCGTGGTATCACCGGATAATGCTTTAATTACAGAGCCGGAGCAGCTTAACGGTAAGACCCTAATAGTAAGTAAAGGAACTACGGCTGAGACATACTTTACCGAGAATTATCCGGATGTAAAGCTTTTAAAATTCGATCAATACAGTGAAGCATATGGTGCATTACTGGATGGCAGAGGAGATGCGTTCTCAACCGATAATACAGAGGTACTTGCGTGGGCTCTTGAAAACGAAGGCTTTACCGTAGGAATTGAATCCCTTGGTAACCTTGATACGATTGCACCTGCAGTACAAAAAGGTAACACAGAATTACTAAACTGGATTAATGATGAAATTGTTAAATTGGCTGACGAGCAATTCTTCCATAAAAACTATGCAGAGACACTTGCACCGGTATATGGTGATGCTGCAGATCCGGAGAGCTTAGTAATAGAAGGCGGAGTAATCGAATAATCTGATTAAAACGACCAAGTAAGAATAAGCTAAAACTAAGTAAATCTGAATAAACCTAATATAACCGATTTCAGTCAGAATTACAGAAGATGTTGTTAAGGAGTATGATATCCATTCCGTATTATACTTCATTAACAACAGCTTTTTACTGTTAAAACATATGTTTAACTTTATATATTTGTGTTCCTCCAGGTATAGTGGTAAAATGATAAAAACGCTGAATACAGTATGAACGGAGTGAAAATTACTATGGCTGATACCTATACGATAGGTCAGGTAGCTGAGATTACGGGAATTTCAAGGGACCGACTTCGTTATTATGAAGAGAAGGGTATTCTATTTCCGGAGCAGAATCAGGATAATAATTATAGAAACTACACGATTGCCGATATTTACATGATCTTATCCATTGAATATTATCGCTCAATGGATTTGAGCATGAAGGATATCAGGAAAGTGTGGAAGAGTGGCGCCCCGGATGACATTTCCGCAATTCTAGAGGAAAAGGAGATGGAGCTTTCTGCGAAAATAAAGGAGCTACAGGATTATCAAGAAAATCTTCGAATAGGTAAGGAAGCCTGCCGACAGGTTCGGGAGAATCTAAATCAGTTTTCTATCAGGGCCATGCCTGCATTTGAAGTATTAGGAGAAATATCGGATTTCAGAGCCTTTACGGAATATGATGAAATAAGAAGCAGGAAGGAAAAGCTCAACGGAAAGCCCATCGTGAACAGTTTAAAGCGAAGAATAATATTCTCTGAGCGGGGAGTGGAAGATACCCGAATGTTGATAACCAGAGATATTTGTTCGAATACAAGGGACTCGGCTACCATCATGAAGTATGATAGATGCTTATATACGGTGGTGGAGGATGGAGTGGAGAAGGGTGATATCCTGGAGAATATGTTTCAAAAATCACTTCAATGGGCAAAGGAGCATGAACTGGAGCCACTGGGTCTTGTAATCATCAGCATGATCCTGATTACCGTGGATAAGGATTCGGTAAAATCCTTTCTGGAAATCTATGCACCAATAATACGATAGAAAGTACGCTTTGCGAACTTTCTATCGTCATGAATAAAAAGGAGCTTGACATTGGGACAATCCCAAGGTTTATTCTTTCTATGATAAATTATTTTGGAGGTGTCTATATGACAAGCAATAATATAAAACAACTTTCTTTGAAATCACTTTTAATCCTGGTGTTTACTCCCGCAATTCTATGTGTAGGAGCGTATACCTTAGTGGCGATGCTGCATCAATCAATTCCACCATTCCTAAGCTTTATGGTAATCATTCTGCTTCTATTAGTTCCCTGTGAGATTGGTATCATGCTGTACTATTCCAAGAAGGAATTCGGTAAGCCGGGTATCCAATGTGCGTGGGTAGAGCATCAATCCCTATCCGCGGGTAAAGTTATTATTATTGCAATACCATTCATTGTCTTTGCAGCAATCGTCTTTACAGTAATTGCACCCTTAGAACATGGTCTGCTATTTAGTACAATATTTAAGAATGTACCGGAATATTATAAGCTATCCTATTTTGCAGAGAGCTATATGAATTATCCGAAATCAATGGTGATAATTGCGTTAGTATTATATGCTTTGGGAAATGGAATTCTTGCTCCAATTGTGGAGGAGTTATATTTTCGTGGATTTCTAATGCCACGTATCAGCCGTTATGGGAATTGGGCTCCGGTAATCATCACAGTCCTTTTTTCTGTATATCATCTCTTTTCTCCATGGGAGAATTTTACGAGAATACTTGCTATACTTCCGTTCACCTACTGTGTTTATAAGAAGAAAAACATAATCATTGGTATGGTGGTTCACTGTACTCTGAATATGGCTAGTGTAATCATGACAATTATGAGCCTTAACCTATAATCATGTCAGACTATAACAATAGAGTAGTGTGTTCCTTGTGAGAATCAGACCCGGCAACCCAGTTGTTTTACCTAGTGGATTCGTTTCTTGAAAAGCCTGCTGCATTGTTCCTCACAGTTTTCTTATTCAGTTACATAGACAACACATCTTACTTTGGTACCATCTTCGGTGGCATAAATATAAGCTCTGCCCTTTTGGAGAGCGGATATGGTTCCGGAAGAATTTACTGTAGCTACATTGGAATTACTGCTAGACCAAACTACAGAGTTGCCGGAGGACACATATGCCGTAACGGTGGAAGTATCGCCAACCTTCAGATGAAGCTCAGGGGCGCTTAAGGTAATCGTAGGCTTTTCCACAATTACCTCGCAGGTTTTTGAGATACCGTCTACCGTTGCGGTGATAGTAGCTGTACCGTTCTTAACCGCTGTGATATTGCCGTCCTGATCTACCAAAGCTACACTTTTCTTATTTGATTTCCAGACCGGGGTAACCGAGGAGGATACGGTTGCATTCACCTTAACGGTCTGTCCCCGGAATAGCTTAATCTTTGTCTTATCCAGCTTGATCGTAGGATATTTTACCTTGACCTTGCAGGTTACACTACTACCGTCGGCGGTGGCAGTGATGGTGGTTTCTCCCGGCTTTATTCCGGTAAGGGTTCCGTTTTCATCAATGGTGGCGACGCTTTTCCGGCTGCTTTTCCATACAACCTTCGAATGATTCGAGGTACTGGCGGAGAGGGTGAGCGTTTCTCCCCGTTCTAAGGATGCGCTTGTTTGACTGATGGTGATAACCGTTTTATTGACTTTAATCTTGCAGGAAGCCTCCGCATTCTTGATTTTAGCTGTTATCGTAGCGGTTCCTGACTTTTTTGCAATAACCTTGCCATAGGTGTTCACGGATGCAACCTTCGTATTACTGCTTTTCCAGGAAGGCAATTTTCCATTGGAGGTTAAAGCAACGATGTAAAATTCCTTACCGATATCAACTGTAGCATTATATTGGGAGAGAATAATAAAAGATAGGGAATCGGCAGCACTAGCAGTTTTTGCCGGGGTGGGTAAAGAAATTATTACAATAGATAAACATAATAAGATTGATAACAAGAATTTTTTGATGTGTAACATTCCATTCCTCCATTTCTTAATGTGAGGAACAAATGCACAGCTATGCTGATTGCAAGCTTTTCCTTATATTAACATCTGAAAAGTAAAATGTAAATGAAAAATCACGAAATTTAATTCTGTACTCAAAAGTATGTGAAATTATGCCAAATATTTATAAGTTTTATAGTAAATATTTCTGTCCCTAATGCTTTACTTTTGTTGATTATTCGTGGAAACATTTGTATAATAGATTGAGATGATGTTTTATTACCATCATTTGAATAAACAGGAATGTAACTCAGTCATAATAAGGCTAAGATTACTATTAATCAAACTATATGGTAGTGTAAAGTTTGGTATGAAAAACTGATGTAAAGAAATATGATCCTTTGAACATTGAAAAAGCAAATATTTTAACTAGAAATTTATGCAGTGGCAGACTACGCCAACCTTGATTGCAACAAAAAGTAATGCTCTGAAGGTTTCACCGACGGCGAAGTAACTCAGGAACAGGAAGTTCTTACCGTCGTATTCACAGCATTGTAGCATTACTTTTTATTGCATTCAAGGTCAAGCCGGAAGTAAACTTCCGGTGGCTGGGTACCACCTCTGGCTCCTTAATCTAGGAACAGGTATTACCTGACACAGCGGAGGATTTCTGCATTTCCAAGATTTTTTGCTGCCCCAAACGGATGAGGATAATCCACTTGGCGGGCATGTTCCCTACTTTCTCGAATTCATCTATCTCATTTAAAGGTTTCCAGTAATTATGGGGATGCGGTCTTAGGAAGTTGTAATAAGCAACCCACAGGGAAACTCCGTACAAGGCACCCTCATCACTGTTATAACCATTGGTGATGCGGTAGGACATCTTGAAGGTACGATTTAAACGTTCCACAACCTGTTTGACCCAACGGAATTCGGTTGAAACAGCATCATCATTTGTAAGTCCGATTACCTGTGTTACGTCAAAGTCCCATCCTTTCTGAGCTTTTATATACTGGGCTGCCAGAGGATAGGCACTATAACCGTCAGCAATGAATTTCAGAAGCTTTGAGGGAAACACTTTGAACTTCTCGAAGGCCATGCGCATGGCAAGAATACAGGGACCGACACTCCGGTTATCGGAGACCTGATAGCCAAGGATGCTCTTTTTACATGCATCCATGATAATCCAGACATAATGCTTTTTACCGAGCTTTTTGATGTAGGTTTCATCGGCAGAGAGGATGTTGGATGGTTTATAATCGTAGGTGTCTACGAAAGGCTTAATGACACAAGCCGCGGTCATAGCATAACTGGCAACAGTAGTGTGGGAAATGTCGATACCGTGAACCTCTTTCAATGCATGAGAAGTCTGTCTGGTGGAGAGCTTTAGGTTTACATGATAGGTTAGAACCAATCCCAGTATATGAGGAGAAAACTTCTTGAAACTGAAGCCCGTGGCATTTGACGGAAGGGAGTGTAAGTCCATGCGAAAGAAATCCATCGTGAACTCACGATAGATATAGTGGAGCTTATATTTGTGTTTTTCTTCCGGTTTCAGATCTGGTGGAAGCTTACGTTTATTGGCTAGGTAATAGCTACATTTACGATTGGTACACTTGTGGATACGGAAGAACTTACGCTCCTTCTTGGGAACCAAGATGTTACCACAGTAAGGGCAGCGAAGCTCGATGGTATGCTTATAAATGTTATCGGAGTTAAAGAGTTCCTCACAGACCTTGCACATGAATTGACCTTTGGCGCCATTGTTTTTGTATAAGTAATCGTGAGGAGCACCGCAGCGGGGACAGACCAAATCCTTTGGGATATCAGATTCGGAACGGCGTTTGATTGGTTTAATCAGGTAACCATAGCGGTGTTTGATATAAGCTATGTAAAGCTGATAATCGAAGGTTGCAGGAGTGTACACAGTAGGAAGTTTATCAACCTTGAATTTTTGGTACTCAGGGGAATGGGAATCATCGAAAGCCCACTGCTTGAGAGGAATATATTTGCAGATAAAGAGAAGTAAATAGCAGATTTGTTTGTACTGCTCTTGAATAATGTTAATTAAATAGAGTATAATTGAGTCCATAACAATGACCTTTCTTCAGTATTTTGTTGTGTGGTAACTTCAATTATAACTGAAAATAGGGGGTCATTGTTTTTTTATTTTAAAAAGCTCTGTAACCCTTGAAAAATAAAGGGTTCTTATAAAAAATCAGTGTAAAATACTTTACACTAACAACTATATTTAGGAGGTGGGTTTTATGAGAAATCATGATGGCAACGATTTGTTTTGTAGCATAGTTATGGAGGGAAAACGAATTGAATTACAAGAAAGGCATAGAAGTATTGCCGGCCCGCCTACTGAAGGAAGTTCAAGAGTATGTAGAGGGAAGTCTTGTCTATATTCCGAAGAAGAGTAGAAAAGCCGGCTGGGGTGACGTTAGCGGAGCCCGAACACTAATTGATATGCGAAATAAAAAGGTGAAAGAGCTCTTTCAACGGGGAGTTACGGTCGCCGAATTATCCGAGAAATTTCATCTGAGTGAAGAGACCATACGAAAGATCATTTATAGGAAAAAATGAATTTAATTATTTTATCCCTATTTGCGCCGGAAATAATGTGAGATAATACTAGTGACCGGTCAATATCGCTTGAAAGGGGTTGGTTATTTTGAAAATTATATTAGAGGTGCTTAGCTTCTAGTACAAATGTGGGCTGTGCCAAGTGGCACAGCCTATTTTATTGTATAAGATTCTATTATTTACCTCCATGTTAGCGCGCACCTTCAGCAACTTAGCTTGGAATTACCGTAACTTGGTAAAAAGCTATTGATAATGTATGAACTTATCTATATATTATGATTATAGGCCGACCAATATATTGGGTTAATGAATACGTATTTACTATGGGCTTAGGGGGTGCTAAGGTGAGAATTCAAATCAATGAGAATAGCAATATGGAGGATACCGAGATCATTATTAATTGTAAGCGTATGAATCAAGACATATCAAAAATAATAGCGATGCTTCGGGTCCTTGATTTAAAGCTGACCGGTATGAAGGATGGACAGACCTATATTTTGGATGCATCAAAGATATTGTATATTGATACGGTAGATAAAAAGACCTTTTTCTATACGGAGAAGGATGTATTTGAAACCCCACTTAAGCTTTATGAACTGGAGGAGCAACTGGAGGAACACGATTTCTTTCGCGCAGGGAAGTCATGTATTATTAATTTTAATCAGATCAGAGCTTTGAAAGCCGATCTTGATGGAAGAATTCTGGTAACGATGAATAACAATGAGAAGCTTTATGTATCCCGACAATACGCAGGGATTATTAAAAGTAAACTGGGGGTGAAATAGATGAAAGAACGAATAATAGCTAAGTATAGTCGATTCCTGGGGGAGGTACTGGTAGTCTTTTCGGTAACAATGTTGTTTGTCTCAATCATCGGTTCGATATGGGGAGATGAAATTCAGAATTATTCAACCATGTATCTTTTGGGTAGGAAAGGTATTTCTTACATTACGTTACTGCAATTTCTCATCGTTTCATTTCTTGTAACACTAGTAAAATCATTTTTTACATCGGAACGATTTTTAAAGAATCGATCCACGCTTCAAAGAATTATTTTGATGTTATTCAGTATAGTTCTTATCATGGTAGTCTGTATAGCAGTCTTTGGATGGTTCCCGATTAATTCCTTTAGTGGATGGGTTGGATTTATCTTATCCTTTGGAGGTTGCTTTGCATGCGGTACCGTGATAAAGATTGTTCGATTAGAACAAGAGAATGAAAAATATGAACAACTGTTATCAGATTATAAGAAAAAGAGGAATTCGGAATAAAGACAAGTATAATAAGGAGAGAGGCGAGATTAATACAATGGAAGCCATTATAACATTGAATAATATTGAGAAATCCTTTGGAGAAAAACAGGTATTAAAGAAACTTAATCTATCAGTATCCAAGGGTGAAATATTTGGCCTGCTGGGTCCATCCGGTGCCGGCAAGACTACCATCATTAAAATTCTAACCGGACAAATAAAGCCCACCTCAGGGGAAGCCACGATATTAGGAACAAACACCAGGTATATCAATGATAAGGTATACGCTAAGATAGGTATGGTATTGGATAACAGCGGATTGTATTCCAGACTTAGCTGTTATGATAATTTACTCATGTTTTCCAGTATTTATGGCATCGATAAGAAGAAAATAAAAGAGGTTCTGAAAAAGGTGGAATTATCGGAAGCCATTAGAAAACCGGTAAGTAAGCTCTCAAAGGGTATGGTACAGAGACTGGTGCTGGCAAGGGCAATCATGCACAAACCGGAATTGCTGTTCCTGGATGAGCCGACAAGCGGTATCGACCCTGCAACCTGTTTGAAGATACATCAGCTTTTATTGGAGCTAAAAGAAAGTGGTACCACGATCTTTCTTACAACCCATAACATGGAGGAGGCGTCGAAGCTGTGTGACCATATCGCACTGTTAAACGAAGGAGAAGTAGTAGAATACGGAGAACCAGACGCTCTATGCAGAAAGTATAATGAAGATAAGAAAATTACTATCCTATTGAAGAACGGTCAGCTGGTTACGTTACAAAATGGTGCTGCTTCTTCAAAGCAGATTTATGAGTATTTTGCTTCAGAGGAAGTGGAATCCATTCATTCCTCAGAGCCGAATCTGGAAACCGTATTTATTGCATTAACCGGGAAGGAGCTGTCTTAATATGATAACTTTTAAAAGAGTTTGGGCTATATTTATCAAACAGTGGAAGGATACCATTAAAAATAAAGCGATTTTCATTCAGTTTGTTATTTTTCCAATTATTGCGTTGATCCTTACGGAAACAATAGCAAAAGGCAATAGTGAGATACCCCGAACCTATTTTGTGGTTCTATTTGCAACTATGTATGCAGGAATGGTTCCCAATGTGATTATGGCGAGCATTATCACAGAAGAGAAGGAACAGAATACACTGCGTGTTCTTATAATGTCCAATGTAAAGCCGCTCGAATATCTCCTTGGAGTGGGAAGCTATACCTTTCTCATTTGCTCCTTAGGAGCAGTATTCTTTGGTGTAGTCGGAGGATATCGAGGTGCTGAGCTGACAGCCTTTGTCGGCATCCTCATCATCGGAATACTTTCTTCCCTAATCCTGGGCAGTACAATAGGCATTCTGATGAAAAATCAAATGAGTGCGAACAGTGTTGTGCTACCAATCGCTATGGTTACGGCTTTCTTACCGATGATTGCTATGTTCAATAAAACCTTTGCGAAGTTTTCCAGGTTCTTGTATACACAACAGATCAATTATCTGGTTAATGATCTGAGTAAGAGTAATTTTACTATGGAGCGTTTCCTGATTATAGGTGTAAATATCATTGCGTTTTTAGCCATATTCCTATTTGCATATCGAAAAGGGACTTTCTCTGAATAATAGATACCTCTCCCGTTTTCTGCCCGGTATCATGGATATTATATCTTGGGGCTATAATAAGGGAGAGGCGTTTTTTATATAGAATTTCTTTGAAATGAATGTTTACGGAGTATGTCAGATATAAAGCTTTTCCTTAAGTATTTAATTCTTTTCGATCAGGTCGTCTCTTTTCGTGCTTTCCCTCGTGCACTCCGATAATCTGACCATTCATTATACCGACATCAGCATTGTTCTTTGGCTGCATTTTTCGTAGCTCTGCATTACTCTTTTCTCTATCCTTCATTCTGTTTTTATTATTATCCATTTGGTTACTCCCTTCATTGTAGGATTTAATTAATAGTTGGATGCATGTGCTTTCATGATAGTACCATAATCCTAGTATTTACCTTTATGAATGTAATTATGAATAATCAGAATGAAAACAATGATACGGCTACTGTGACATATGAATTCGTTATTAGAATTATTATATATAAAGAATGATATTTTAATGGAAAATAATATAATATAAAATTAATATTGATTCTATATATAAATTGGTGCTATATTATATCAATACTCTCGTTTCGGAAATGACACGAATCGACAAAGAGACTGAGGTG
Organism: Variimorphobacter saccharofermentans; assembly: GCF_014174405.1. Lineage (GTDB taxonomy): Bacteria > Bacillota > Clostridia > Lachnospirales > Lachnospiraceae > Mobilitalea > Mobilitalea saccharofermentans. The sequence goes on along the minus strand of NZ_JACEGA010000001.1, from coordinate 3,754,118 downwards.
GGGATATGTTTAAGAACCAGGAGCACAGTAACCGGATTACAGAAGGCGTTATATGGCAGCAGCTATTGATTTTCTTCTTTCCGATGTTATTCGGAACCTTTTTTCAACAATTATATAACACAGCGGACGCAGTTGTTGTAGGTAGATTTGTAAGCAAAGAAGCTTTATCAGCGGTAGGAGGTACAACCGGAACACTGATTAACTTATTTGTAGGCTTTTTTGTTGGAGTTTCTACTGGTGCAACGGTTATCATATCTCAATACTATGGTGGAAATGATAAAAAAGAGGTAAGTAAAGCAGTACATACCGCAATTGCATTAGCGATAACAGGAGGAGCTGTTATTATGGTGGTAGGAATTGTCGGAGCACCCATTGCATTACACTGGATGGGAACTCCAGATAATATCCTGCCACATTCGTTAACTTATATTCGTATTTATTTTGGCGGAATGATCGCGAATTTATTATACAATATGGGCTCAGGAATTCTTCGTGCGATTGGAGATTCGAAACGTCCATTATATTTTCTGATTGTTAGTTGTTTTGTTAATATCATACTGGATGTTGTTTTTGTTGTAGTTTTTCATCAGGGAGTCAATGGAGTTGCTGTAGCGACGGTAGTATCCCAGATCTGCAGTGCAATATTAGTCTGTATTACTCTGATCAAGACGAACGATATCTATAAGTTAAGTATTAAGAATATACGGTTTCATGGGGATATGCTAAAGAGGATAATTCGGGTTGGATTACCGGCTGGTCTGCAATCCTTAATGTATAGTTCGTCCAATGTAATAATTCAGTCCAATATGAATCAATTTGGCACCGACACCATCGCTGCTTGGACTGCTTATGGCAAAATAGACGGAATCTTCTGGATGACCATGAATTCATTTGGTATCTCTGTAACTACATTTTCAGGACAGAACTATGGAGCAGGTAAGTATGACCGGGTTAAGAAAGGAATGAGGCAATGCCTCCTCATAGCAATGGTGGTTGCTATTTGCCTAAGTTCGGTTCTGTATTTTGGAGGAGCTTATGTATATCGGTTATTTACGGATGAGGTAGAAGTGATAGAAATAGGTCTTGTGATACTTCGGTTTCTGGCACCAACCTTTATTACCTATGTATCAATTGAGATACTCTCCGGTACGTTAAGAGGCATGGGAAGTACTTTTATACCAATGATTATTACCTGTCTAGGTATATGCTTACTACGAATGATATGGGTATTTATTGCGGTACCGGTTTGGCCGGATATGAAGGCGGTTATTTTCAGCTACCCATTAACCTGGGTTACCACCTCCATTCTATTTATCCTGTATTATCGACATTATGTGAAGAGACATGGTATCTAGGTGCGGTGTAACTGTTAAAAGAAACTTACACTGGCTTTTTCCAACGTAAAATAAAACGCTTCAGGAAATTACCGTTACCTCTGTTTTTCACATAAAAATAACCAAATATAGAGAATACTGTGGCTCCGATAAAATTAACGAACAGATCCATCATAGTGTCTATTAATCCAAGATCGATATAAGCCTTCCAGGCTTGACCATTCACGGTCAGATCCTGGATTTCTACTTTTACGGGGATATTCCTACCCTCAGGGTGTAGCAAAACAGATTGAAAGGATGTTACATAAGTATCTTTTTGCATATCAAAGCCGAAGAATTGATCCATAGAGAATTCAAAAAGCTCCCAAATAACACCAATTGTCATAGAAAAGCAAAATGCTACCAAAGCCACGAAAAGTGGTGACAAGGATATTGCGAATTTATCGTTTTTATTCAGAATATCGATGAGTGATAGTCCCAGTGCAGCGGCTAAGAAGCCGTTCAAGGTATGCAGCATGGTGTCCCAGTAGGGGAATATAAGATAATACTCATTAATTTCGCCAAGAATTTCTGCGGAGAAGATAAACAGCAGAATTATGGTCTCAAGAGTATCGGGGATATCAATATGTATCTTTTTCTCAATAAAGCTGGGAATAAAAAACAGTATCAGTGTTAAGATGCATAAGAATATATTTTCATAATCCCTGCTTTTCAGTTGATTAATGATAACAAAGATTACGGATATTCGTAATAAAAGATAAACAATGGATATTGCAGGACGTCCCTTGATGGAGATAAGCTTCTTTTTATTCATCATAATAACCATACCTTTCTTTTGTGATAATCTATTTGAGCTCGTATGATGAACGAGTTATCAAGCATATGAAATACGTACCCATTGTATCATGGATTTACGTTGAAAACAAAGAAAATTCTTTATTTTCTAAGGTGAAATTAATAAAATATTGAGGGTTATAGCACGAAAAATGCTATGCTATAATTTGGCTTAGTACATTACCCTTTTCTGAGAATGAGTTAGGAGGCAATAACTTGAGCAGTAAAAAACTATTTAATGATGGCTGGAGCTTTACAAAAAGAGAAATTGGAGCAAGCCTTGATAGCATCCATGATCCCGCTGTTGAATGGCAGCTCGTGGATATACCGCATGATTGGCTGATATATAATACTAATGATTTGTATGAAACCGGTGAAGGCTGGTATAGGAAGACTTTCATAATTGAGGAACTGCAAAACCATGTAATATCACTTTACTTTGAAGGCGTATATATGAATAGTACGGTGTTTATTAATGATAAGGTTGCTGGTGAGTGGAAATATGGTTATTCCTCTTTTGAATTCGATATTACGAAATATCTTAAAGTTGGTGAAAATGAGATAAAGGTAAGGGTGGTACATCAATCTCCCAATTCCCGTTGGTATTCCGGAGCAGGAATATATCGAAATGTGTGGATGAAGATAACAGCTGAGACACATTTCGTTACCGATGGGATCTATATTACAACCCGGAAAGAAGATAGCAGTTGGAAGGTTGAGCTAGATGCGGAAACGATAACAAAAGCTGCAAAGAGTATGAATGCGGTGATACAACATACCATTCTGGGGGAAGACGATAGGGTGGTTGCAAAAAGCGCCAATACTTTGGATATCGGAAATGTCATCACCTTAGACAAGCAGGTTGTGGAGGTTACAGATCCTATCCTATGGAGCCTGGAGAAACCCTATTTATACACCTTAAGATCAGAGCTACTACTGGATGGTGCTATAGTAGATGAGGTGACCCAAAGCTTTGGTTTCCGGATATTACGCTTTGATTCAGAAAAGGGATTTTTCATAAATGATAGTAACATGAAGCTACATGGTGCCAACCATCATCATGATCTGGGCTCTCTGGGAGCTGCTGTAAATAAGGTAGCTCTGGAAAGACAGCTTACTATATTAAAGGATATGGGTGTGAATGCCATACGTACCTCCCATAATATGCCGGCTACGGAACTAATGGAGCTGGCGGATCGAATGGGAATGTTAATTGTCTCAGAGGCATTTGACATATGGGAATTGTCAAAAACAGAATATGATTATTCACGGTTCTTCCCGGACTGGCATGAAAGGGATGTTGCCAGCTGGATCAGAAGAGACCGTAATCATCCAAGTGTCATTATGTGGAGTATTGGGAATGAGATCTATGATACCCATGCCAGTGAGCGAGGGGTGGAGATTACAAAGAAGCTTAAAGAGCTGGTTTATCTTCATGATCCCAGACACAATGCACTAGTTACCATTGGTTCCAATTATATGGCCTGGGAGGGTGCTCAAAAATGTGCTGATGAAATAGACTGTGTTGGATATAATTACGCAGAATACCTATATGAGAAACATCACAGTAACCATCCGGATTGGGTGATATATGGTAGTGAGACTTCCGCCACCATACAGAGCAGAGGAGTGTATCACTTCCCGGCTGATGTCTCGACGATAACCCATGATGATGAGCAGTGTTCCTCACTTGGAAACTGTACCACCCGATGGGGAGCCAAGAGTACTCAGCATGCAATTATTGATGACAGGGATACTAAATTCTGTCTGGGCCAGTTTATCTGGAGCGGATTTGACTATATTGGAGAACCGACTCCCTATACTACAAAAAACTCGTATTTTGGACAAATCGATACAGCAGGTTTTCCAAAGGATACCTATTACTTATATCAGGCGGAATGGACGGATTATAAAGTAAAGCCCATGGTTCATATTCTTCCTTACTGGGATTTTAATGAAGGTCAGTTAATTGATATCCGTATCTATTCCAATGCACCGAAGACGGAATTGTTTTTTAATGAGAAGTCCATGGGTGTGTTTGAGATAGATCATAAGAAGGGAAAACAGCTCAGTGGAACATGGCAATTAGAATACCATCCAGGGACCATCAAGGCAGTTGCCTATGATGAGAATGACAATGTCATTGCGGTGGACACAAGGACCTCCTTCCAGGACGCCGCAAAGATTATTATAAAGCCGGATAAGACAACCTTATATGCCAATGGTCTGGATTTAATCTTTGTGGAGCTGTCCATGGAGGATAAGAATGGGAATATGGTATGGAATGCAAATAATCGTGTTGAGGTTGAAGTAAGTGGTGCCGGTCGTCTGGTTGGCCTGGATAATGGGGACAGTACGGACTACGATCAATATAAGGGTACCAGTAGAAAGTTGTTTCAGGGTAAGCTGCTGGCGATTATTGCAGCTAAGCTGGAGCCGGGCGATATCCATATTACAGTCTCATCTATGGGATTACCGACGGAAACAATGATACTAAAGGCTCTACCCTGTGACAGGATACCCGGAGTTACTGCTCTCGCTGAGAATGTGAAATCGGAGTATGTAGATGAAATACCAATTCGTAAAATCGAATTATCGAGACAGGGTAATCGTTACTTGGGGAAAGAATATAATACGGTATTAATTACCGCTAAAATCTATCCTGAGAATGCGACGTATCAGGACTTGATATGGCAGGTATTCACACCTGGAGGCATTGAAACAAATATTGCCAAGATAGAGGCGGCAAGCAGGGAAGCTAAGGTAACAGCTCTTGGTGACGGAAGCTTTCGTGTTCGTTGCAGCGCTAAGAATGGAAAAAAGAGCCCGGAGGTGATCTCAGAACTGGAATTTGAGGTTACTGGTCTCGGAATAACAAGGAGCAATCCATATGAACTCGTTCATGCGGGATTATATAATGCCACGAATACCGATCTCGGAGCCGGATTATTCGGAGGAGTAGTAACGGGGGATGGGGAAACCTATTTCGCAATTAGTAATCTGGATTTCGGAGATTTTGGATCCGATGAAATCACAATACCGATATTTTCTTTTGAAAATGATCCAATCCCAGTGGAAATATGGGAGGGGATACCGGGAGAAACGGATTCCGAATTACTACTACGAGGAAGCTATCAAGCAAAAAGCATTTATAATACGTATCAGTCCAACACGTTTCGACTAACCAGAAGGGTAAAGGGAGTCACTACCATATCCCTTGCATTCGACCAGAAGCTTACGGTCCAGGGATTTTGGTTTACCAAGCAGGATAAGGCTTACGCTAAGCTATTAGCAAAGGAGAATGATGGTATATATGGGGATCACTTTATTATAATGGAAAATGCAATTGAACAAATAGGGAACAATGTTAATATTGAATTTATGAATATGGATTTTGGCACGGAAGGGTTTTCGAAGCTGATCATCTGTGGAAAATCAAACATAAAAAGCAATACCATACACATTCGCTTCTACGGAGATGACGGAGATGTCAATCAAATAGCGGAGTTTCCTCACTCAGAGGAATATGTGGAAAAGGAATATATATTAAATTCCGTAACGGGAAATCAAAGAGTGTCGTTTATGTTCATGCCAGGAAGTAATTTTGATTTTAAATGGTTCCAATTTATTAAATAATTACCCTCCATGAATAAATATGCGATTAGGCTAATATTTTGATAAAATGACAACAAAAAGATAGTGAGCAGGTGTTAACAGACCTAAGCTCACTATTCTTTTTGGAGGTTATCGTAAATTCGTACCTTCCTTTGAAATATTCTTTAGAGCATCCTCGGCGCTATCCTGACAAGAGGGCTCAAGTGAAATGTCTCCAAGGGCAACGATACCTACAAGACTGTTATTCTCAACAACGGGGAGCCTACGAATTTGACGGTCACTCATTAATCTGGCAGCATCGTGCACATCCGTATCGGGATTAGCAAAAACAACACTTGTTGTCATAATATCACCGACGGTTTCCTTCGAAATATCATGTCCGGGAGCAACTGATCTAATGGCAATATCCCTGTCGGTTACAATACCGATTATTTTATCATCCGTACAAACGGGGATAGAACCACAGTTATATTGCTTCATAAGTTGTGCAGCTCTTTCGACGGAATCGCAGGATTGTATACATGCGATGTCTTTTGACATAATGTCTTTAACCTTCATATTAACCTCCAATCTGCCGTAGGTAGCTCAAGCGCGAAGTGAAAAGCCCACATGAGATTCATACCAGTATAATGTGATTTCTACCTTTCACCTCTAAGTATAGATTGCCCTGTGCAGAACGAAATTAATCATCATCCATACTTGTGCAATGTGTTGAATATGGATTGTTTTTACAGTCATACTGTTCTATGGCTTCTGGTCCACGTACGACCTGTCGATTAATTCGTATTACACCATCCTCATCTGCGGTGATTCGCCAATCCACCATAAGAATATTACCGTTCAGAATTTCTATTCCAGACACGCCTCTAGTATGAATACAACAGCCAGTATTAAAATATGGAAGCTCATGGGGTTTTGGAAATTTCGGTCTGTGCGTATGACCGCAGATTAACATCATCTTGTGTTTCTCTATCCACTTATTATATGCTTTTTCCACCTTGTGCCTCTTGTATAAATTACGTGCCGGACTGGATGGATTTTCGAATCCGACTACATGCATATAACGCCAGAAATATCGCATCAAAAACAGAGATAAGGGCCATATCTGGTCATTCATAAAATCACCTTGGTGTCCATGTACAACAAATATTTCCTGGTCAGTATCCTTATGCTTTAGAACCAGAGCCTCCTGTGGCTGTAATCCTCGGAACAGATCCACGCGCTCCTGATGATATTCATCATAGAATTGGTAATAATTCTCTTCCACGTATTGAGGGGATTTTAAAAATATGTTATGGTTCCCATATAGCATAATAAAACGATTATCATCAAAGAATTTCTTTATAACAATAAAAATGTCCGTATGTGCCAGTCGAATATGTTTGAATTTGGGATATTCCCATAGTTCATCGCCATCACCCACCTCCACATAGGTATAGCCTTCTTTATAATAGTAATTCAGTGCATGCAAATAAACATTTTGATTTCGAGTAAATTCGTCGGATACACTATCATCACCTCGATGGACGTCACTGAAAAAAATATATTTTGAGTTTTTGTCGAAGTATTCTGTCTTAGCCTTTTTGTATGCCTGTGTCAGTCGTTGATCTGTATGCATGAATCATCACTTCCTTTTCGTGAGTAGTATCCGGAAATTGAAACGATTTTACGGATAAGACGGTATTCAGAGAATATATGATCATCCTTTATTTTTGTGATTATAATATTATATGATTATTAAGAAAGGTTATTCAGTATAGTGTAAGAGTGAAATAATATAGATTGCATCACAGTCTTTTCATGATTAAGGTTAGCTGTATTAATACGAAGAAAAGTAATTTGATGAAAATATAGAAATAAAACAGTTGCATAAATATAAAAGTGAATGTATAATTATTAAAAATTAAGAGGGAGGAATGGTTATGAAATTAGCATCCGATAATATGAATGATTATATTAAGAATACGAAGTACATAAACTATGATAATCAGCAGGTAAAAGAAAAAGCAGATGATTTAGCACAGGATTGTAAGAACCAGATAGAAATGATTGAAAAGCTATATAACTATGTCAGGGATGAGATAGCACATTCCTGGGACATACAGAATAGGCAGGTGTCAATAACCGCATCCGATGTACTGAGGGAAGGACATGGGATCTGTTATGCGAAGTCCAACCTTCTGGCGGCATTACTGCGAAGCCAGGGAATACCAACTGGAATTTGCTATCAAAAACTGACGCTTGGAGATACTCCGGATACAGGGTATGTGATACATGCATTGAATGCAGTGTATATAGAGGAAAGGAATCAATGGATTCGATTAGATGCCAGGGGGAATAAGGAAGGAATACAAGCTAAGTTCTCACTGGATGAGGAGTACTTGGCCTTTCCTGTGCGGCCGGAATACGGTGAGCTTGATTATGATATTATTTATCCTGATCCCCATGAGGTTACAATGAATGCACTTGAATCAAACGATGATATTCTATATATGTGCCTACATTCTTTGCCGTCGGATTTATAATGAACCGCAAGAATATAGGGATAGCTATTTATAAAGAATAAAGAAGAGTCAGCTACTGTATATATTAGAACAAAAGAATGGCCATCTACTCATTTACTTTTGACTCCTTAATAAACTGATGTGTTTTACCCATCTGATATGCCAATCGCACCAGCTCTTTCTCTTCCTCTGACAAAGTGCGCTGATACATTTTCTCAAACTGGGCAAAAAGAGCATCAAAGTCAATAATTTTCTTTGGGTGTCTTAGGGAATCTGATTTTTTCTGAGCATCGGGATTATATACCTTAGGCTGAAATTCAGGGAGGTATATTTTCTTTAGTATTTCAGCAGTATAATATGCGTCATGAAGAGCGTTATGGAATGGAAATAGTAAAGGTATCTCAAGAGCTTCTACGGTATATTGCAGCCGAAGGAGCTGTTTTTTTGACAATTTAAAATGCACTGAAGCGTAGGTCTGCAGATTGATATATCGCTTAGGAACCTTCTGTTCCTCCAATTCATAATAGCGTATATTACGAAATAGCTCCTTCATATCTGCTTTACCCCAAGTGCAAAAAACGGTATCTGTATCGGATATAAAGTCAAGAAATTCAGAATATACCTGAGAAAAGGGCTTCTCAGATGCGAGCATTTCATCCGTAATCCCTGTAATTTCCATAACACGGGGATTTACTATGGGATGTATCGTTGGCTTTACATAGCGACTGAAGGAAGCAAGGGTATTCAAATCCTGATCCAGTTTTACCGCTCCTATTTGTATGATTTCAAAGGGACAGCTAAGCCGGTCAGATTTGCGGTACCCAATCAGGCTTTGATTAAATTCTAAATCAAATACGATTATTACCATACGATGCACCTCCTCCTTTGTCGCGTTAGTGTAAAGTATTTTACACTGATTTTTTATAAGAACCCTTTATTTTTCAAGGGTTACAGAGCTTTTTAAAATAAAAAAACAATGACCCCCTATTTTCAGTTATAATTGAAGTTACCACACAACAAAATACTGAAGAAAGGTCATTGTTATGGACTCAATTATACTCTATTTAATTAACATTATTCAAGAGCAGTACAAACAAATCTGCTATTTACTTCTCTTTATCTGCAAATATATTCCTCTCAAGCAGTGGGCTTTCGATGATTCCCATTCCCCTGAGTACCAAAAATTCAAGGTTGATAAACTTCCTACTGTGTACACTCCTGCAACCTTCGATTATCAGCTTTACATAGCTTATATCAAACACCGCTATGGTTACCTGATTAAACCAATCAAACGCCGTTCCGAATCTGATATCCCAAAGGATTTGGTCTGTCCCCGCTGCGGTGCTCCTCACGATTACTTATACAAAAACAATGGCGCCAAAGGTCAATTCATGTGCAAGGTCTGTGAGGAACTCTTTAACTCCGATAACATTTATAAGCATACCATCGAGCTTCGCTGCCCTTACTGTGGTAACATCTTGGTTCCCAAGAAGGAGCGTAAGTTCTTCCGTATCCACAAGTGTACCAATCGTAAATGTAGCTATTACCTAGCCAATAAACGTAAGCTTCCACCAGATCTGAAACCGGAAGAAAAACACAAATATAAGCTCCACTATATCTATCGTGAGTTCACGATGGATTTCTTTCGCATGGACTTACACTCCCTTCCGTCAAATGCCACGGGCTTCAGTTTCAAGAAGTTTTCTCCTCATATACTGGGATTGGTTCTAACCTATCATGTAAACCTAAAGCTCTCCACCAGACAGACTTCTCATGCATTGAAAGAGGTTCACGGTATCGACATTTCCCACACTACTGTTGCCAGTTATGCTATGACCGCGGCTTGTGTCATTAAGCCTTTCGTAGACACCTACGATTATAAACCATCCAACATCCTCTCTGCCGATGAAACCTACATCAAAAAGCTCGGTAAAAAGCATTATGTCTGGATTATCATGGATGCATGTAAAAAGAGCATCCTTGGCTATCAGGTCTCCGATAACCGGAGTGTCGGTCCCTGTATTCTTGCCATGCGCATGGCCTTCGAGAAGTTCAAAGTGTTTCCCTCAAAGCTTCTGAAATTCATTGCTGACGGTTATAGTGCCTATCCTCTGGCAGCCCAGTATATAAAAGCTCAGAAAGGATGGGACTTTGACGTAACACAGGTAATCGGACTTACAAATGATGATGCTGTTTCAACCGAATTCCGTTGGGTCAAACAGGTTGTGGAACGTTTAAATCGTACCTTCAAGATGTCCTACCGCATCACCAATGGTTATAACAGTGATGAGGGTGCCTTGTACGGAGTTTCCCTGTGGGTTGCTTATTACAACTTCCTAAGACCGCATCCCCATAATTACTGGAAACCTTTAAATGAGATAGATGAATTCGAGAAAGTAGGGAACATGCCCGCCAAGTGGATTATCCTCATCCGTTTGGGGCAGCAAAAAATCTTGGAAATGCAGAAATCCTCCGCTGTGTCAGGTAATACCTGTTCCTAGATTAAGGAGCCAGAGGTGGTACCCAGCCACCGGAAGTTTACTTCCGGCTTGACCTTGAATGCAATAAAAAGTAATGCTACAATGCTGTGAATACGACGGTAAGAACTTCCTGTTCCTGAGTTACTTCGCCGTCGGTGAAACCTTCAGAGCATTACTTTTTGTTGCAATCAAGGTTGGCGTAGTCTGCCACTGCATAAATTTCTAGTTAAAATATTTGCTTTTTCAATGTTCAAAGGATCATATTTCTTTACATCAGTTTTTCATACCAAACTTTACACTACCTTTGTCGCGTTTACTCTATCATTATAACCAAGACGGTATATATAGGCAATTGCGAAACTCTGAAAATATCTTAATTGTGTATACAGCAGATACATATTCCTGCGCAAACCCGCTCCTTCCGCTATGATTTGCTTCGGAATAAGTATCCACTGTATACACAATGGTTAAAATTATTTAGTTTCGCAATTACCTAAAACAGTATATACTATGAAAGGATAAATTACTATAGTTTTAAGTCATGACAATCGAAAGTTCGTATAGTCTACTTTCTTATAGTATAAATTCGCTCATTTCAATCGGATAAGAATCATGTTACAATAGTAGCAATAGTATATTGGAAGTGTCTGGGACAGATTAACGGAGCAGTCATCTAAGAAATAACGAAGCATTGTAAGGGAGGAATATAGCATGAATCAGGTGGTTCTTGGTAATACAGGAATTGTGGTTAATAAGAATGGTTTTGGAGCATTGCCGATTCAACGTATAAGCAAGGAGGAGGCAGCCATACTATTAAAAAAGGCATACCATAGTGGAATTACCTTTTTTGATACAGCCAGATTCTATACGGATAGTGAAGAGAAGATCGGTTATGCATTAAGTGATAAACGGAGTGAGATCTATATAGCATCAAAGACTATGGCTATCAAGGTCACAGAATTCTGGGAACAACTAAAGGAGTCCCTGAAGCAATTAAATACGGATTATATTGATATCTATCAGTTTCATAATCCGGCATTTTGCCCAAAGCCCGGTGACGGAACCGGACTTTATGAGGCAATACTGGAAGCAAAAGATCAGGGACTGATCAGACATATCGGAATTACCAATCATAGACTACCGGTTGCTATCGAGGCGGCAGAATCAGGATTATATGATACGATTCAATTTCCCTTTAGTTATTTAGCAACTCATGAAGAGATTCAACTGGTAAAGCTTTGCCAGGAGAAGGGGATTGGATTTATCGCAATGAAGGCATTATCCGGGGGTCTGATTACAAATTCAGCAGCAGCTTATGCTTACCTGGATCAATTTGAGAATGTACTACCCATATGGGGTGTACAAAAAGAAAAGGAACTGGATGAATTCATCTCATATGTGGATCATCCTCCGATTCTCACAGAGGAGCTTAAGGCAGTTATAGAGAAGGACAGAATGGAACTGGGAAAGGATTTTTGCAGGGGTTGCGGGTATTGTCTGCCCTGTCCTGCACAGATTGATATCCCCACCTCGGCCAGAATGTCGCTAATGATCCGTCGAGCGCCAGTATCCATCTATCTAAATGAGGACTGGAAAAAGAAAATGAAGAAAATAGATGACTGTATACTATGCAACCATTGTAAAAATCATTGCCCTTACGGACTGGATACCCCTAAGCTTTTGAAGGAAAATTGGGTTGATTATCAGAAATTCATGTAGCTGTGATCGAATCATTCATATATGTGTATACTAAGGATATCAGTCAATGCTATCTGAAGGAGGAATTGAATGTGAAGAGAATAATATGGAATGTTTTTCTCACGCTATTTCTTGTGTTAGTTTCAATCTTTGGTCTGGGTCCAAGTCTCTTTGCGGATGGAACAAACACGGAGAGGATGTATACACTCATTATCGTAGCCATACTGTATCTTCTGTTGATTGCAGGTTTTTATTTTGTCAACAGAAAAAAGCCTAAGTAAGGCCAGCAGTATGTGTAAATAACTTTAAGAAAAATGGAGAGAAACGTGTTTAATTATCGATTAACGATTCAATACGATGGTGGAAGATACAAAGGCTGGCAGCGTCTGGGGAATGGAGAAAATACCATTCAGGACAGGCTGGAGCATGTGATATCGGAAATGGTGGGATACGACGTGGAAGTGATTGGTTGTAGCAGAACGGATGCGGGGGTACATGCTCTGGCTCAGATTGCGAATATAAAGCTTAAGAACCCAATGGAAGAGGAGAAAATTAAACAATATATCAATCATTATCTGCCACAGGACATCTGCATAACGGATGTTACTAAGGTAGAGGAGCAGTTTCATGCCAGATACCACGCAAAGGATAAAACTTATCTGTATAAGATATGGAACAAGGAACACACCAATCCCTTTATGCGAAAATACAGTATGCATGTTGCAGAGAAATTAGATATTTCTGTGATGAAAACTGCGGCAGAGCACTTTCTGGGTTCACATGATTTCACGGCTTTTTCCAATGCAAAATCGAAAAAGAAAAGTATGGTACGAGAAATTTACTCCATCGAGATAGAGGCTGAGGAGGGATTTGTTACAATACGGGTCAGAGGAGACGGATTTCTCTATAATATGGTACGATGGATTGTCGGCACCCTCATTGATGTCGGACTGAGTAAGATGAAGCCGGAAGATATTCCGGATATTATAGCATCAAAGCAGAGAAACCGCACCGGGAATCTGGCAGAAGCCTGTGGTCTTTATCTAGAGAAGATAACATATTAAATCGGATCATGGGATCAAGTACGAGATAGGAAGGTAACCGTATGACAATCAGCATCTTGAAAATAACATTGCATTTACCATGGGTTCATTCATTAAAAGAGAAGAGAATGGTTGTTAAGAGTATTTGTGTAAAGGTGAAGAACCGATTTAATGTATCCGCTGCGGAGGTTGAGAACCAGGATATTCATCAAAGTGCAGTATTGGGTTTTGCAGGTATTGCAGGAGATAGTGCAATGGCAGATAGTATCATCGATCAAATCATCACCTTTGTTGAAGAAAATACGGAGGGTGATATTGTTCGGATTGAAAGAGATATTTTTCGTGAATAGCACAGATTTATAGTGTTATATGATACCATATTACACTTTGCAACCGTCAGTTGTCAAAATTATATACTAAAATAGGTGGATGAAACGGTACATTTTATATATTCTGTATACGAAAAAACTTAGCAAAATTACTGCGGGAAAGGTTTGGTGTATGGATGAAGTTTCAGGAAAAGTTATATCAGCTAAGAAAGGAACGAAAGCTGTCCCAGGAGGACCTGGCAGAGAAGATTGGTGTAACGCGACAGGCAGTTCAGAAATGGGAGTCAGGTGCCTCGACGCCGGATATGAATAACCTACTGATGATTAGTGATTATTTTGGAGTTACCCTGGATCAGCTGATAAGGGACGAACAGAATATTACCTTGGGGGATGAAGAAATCACAACAGATATACCAAAGAAGGATGGAATCTACGTTATTAATAATTATCATTATCGCCCCAGTTACGAATACATAAGTAAGCGTAAGATATTTGGGATACCGCTTGTTCACGTTAATATAGGTAATGGAATTCGTGTGGCGAAGGGTATTATTGCAATTGGTAATTTATCCATTGGATTGTTATCCATTGGGGGAATCTCATTAGGATTATTCTCCATTGGTGGAGTGGCGTTGGGCTTACTGGCACTCGCTGGATTAGGAATAGGGGGTATTGCGGCAGGCGGAGCGGCTCTCGGATACCTTGCATTTGGTGGTTTCGCTTTTGGAACATATGCCATAGGAGGAATTGCTGTAGGGACCTACTGTGCAGGAGGAATTGCAGTGGCCTCCAAGGTAGCAATGGGTGGTGTTGCGAACGGATATTATGCAATTGGGGACGAGGTTAGCGGTACAGTAACCATCACAAAAAGTCAGCTTTCTGGTGCTTCACTGGAGAGTATACAGAATGATATTCTGGAGAAGTATCCACGGATCATGAGATGGTTCCTTCATTTACTAAAGTACTTTCTACGCTAGAAGATGATTTCGAAAGATGTATATTTATGGTGGAGAGTAATTGGAAGTATCAATTGACAATATATGGAAATCAAGATAAAATGGATTCATTACCTATGATTAATTACAAGAGTGCCTCAATGAATCGGATGGATATATGAGGTAGATGAGCTTAAGGTTAAGAAGAAGGTGGTGAATTGTATGGGAGATAAAAATCCAAAAAAAGCACCAAAAAAGAAAGCATCTGCTAAATCTTCTGCAACATCAGGAACGACTAAGAAAAAATAAGTGTAGCAACAAAAATCCCTCAATAGAATGTCCTTGGACATATCATTGAGGGATTTTTCATTCGATTAAAGTGTCAAGAGTCTGATTCAGGTAGTGGAGTAATTATTAGTGCATATACATAGAGTTTGCTGCCCTTTCACACTTTATTTATAGATAGTTACAGTTTGTGAAGAATCTTTTCTGCTCTAGGAGCCCTTAGCATACTAGCTTCCGGCATATCGCTACCAAGCAGTGGCTGTAGATAATATTTAAATGCATCGGTAACATTGTTGCCATCGGCATTAATAAATTCATCCGGCATTAATTTGGTTTTACCTGCTACATTATGTAAATCGGTCATAGTGTAGTCAACGGAGTAGTAGCCTGTCCGATGAATGGTAATGGAACCATCAATATTATGCCAGATTGCAAACTGTGCTGCTTTCTCTCCAACCTCTCTGGCCTCGTGCTGATCCACTCCTGATACACATCCCATAAAGGAACGTTGTAAATATCCTAGGGTATCGGATCTGACTCTATGAATACCTAGATTTGTCCTGATTAACTGGGAAAGAAGATCACCTAATGCTCCGGTACCGGATAACTGGGTATTACCATGGGCATCTGTCTCATTATTCTTAACCAGCTTTGTTACAATAGGTACGCCATTCTCATCTTGGATGCCTTCGGAAACAGCAATAATACAGCGACCATATTTATCATAAACATTTTTTACATCTCGAAGAAATTTATCAACTACGAAGTTACGTTCCGGAAGATAGATCAAATGAGGACCATCATCAGGATACTTCTGTGCAATGGCTGAGGCAGCAGTTAGAAAGCCTGCATGTCGCCCCATTACAACTCCGATATGAACTCCGGGAAGTGCACGGTTATCCAGATTGAGTCCGATAAAGGACTGTGCAACAAATCTTGCAGCGGAAGGATAGCCGGGTGTGTGGTCATTCATCATCAAGTCATTATCAATGGTCTTAGGGATGTGAATGGCACGGAATTCATAACCGGAAGCTTCTGCCTGCTCATTAACAATACGAACTGTATCCGCTGAATCATTTCCTCCAATATAAAAGAAATAACGAACATTATGAGCTTTGAATACATTGAATATTTCTTTACAATAAGCATTATCTGGTTTGTCTCTGGTGGAAAACAAAGCCGAGGATGGGGTGATCGCAACCTGCTCCAGGTTGTGTGTTGTCTCCTGCGTTAAATCCAGGAAATCCTCATTGATAATTCCTGAAACCCCGTTAACAGCACCATATACCTTTGTTATCTGTGGAAACTTTCTTGATTCTAGCACGGCCCCTACTAAAGACTGATTAATGACAGCGGTAGGACCTCCACCTTGTGCTACAACAACTTTTCCTTCAAGTACCATACAATAACTTCACTCCTTTACTTTGCGATATCGTTTTACATGTTGCATGCTTGTCTGATAGTAAATTCTGTGACCGGTTGCGACCGAACAAGTTAATCATAGGTAATAACAATTTACCAAATGGAATGCATGAGTGAATACATTGATTTGGTAAGGTATGTAGTTATTTACATCTATTTTATCACAGTTGGAATACGGATGCAAATAGGAATGACAAGATTTAACAACTATGAGTCTGTGATAAGAAGTACCGATAGGAAGGGTGTAAGCCGGAGGTTGAAATATATCCGCCACGGAGCCGTTTGCACTTAGTTGCACTGCGTAACGGTACATAAGGCTCTAAAGAACAGAGCCTTATGTACCGACTGTGGACTTTATTAAAATATAATGAGAGATGACATGACTCAGCTCTGAAAGGTAAATATTTTTCGCACTAATTATATTAAGAAATTTAAGGCTTTTGGCTGCTAGATATGATAAAATAGTAAAAACTTTTTCACAAAGGAGAATTTTTATCATGTCTAGAGCTTCTAGAAGAGAAATTAAAAAAGCATTTCAGAAAGATATCGTTGAATTTTTAAAAGTTCAGAAGCATTTTCTGCCAGATTTAATCAAAGAGTTAAGTGCGGTAAGGGATCCAAGACATACATCTTATACCGATTATGACATTGAAGAGATTTTATATACCGTTATCATGAAAAATGTATGTACCATATCTTCAATGCAGGATATGACTGATAAGTTTAATACCGAGGAATGTGCGCATAATCTTTGTCTGATCCTTGGAAAAGAGGAAAAAGAATATCTTCCTCATTATGTGACTATCAATGAATGTCTGGAGAAGCTTGATCCAGAAGAACTACAGAAATTCAGAAAGCACATAATTAAAAAGTTACTTAGAAAGAGGAGTTTTGAGCACGCAAGATTTCTGGGTGAATATTGGATGGTAATAGTCGATGCAACACAGTTGTTCTGTTTTAATGAAAAAATAGATGAACACTGTTTAAGAAAAACTATTAATAAAGGAACCAAAGATGAAAAAACCTACTATTATCATAATGTATTAGAAGCTAAGATTGTATTAGGAGACAACCTGATTATCAGCATTGCTACAGAGTTTATTGAAAATGAAAATGAAGATGTTGAAAAACAGGATTGTGAAAGAAAAGCCTTTAAAAGACTGGCAAAAAGGCTGAAGAAAGACTACCCAAGATTACCGATTTGCATACTTGGTGACAGTCTGTATGCTTGTGAACCGGTATTTCAAATCTGTAAAGATAATAGATGGGGATATCTTCTCCGATTTAAAGATGGAAGCATCCCTTCTCTTGCAAAAGAGTATCAAACCATCGTTGGAATGGGTGAAAATGAAGAAAAGATTATAAAAGAAGAGAAAACACATAAAAGGAAAGCTCGCGAGAGTGTTAAGCATGAGATGAAATGGGTATCAGAGCTTTACTATGAGGGTCATAATCTCACAGTAATGGAACTAAAGATAGAGAAAGATGGTGAACCGGAAGGAAGCTTTCAATGGATCACCGGGTTGCCAATCAGAGGAAAGACAGCCTGGGAGTTTGCACAGACCGGAAGGAAACGCTGGAAGATTGAAAATGAGGGATTTAACATCCAGAAAAACCATCGTTATGATATAGAGCATGCAAACAGCCTTAATTATAATGCTATGAAGAACCATTATTTGCTGACACAGATAGCAGATGTACTGTTACAGCTTTATGAAAATGGAATAAAAGGATTAAGAGAAATAAAAAGAACAATAAAAAATATATCTTCCGATTTGCTAGCAAGCTTTGGTCGGCAACTAACAAGAGAAGATATATCCTATACAGAGAAACGCACATCACTAAGCATTTCTTGATAGGAACAGTATACCAAAGGAAGTGATATCTGAAAAGAGTAAATTTAAAAGAAAATAAATCCACAGATATATGAGATTAGAAAATAAGTCTAAGTATACGATGTGGATAACTTACCTGAGAGTTCATAAAACAGAGGATAGATATCCACAATTACTGTTTTAGGTGAATTTAGACATACTTAAAGAAGTTTACCTTTCAGAGCTGGACATGACTTGATTGACAGGATATACCATAACGAGTAAAATGATACTTACTGATTATTTCACGGAGGATTGATGTATGAACGATGAGAAAAGACAGTTAAAGCCATATCATGGAATTATTTTGTTTATACTGGTTATATTGACATTTTTATTTGTCGCATTTCCGATTCAGATTAAGCTTGGATTGTATGGAGTTTTGGTGACGGAGCTAATAATACTGGCGATGTCTGTTATTCCAGCTATTCTATTAAAAGCGGATTTAAAAGAGGTTTTCCCGATAAAAATACCAAAGCTACGGCAAATTCTTGGCGTAATCGTATTATGGATTGGCGGATTAATTCTTGTAACCTTAGTTACTCTGATAATAGGATACTTTTTCCCGGAAGGGCTGCTTGAGGTTAGCAGTTCTATTCAAAGTGTTTTCACAAGCGTACCGGCTGTCGTTTCGTTTCTCATTGTAGCTGGTTCACCTGCAATATGTGAAGAAGCACTTATGAGAGGATTTATATTATCCTCGTTTAAAGGCTTGAAAAACAGATGGTTGATAGTATTTATAATGGGTCTGATCTTCGGTATTTTCCATCTGGATCCCTATCGTTTTTTACCGACTGCTATTCTGGGTGCTTTCTTAACCTATATAATGATTGAGACTAAGAATATCTTATTACCGGCACTGTATCACTTTATTAACAATGGATTTTCTACTCTTGTAAGCTTTCTTTCACCGACCAATGCTACCAATGCAGGTGCACAGATGTATGTGCCGCTTGTTACTATTGGAGTCTACTTGATCCTTGCTGCAGCTGTTCCTTTTATCATACTGCTGGGAGCATGGCTACTGCATGATAAGAAAGAGAAGGCGGGTCAGGAAGGCTTACCATACATAGATCCTACTGAAAAAGCCAAGGAGAAAAAACGCAGACTGATTCGGGTTTTGACGGCCACTGGACTTGCTGTGGTATTGTTTGTGGCCGGTTTTGCGGTTACGATTACTGAAGCAATAGGTATGCTAAAGCCTGCTGTTCAGTGCGATATGTCCTTTGATATCAATAAGGATACGGAAAGTCAGATCATACCCTTTGATATCCAGAGTGCAGGAACCTATGTGGCTGATTATATAATTGAGAATAAAAGAGGATTGATTGACGTTCAGATTATTAACGAAGAAGGAGAGGTGTTATATCAATTCTCCTGCCTAAGTATGAATAGCAACGGAAATGAAATGCAGCTAACACCGGGGAAATACCAGGTAGTTATTGATTTTGTTATGGAGGATATTGAGGAGTATTACGAGAATATGGGTTATGATTTTGATGAGTCAACAAGAGCAGACTTCAATCTGACTGGAGACCTGACGCAAATGACACCATTCCGATTTAAAATGACCATGAATAATAAACTCCTGCAATATTAAGGGCAAGAGTCTTATAACCAGACCGTTTACAGGAACCTGTGTACTACCTTATAGAAAGGATATAAAGAGATTATGCACATAGCATCGCTATTCCAAAAGAAAAGAACAGTATTGTCTTTTGAAGTGTTTCCGCCTAAGAAAACGAGCTCCATTGATACGATTTATTCGACTCTGGATGATTTACAGGGATTAAAACCGGATTTTATCAGTGTTACTTATGGAGCCGGTGGTAATGCCGGTGATTCGGCAACGGCTGAGATAGCATCTGCAATTAAGCATAAATATCACATTGAGCCGGTGGCACATCTCACCTGTGTGAATTATACGAAACCAGAAATAGAACAGATATTAGAACGTCTGGAGCAGAATAACATTGAGAATATACTGGCACTTCGTGGTGATATCAGTCCTGATCGAATGCCAAAGAAGGAATTTAATTATGCTAGTGAGCTGATTGCCTATATCAAGGAACGCGGAGGATTTCATCTGTCAGGCGCCTGCTATCCGGAAGGACATATTGAATCAGAGAATTTGATATCGGATATACTGAATCTGAAAAAGAAAGTGGATGCCGGTGCAGAGCATTTAATTTCGCAATTGCTTTTCGACAATAATTATTTTTATTCCTTTCTGGAAAAGGCCAGAATAGCCGGTATATCAGTCCCGATACAGGCCGGAATTATGCCGGTGGTGAATAAAGCACAGATTGAGCGTATGGTAACCCTGTGCGGGGCTAGCCTGCCACCGAAGTTTACAAAGATGCTTCAGCGCTTTGAGCATTCGCCGGAAGCCCTTCGCGATGCAGGAATTGCATATGCAGTAGATCAGATAGTGGATTTGATCTCTCAGGGAGTGGATGGGATTCATCTATATACCATGAACAATGCGTATATTGCTAAGAAAATAATGAATAGTATCTCAGGATTGATTGAGGACTAAGTACGGAACTTAGATCAGGCGATCACCGTCTAATGTATGGAAAACCATAAAACAAGGCATAATACATATAACTAATTATGAGGTGATGGCTATGAGAAAATCAATATATATACTTGCTATAGCAATACTTATCTTATTACTTACAGGATGTAAAAAAGAAGATCAGAATACCACAGAGAGCAAAGATCGGATTACACCTACCCCGCAGCTGACTGTGACACCACAGCCGTCTGTCACCCCTTCAGTGGAGAATACAGAGGATACCGATGATGTAACTGAGAATGACAGACGAAGGGTAGAACTGAAGGATTATTATCCTGCACAGGAAAACAGTTTATATGTCTATGCAGGCAGCGGTAACGAGTATGCTGCATATGTGATGAGCTTTGATTTCATTGATACAGATAATAATCTGATGCAGACTCGTACCAATAACGGTGGAACAGAAACGGTAAGAGTGATTCAGATCGAGGAAGACAAGATATCAATTGTTACAGCAGTAAATGAATGTTATTATCGGGACAATCTACTGAAGAAGGAGTTTGAATCCGAGAAAAAAGAGATCCTCCTGATGGAACCATTGGAAAAAGGAACGGAATGGACTCTTCCGGATGGCAGAAAACGGTATATTTCGGGAATTGACCTGGAGATAGCAACACCCATGGGGACATACCCTGCCCTTGAAGTAACGACGGAAAGTGAAGATAGCAAAGTACTGGACTATTATTCTCCATCCATTGGACTTATTAAAAGTATCTTTGTATCCGGTGATATGGAGGTGGTATCGGAGTTAAATGAGATAAAAACCAATTCACCATATACTCAGATGATAGAAATCTATTATCCCGATGTTGACGAGAAGCTTTATCCAGATCAATTGACGGTTGAGTATCAAACCAATGAGGTTACCAGAATCGTATTGGAAGAAGCACTGAAAAAACACATGGAAAAGTCATCTTATTTACCGTTAATCAGTAATAATACAATGATTAATAGTTTATATTTAGGGGATGATCAAATTGTCTATGTGGATTTCTCGGACGAATTTGTTACGGAGATGAATGCAGGTTCGGGATATGAGCAACTGATATTACAGGGAATAACCAATACCCTGGGGAACTACTATGGTGTCAATAAGGTATACATTACGCTGGAAGGAAAACCATATGAGTCAGGCCATGTACTAATGAAAAAGGGAGAAACCTTCGAAGTAGACATGGATCAGGTAGTACGATGATAAGACAGCCGGAAAAAGTGGCTTTGTAGAATATACCAGCAGGGCCCTTATGACTTACCTCACACACAGACGGAAGTACACATTACTGATTTTGCATGTCTCAGGCGAACCTAAGTATTCGCATGAGAATATTTAGGTTCGCCTGATTCATACAAAATACAGCAATGAGTTCTTCCGACAGTGCATTATGGTAAGTCATAAGGGCCCTGCTGATATATTCTACAAAGCCACTTTCCTTAGAAGAATGCGTATTGCTTCGTTTTATGGAAGCAACAGATATCCCTTCTAATAAAATTTTAATAATTTTGAGAATGGTAAATATTAGCTTACTATAGTATAATCACGTATATAATTATGTAAGGGCGGAGGATTTATATTATGGTAAAGTATAATAAGAACTTTTTTAAAGGGAATGAAATCCTGTTTGTTGGATATTCGTCACGAAACGCTGTATATTGTAAAGGGATCTTACAAGCTTTCAATAACAGCAATATTAAAGTGTATCCGTACAATATTAAAGAGAATGCATCCTTTGATACAAAGGTGTATAAGAGTCTGAGTGAGCTACCGGTAATTCCGAAGGAAGCCTTTGTGCTACTGAATAAAAATAACACAGCGAAAGCGGTAAAGGAATTAATTGAGAACGGTGTAGAGAGAATTCTTTTCTATAGCAAGAATACAGTAGATGCGGATACTCTGGAGGTTTGTGATAAAGCAGAAGTAGAGACCTCCGTAGGCTGTCCTATGATGGTATATGGCAGTGGCTTCCACAAGCTGCATGCATTTTTTGCCGGAGTGAAATAGTTTGTCGTATATGGACATGGAAGAAGATGGCCTAGAAAGGAATACAATAAAATGAAACATACATTTCCGTTAATCCGGGTTAAGTGGTCCAACGAGCATGTCATGGCAGGATTATTTCTCGTATTACTGCTTTATCATATACCGGAGTGGATTGAGAAACCAAGTAGAATGGGAGGCTTTCTTCTGCTTGTGATATCAGCAGTGGCATTGGATGCGCTGCTCACAATACTTCGGCATAAGCAGCTGTGGTGTTGTGTATCGGGAGCAGTAACTGCTTCGATTATAAGTGTATTAACTCCGGATATCCCGCTTTGGGCTCAGCTTATCGGGGTAATATCCGCTTTAATTCTGGGAAAACATATATGGGGAGGAACCGGTCAAAATCCGATAAATCCAGCAATTGTCGGGATACTAGTGATACATCTGATGTCCAGAATATCCGATCCAGTATTCTCAGATACCTATCTTTTGCTACCTGCAATGATATTGAGCCTCTTGTTCTTATGCGTTCGTCCCTTTGCAGGAACAGGCTTCTTATTAGGGATGATCGTAGCTTTGCTGTTAAATCATGAATTTGGAATTCAAGCTTTATTAGTGAATGGGGTGTTCTTCTGGAGCTGTATCGTTGTTACAGATCCGGTTACCATTACCGGAAGACCTGCCATAGGTTCAGTGAGTGGATTTCTTGTCGGATTTTTAGCCGTATTCCTTAACCCGCATCCGGTTACCCTGGGAATCGGTGTACTATGTATGAATCTCCTTTCCTATATCATGGATACTCAAGATATTAATATGTCTCCATTTACTAAGATGAGATTGAAAATACCAAAGGTTTTTACCTGTGAACAGGAGCAATTCTTGGATTTGACAGGGGAACCATCTTCGATCCAAAA
Source organism: Variimorphobacter saccharofermentans (assembly GCF_014174405.1). GTDB lineage: Bacteria > Bacillota > Clostridia > Lachnospirales > Lachnospiraceae > Mobilitalea > Mobilitalea saccharofermentans. The sequence continues at coordinate 3,730,292 of NZ_JACEGA010000001.1, read as the reverse complement.
AAGTGAAGTGAAAGAGTTTACCCCGGAGAAGCTGATTCAAATAATAAAGGAGCAAGAGGTTTTTGGTATGGGTGGTGCTGCGTTTTCAACTGCCCGAAAGCTTCAAACGGTGCATGAGGCAAAGGTGGATCAGAAACATCTGATTATTAACGCAGTGGAATGTGATCCCGGATTGCTGCACGATCATTATCTTCTTCGTCATTATATGGATGAGATAAATGTAGCTGCACATATACTGAAAGAGGCTATAGGCTTAACATCAATTAGAATGGCGGTCAAAGAAGCTGAGGATGTAAAGCAGACAGAAGGAATAACCCTATGCAAAGTGCCTGATCGATATCCTATAGGTGCAGAGCGAATACTTATCAATGAATTATTGGGAGTAAAGTTAGGGCAGAATCAGCTTCCCGCAAGGAATGGAATACTGGTTCTGAATGTTCAGACGGTGTATTCCATCTATGAAGCAGTATGCTTGGGAAAGAAAGCAGATACCAGATTCCTAACAGTTGCCAATCTAAAGACAAAATCAGCGAAGGTTGTCAAGGTACGGCTGGGAATGGCGTTACGGGAGGTTATGGACGCAGTCTATCCGGGAGTGCTCAATCTATTTGCTGGTGGCGGTATCATGCAGGCATATACGGCAGAGGATACTGCAATCATTGATAAGAATGTGAATTTTATTGCAACCGGAGCCTATCCTCAATATAAAGAATCACCGCAGTGTTCAAAGTGCGAAAGATGTGTAGTTAACTGCCCTGCAGGACTTAAGGTGAATAAAATAGTACAGCTTGTGGATGCTGGTAAGATAAAGGAGACTGTAAAATACAGTGTCTCAGATTGCATAGGCTGTGGCAGTTGTAGCTTTTCCTGTTTGGCTGGAAGAAATCTGTCAGCCAGAGTTGCGATAGCAAAGGAAGCATTAAAGTAAACGAATAAGTACAAGGTGTTATTTCATAAATAAATATATGAATAATAGGTAAGTAAAGAGGAAAAGTATGGATCATATATGGGAAAGAAGTATACCTTTCTGCAATATTGGAATGGAGGAAGCAAGTGAGATTTTTCATCAGTTTGATCAAAATCTTGAGATTGTTGAGCTTACACCCATTCTTATTGGATGCAGGAACAGCAACTACAGAGTCAGAACAGCTCATAAGGACTTCTTACTAAGAGTATGTCCAATCAGAGATGACAGCTATATAAAAGACGAAGTCATATATAATGGCTTAAGTAGACAGCTTCATATACCACAGGTTCTTTATGTATCCGAGAAAAACAGTACGGACAGGGTATGTCTGATCTATGAATTTGTTGAGGGCAGATCGCTACAGGAGGTGTCCTTACAAAGAGGCAGTATGGATGACTACGCAATTGTTCAGGCTGCCGAGATAGCCGCCATGATACATAGTTTTGAACCCACTGAAGATGATCTGTTTCAGAATCACTATCCACCATTTACAACCTGGTATGACCGGTTTCTTGACAATGAATATGTAGAAAAGCGACTTGGTGGAGAAATCGTGGAAAAGGTAAAGCAGTTAATAAAAGATAAACAGGAGTATCTAGCGGAGATAGACCAGTATCAAAGCTTTATTCATGCCGATTTTCGACCTGCTAATATGATCGTGGATCAGTACGATGCCTTATGGATCGTTGACTGGGAGTTCGCAGGATATGGCCACAGTCTGGCAGATATCGGACAATTCTTCCGTTATGAATCCTGTTTTGAACCGCTCCATCTTATGCAATTCGAAATTGTATATAACAAATACTCAAAAAGGCCTTTGCCTAAGAATTGGTATCCATTAAGTAAGCTTCGAGATTTGGTAAACCCCTTGCAGTTGCTGGGGGCAGAAGAGGATTACCCGCAAAAGTATGAAGATCTGAAGAATTTGATTCAGGAAACCTTGAATTTCTTCGGTTATTGAATTATTGAAAGATAAACTAATATTAATACTGATACATACAATTTTTATCTATCGTATGCAGATATTAGATAGTGTAAAGTGAAATATGAAAAATAGGGCTATGAAAAAATGGCCCAAGTTAACCTTGAAAAGTGAAAATATTTCTCTAGATTAAGTTGGTTGGCTCCGTCCACCACCCTTGACGGCATGACAAATCAATGCTCTGAAATATTTACCGACGGCGAAGAAACTCAAAAACAGATAGTATTCACCGTCTTAATCACAGCATTTTAGCATTGATTTGCCATGCTATCAAGGGCAAGTCCAAAAGCAGGGCTTTTGGATGGCTAGTATTTTACCTCGGGCTCAAAATCTAAAAACAGATAGTTTCTAAACAACACGGGTTTGCTGCATATTTAGTATGGTTTTTTGACCAAGGTAAATAAGGATTTGCCACTTTGCAGGCATGTTTTCAGCATCTTTTAAAGCATCTAACGCATTTAAGGGCTTCCAGTAATTATATGGATGTGGACGCAGAAAGTTATAGTAAGCGACCCAGAGAGATACACCATAGAGTGCGCCATCCTCGCTACCATAGCCACAAGTGACACGGTAAGAAGATTTAAAGGTACGGTTTAAGCGTTCTACTACTTGCTTTACCCAGCGAAATTCAGTTGATACAGCATCATCATTGGTAAGTCCAATGACTTGTGTTACATCAAAGTCCCAACCTTTTTCAAGCTTACATTGTTGGCTGGCAAGAGGATATGCACTGTAACCGTCTGCAATGAATTTTAAAGCTTTTCCAGGGAAGGTTTTAAACTTTTCAAAAGCCATTCTCATGGCAAGGATACAGGGACCTACAGCACGGGTATCGGATACCTGATAACCGAGGATAGATTTCTTGCAGGCGTCCATGATAATCCAGACATAGTGTTTGATGCCTTTTACTTTGATATAAGTTTCATCAGCGGAGAGAATATTGGCGGGTTTGTAATCAAATGTATCGGTAAAAGGTTTGATGACGGCTGCGGCAGACATGGCATAGTTGGCAACCATAGTATGGGAAACTTTGATGCCATGGACTTCCTCCAGTGCATGGGCAGTCTGCCTGGTAGAAAGCTTAAGGTTTACATGATAGGTCAGGCATAATCCCATGATGTGGGCATTAAACTTTTTAAAGTTAAAGCTAACAGCCTGCTTTGGAAGGGCATGGAGATCCATTTTGAAGAAGTCTATTGTGAATTCACGGTAGATGTAATGGAGCTTGTATTTATGTTTATCGGAAGGCTTCACGTCCTTCGGAAGCTTCGAAAGGTTCTGCCGGTAGTAGGAACATTTTGTATTGGTACATTTATGTATGCGGAAGTGCTTACGATCTTTCTTTGGAACGAGGATATGACCGCAGTAAGGACAACGCAGAGAGAGCGGACGGTTGAATATGTTGGTTTCATTAAAACGCTCGTTACAGACTTTGCATAGATACTGTCCTTTCGAACCATTGTTTTTGTATAAATATTGATGAGGAGCCCCACAACGTGGACAGACAATAGTTTCATAAATAGGATTATCAGATTTGTGCTTAATCGGCTTTACTGTTTTACCATATTTGTGTTGGTAATAAGCTAGAAGTAGCTGGTAATCAACAGTTTCAGGAATAAAGATTTTAGGGAGTTTATCCACCTTGAATTTCTGGTATTCGGGACTATGTGAATCATCAAAAGCCCACTGCTTGAGAGGAATATGTTTAGCGATAAGTAAAAGTAATTGAGAAATCTGCTTCAACAGATATTGATTATACAACATTAAATAAGTTATAATTGAGTTCAAAACAATGACATCCTTCCTTTGGATTATTGGTGTGTCGAAGACTCAATTATACCAAAAAAAAGGGGGTCATTGTTTTTTTACATTAAAAAACTCTGCAACCCTTGATATATAAAGGCTATTAATAAAAACGTAGTGTAAAGAACTTTACACTAACAGATATTAGGAGAGAGTAGTCAATATGAGATTCTCGGACTACTCTTTTTTTACCGTGTAAGCTAGATCATCGTACAAATGAGATGTAGTGTAATATATACTATATGTAAAAAATACTTGACATATTATAATTTACATGTTACAATTCCGATGAATGATATATTATGGTAACACATCAGAATGGAGGATTATTATGAAGAAAAAACTTATTGCACTGCTACTTCTGATAGCAGTATGTTTCACAGTTATTCCTACTAACAGCCTGGTGGCTCAGGCAGCAGGAACAGAAACCGTAACAGTTAACCAATGGGCATATTCCGATATCATGGCTGGTGAATGCTATGGAATATTCCCTAGTACCTGGTCGTCAATGAATATGACGAAAGCTATTACAAAGTCACAATTCAAAACTTTACTAAATGGGGTTAAGGCGAAAATATTGGAATCGGAATGCGCGAAAGAGGTTAGAGAAGAAAGACCGACAATTAAGAAATCAATTACAGTAGAAGAAGCATTGAATGCCTTTTATCTGGTGTTGTCGAATTATGAGTATTCCAAAGAGATTGGATTTAACAGCAAGGGAAAACCGGTAGATTTTATGAAGAAGCATGGCATTTATACTGGTAAGAATGGGGAGCAAAAGCTCACCAGCAAATGCTCCATGGAACAGGCAGTTGTTATTGCATCCCGACTCATTTCTTATGTGTATAGTGAACTCGATTGTGGTAGTAAGGGATTTTTATGGGAAGTGAAATCAGGTGAAAATACAGTATATATGCTTGGCTCCATCCATTTGGCTGATACATCCATTTATCCCTTCAGTAATAAAATAAAACAGGTATATGCAGAATCAGATGCATTAGTGGTTGAAGCGAATGTATTGGATCAACAGGATATTGCATCGATGGAGAAATATAGCTTTTACACCGATGGTACAACATTGAAGGACCATGTATCTGCAGAGACTTATCAATTAATTATTGAGACAGCAAAATTGGCCGGACTTCCGGAGAGCTTTATTTCAATTGCGAAGCCATGGTACCTATTTCTTCTCTTTGAGAGTTTAGCTACTGTCGGAACCAGCCAGGACAATCAATTAAGCGCTGACGTTGGTATAGATATGACCTTTATAAAGCAGGCCTCACTAGATCAGAAACCAATCTATGCAATAGAAGGATTGGAAAAACAGTGTCAAATTTTAAACAGCTTTTCTGATGAGCTGGCAGAGCATCTCATGGTGGCGAGAGCTGAGATTTTGAAAGCGATGATAAATGGTACTGCTGATCAGAGTACAGTGGATACCAATGATGTGGTTAACTTAATGCTTGATTACTGGGAGGAAGGAGACATGGACAGCTTCTTAGCTCTATATTATGGAGATAGCACCTCGGAGGAAGCATTAAGTCCTGAAGTACAGGCTTATATGAACGAGTTTCAGAAGAAATTCTATGATGACAGAGACCAGAATATGGCGGATTATATTGACAAATTGCTAAAGACAGAGGGAAGTAATACCTATTTTGTAATTGTTGGCTCTGCACATTATCTTAGTGAAAATAGCGTATTAAAACGCTTAGAGAAGAAAGGATATCAAGTTGATATCGTAAAATAAAGCCATAGTCGGATTATGACAGTTAATTTAGCTGACAGATAGGATAAAGGGATACCGGAAGGAATATTTGCTGTTCGCAACAGTATTGAGTTAGCGAAAGCATTTCCTTCCGGTATTTTATTTTGACCTGCCAGCTTTTTGCTGTAATAACGGTTATCAGGTATTGATCCAATGAAACGTGACTTTTGTATTTAGTAGATAACAGTATTTTTTGGTGCAGTTTTATGTTTGTGACAGATAATAATTGACTTCATGACTTGAAAAGACTATAATAAAACTGAACAATGTTCAGAAAAGAGGAAATGATGAAAAAATCAGAGCAAGCGAAGGAAAACATAATATCTGTAACGACCAGCCTGATACAGGAAAGCAATGGCAACCTGGATGAAATAACAATACGAAAAATAGCCCAGGAAGCGGGAGTAGGGATTGGACTGATCAACTATCATTTTCAATCGAAGGAGCAGTTGGTGGAACTCTGTGTACAAAGAATTATCAGTAGTGTGATACATACCTTTCGCCCAGAACTGCTAAAGGATTTGCAGCCCATCGATAGGCTTAAGACAGTTAGCAAGCTAGTAGCAGATTTCCTGATGGATAATCCTGAGGTGTCCCGGATATCCATATTAGGAGATCATGCTAATCCAGGTATTGAGGACAATACAATGAAGACAGTAAGTGGATTTCTTCATGTGCTTACAGGCTCTGACATAGCAGAGTCAAAGCAAAAAATGCTTTTATTTACCATGACATCAATTCTGCAGGCTGCCTTTCTACGAAAGGAAATCAGCAAAGAATGCTTTGGAGTCAATTTCTATGATAAAACGGAAAGAGATTTCTTTATTGATGATATGATTGAACGTTTACTGGAGGACTCTTAAGCAGTAAAAGTGGGGGAAAGGAATATATGAAGATATTATTAGTTGATGGTGGACCAAGAAAGGGTAATACCTGGAATATCGCAATGAAGGTCAGGGATGAATTAAATAAGCTGTCACCCGATATTGAATGGAAGGAATTACATCTGTCGGATATTAATTTACCACTATGTATAGGTTGTAGTATGTGTTTTCGTAAGGGGCACAGTTATTGCCCCCATAATGAAATGGTTCAGGAGATCCTGAATTCAATCGATGAAAGTGATGGCATTATTTATGCGGCTCCTACTTATAATTTAAGTGTACCGGCAATCTCAAAGAACCTGATTGATCATATATGTTATGCGCTACACAGACCAAGATATTTTACCAAGAAAGCTCTTGTGATATCCAGTACAGGAGGTGTGGGAGCAAGTAAAACGACGAAATATCTGGCAGGGACATTAGCAGGCATTGGGTTTAATCATTGTTTTCAGCTCCCGGTTAGTACAAGCAGCTGGAATGCATATCAGATCAGTCCAAAGGTGAAGCAGAAGATAGAAAGGATTTCGAAAAAATTCTATCTGGATTTAGCATTTAAGAAATTACATGCACCTTCTTTTGGAGTGCTTATCCCCTTTAATTTAATTAGAGGGATGAGTATTACCTGTAGACCTGGCAGTGAGTATGAAGCGGCAGATGGAACCTTTTGGCAGCAGGAGGGCTATGTGGATCAGGTCTATGCTCCGGGGATACCTCTCCCATTTTATAAGAAATTATTCGGCAAGCTAATGTATCAGATTGCAATCTCTGCTTTTAAGAATAAAGCAGTTACCTATAAGAAATAGTGGAGGTGAGTTATTTGAAGAAAGCCCTGTTGTATTTCCTTATTTCCGTTACCACTATCCTATTCTTAGGCTGTAATATAAGGGTGAATGGAACGAACGCAGATCGTTCCTCTACGGAAGCCATCCCGATTCCGGAATCCAATAATAGTGTGGAATGGGAGTGCGGAACCTATTACAGTGATATATCTAAAGAACAGCTACATAGCTATCTGGAAAAGCTGAAGGAGGGTGGATGGACGGAGGTATATGATAATGAATTCGATACCGAGGTAAAGGAAGGCACCACAGAGTATGCTCTTATTCGTGGAGAACAGCTACTGCAAATCATGATATTCTTTCATAATCCGTCTGCTTCCATTAGTAATAGTATCTTGGTAAAGCTGGACGAGAATATATCAAAAAATGATATCCTGCAGCGAAAGGATGCATTAACAAAGGAGGAAGCCTTTGACATCATAAAAACGGAGCTTGAGAATGTGGTTGAACAGGGGGAGATTCCAACAAGCAGGGGAAATATCAGTGGATTATTTGAACTGTTCATTGAGGACGCATACGAAAAGTTACAGGTTCAGGCATTTGCTGCCACTGGTGAGAATGGCTTTGCCGGATGCTTTCTTGTTCGGAAGGGTGTTGCTTCCTATGTAAAGGGTGATTTACAAAATGCCTGTATCACTGATATTGATGGAAATAAGAAATATGAAATTGTGGACTTAGTTACCCAATGGAGCGATGGAATATACAAAATTAATTTACTATCTTATGAGTACAGAAATCCGGAATACTTTAGTTCCCTGACGGAAATATTGATGCCGCAGTATAGTAATTGCTTTGTATCACAGGATTATCATAGCCTACAGCTACAAAAGACGAATAAAGGAGTTAAACTGGTCGATAATGAAAAGGACTATGGGAAGATTATCGTAAAAGATGATATGCTCTTCCCAGAGAAGCTGGATGAATTTCCTTATGATCAATGGTCCCTCGCTTATGATCAAGAGAATTTGCGTAATATAGAAAAAAGAGACCCCTCGGAACCACCGGACATATTTATATCAGTTGATGGTGTCGGAATTGATTATGTGGTTCGGAAAACCAAATGGGAGGATATTTCAGAGGATTACTCCATGTCCGAGGAGTGGGCAAAGCTGGCAAAGGCAGACTTTATACCAACCTTTACATTGGGAGGTTTTGGCGCCAGCACAGAGAAAAGCAGATTGGTCACTCTTGATTTTGGAGATAGTATTCCAGATTCCATCACGGTAAAGGATGCAATGCTTGATGAGGGAGGAGCTGTCCGGTACGGTGATAAATTGATATTGGACCAAAGCGTGAAAATATTGGATCAAAGTCGCGTGCAATTTAACCTAACTCAGCATTTTGCATATGGATTAAGCTCGAATAGTGAAGATTATGAGAAGGATTGGCAACGGTTATTCCGGGTCATCTGTACTTGGGGTGAGAAGGAGTGCGTATACACCTTTTTAATAAATACTGGGAAGGAAGAAAAAACTGCGAGAATTACGAATCCTGAGATTCTGATTTGTGAAGGAGAGTATTCTCCATTAAAGGATGAATCAGCAAATAGAATAGGGTTGTTGTGTTATATTATACAACAACCTCATTCTATCGGAATAGTAATTAAATGAAGCAAATCATTCAAACAGGATATTTAATTTTCCATCCTTATAAGATGCATTCTTAACTTCTTTATTCCAGAGCTTTTTTGGTAATGTAAATTTTCTACGTTCGTTTTTAATTATTAGTGTCAGCTCATCACCACTATGCAATAAGTCCATATCCTTTATCTCGAAAAACGGAAGGTGGATAGAAAAGCAATCAAAATCCTCCTCCTTTCTTAGGGTGAAGATGGTATCCTTGAATAGTATATCTTCTGGACTAGACGAATTATATAAAGCAGCACCAACAGCCTGTAATCGCTCGAGGGTACGAAGCTCTTGCTTTAACAGTTCTAATTGGAAAACGGGAATACCAGCAAAGCTTTCCTTTATATCTGTTAGCGCCTCCGCCTGATTTTTAATCCATTTCTGAAAATATCCGGAAAGGGACTCCATGGGATATACCTTGTTAACGATGATGGCATCCACATTATAATCATACAGATGCAGGAAGGAAAAGTTCCGTTTCGCCTCCTTGATTACGATTTTCTCAGGAGTTGTTACAATTCGGATACTGACTACCTCTTTGTTATTCATAAGCTCCTTTAGCTTCCTTAGGTTATCACTGAGTGTTTCCACTTCATCGAAGAGACTATCCTTTGGCATGGGTATTTTCGTGATTTTTTCCACGGTAGGGCCTGCTACTTTTATGGCTTTACGCTTTATGGGTAATAGCTTATCAATCCATTCACCAAACATCTCCGGATATTTCAATAGCGACAGGGTTTCACCCGTCGGAGCACAATCAACAATAACAACATCGTACTGATTCTGTTCATAGATTTCTTTTATCTTGAATAATGAGGTTAATTCCTCAAAGCCAGGAAACACAAGAAGCTCCTCTACTTCAATACTATCACTGCTTCTAGAGGTTAATAGCTTTTTGATATAATCCTTCAGATTCCCCCAGGCACGTTCACATTCCTCAATGGCATTGATCTCCATAGCATCCAGATGATCTGTGATACGGGTTGGTTCATAACCCAGCTTCTTATCAAGAGAATCCCCCAGACTATGGGCCTGATCCGTGCTCATTACCAATACCTTCTTTCCAGTGCTGGCGATTTTACAGGCGGTGGCAGCAGCTACGCTGGTCTTTCCTACGCCACCCTTACCAGTATATAATATGATTCTCATGGCAAATCCTCCTTCCGTTATGATTCAATGGTAACCTTATGAACCTTTTTACTTGCTGTTTCCTCTGAAGTATTGTTCTTACATTTTGTCTCTGTAAATTCTGACATGGCATATTCTTTAACAAGATCTATGACCTCATTTTCCAGATCTGATATTTTGTTAACCATTTTCTCAGGTATAATTTCTTTCAGTGCTTCATATTGCATTTTTTTAGCCTTCATCATTTTAATTATAAATGCTTTATTCATAATCTTACTCCTTTCAATCCTTATTTTCCGGCTCAAACTGAATGGAAAGAGTTCCATCGAGAAGCTTAGCCGAGGTTACACTATGGTTACGAAGTATATCCGGTATGGGAATGCAGCGTTTAAAATTGCCTATCCGAATAATCAGATCGTGTTCCGCCTGATGCATTGCTATATTTTCTTTGTTGGTACAAGGTACGGATAGTGTTAGTAAATATCCATTATTCTTTTTTTCAAATACTTCATTTGGTTTTTTCGCTCTGACGTCGAACAGGTCCTCGTCCGTCAATACATCCTTTACTATGCGATCCAATGCATCCATACCGGTAATATCAATCTCATACCATTTGATATGAGCAATGGGGATATCACCAAAGACGTGCTTAAGCTCCTCAAGATATTTGGTCTGCAGGTAGATCCATTCCTGAAAGAATTCGGTGTCTACCTCCTGGGGAAGTATGCGATTAATAAATAAACCATCAATGTTGAAATTATATAAATTTAGATACATATAATTTCGTTTGGTTTCCTCCACCACCATTTTCTCCGGAATTGCTACTAGGCGAATACTGGTTATCTCCTGATTTCTTAGTAAGCCCTGCAGACCTGCTAATCGCAGATAGAGCTTCTCAATATCGTTCATTGCGTTCTGATCCGGAAGTTCAATCTTAAAGAATTTCTTGCCGATGGGGCGAAGGACCTTCAAAGCAACTTTTTCAAGAGGAAAGAACTTCTCCATATACCAGGATAATAATTCTGGGAACTTTAGTAAGGACAAGGTTTCTCCTGTTGGAGCACAATCTACGATGATTACATCATATTGATTACTCTCATAAATATCATTTATTTTCAATAAAGAGAATAATTCTTCCATTCCAGGAAACATGGACATATCAGCGAAATCCTCAGAGGAATTACCCGATTGTATGTTAGGCAGTAGCTTGTCAATGGCATTCATCATGGAACGATAATCATGCTCCATCTCATAGGTCGGATCGATTTCTAAAGCGTATAAATTATCCGATATTTTCGTAACCTCCCTTCCGATGGGCATTTCAAACAAATCTCCTAAGTTGTGTGCCATATCTGCACTTACAATAAGTGTTTTCTTTCCCATTAGGGCTGATTTCCTGGCGTGTGCAGCTGCCACGCTGGTTTTCCCCACACCACCTTTGCCCGTGAAAATAATAATTCGACTCATACTTTTACCTACCTTTCTTTATATAATTCGTCAACAGAATAGTTCGAGATACGAAGTAAAATCTTTAAATAGAGGAGCTATCGGAATAGCTCCATTTATTCGATTGGAATTCTTTTTACTTTTTTCGCCGTTGGTGGTTCTTGTTTTAAAAAGAGAGTGCCATCTTGTAAGATGTCAAATATTTTCCTGATAATCTTTATAGCAGAATCCAGCTCATCATCCGTAAGTCGGGAGAGGACGAGAGTAAAATATTGCCCAAGCTCATTCAATTGCTGTTTTAAGGTATCTTTACCATAGGAGCTCATACTGACGGTAACGATTCGCTTGTCTATGAGGTCTCGTTGACGAATAATTACATTCTTCTTTTCCAAACGACTTACAATTCCGGTCACTGTATTCAGAGGGACACCTAGATAATCAGCAATTTCAGTCATATTCACGGTACCTTTACGATAGATTAAGAAGAGAGTAAAGGTCTCATTTTTTGAGTAATCTAAAAAGGTATTGTTCCATTGCTCTGGAAAAAATAAAAACTTACACTGGTCTATAAATTGGAAGATAATCTCTTCCAAAGACTGATCTCTTATATTCATTCTATCACTCCAAAATTACTTCGCGCTTCGAAGTATATTTATACTATACACCGATATTAGAAAATGTCAAGGGGTTATTTTGATTTCATTACAGTAAAGCTTCAATGAAACAGAAGCTATTATATAGTGAAGTTATGATTCCAGAAGAAAAGCTATTTACAAACACATAGAAATGAAGTATAATTGTTAAATAAATAACAAAAAAGTCGTGCTGACAACGAGGGTGTGCCCGAGTGAGAAGGCGAAGAATAGAGTAACTACTGAAGTTAATACTGCAGTTTATTGTTAATCCGTGTATTCCATTTGATAAGTTTTAATCGGATTACAAGTGTATTCCTGAAGGATTAAATTATAATATTCCCGAGGGATTTACATGAGAGAATGTATGCAGATTAATTTGGTTGATTTTCTATCCTTGTGCTTTCGCAGCACAAGGATTTTTGTCGTGTAAAGAACATATGTGAAACACTTTGAGTGAATAGAAAGAGAGATGGATATGTCGAATATAAGAGAGTTAATCAGACAATTAGAGGAAGAGAGAATTCTAACCAAAGAGGAGTTCGTTGACCTGCTTGGGAATCTTACTGCTGAAGATGAGATAGTACTGAAGGAGCGAGCAAATCTAACTTCAAGAAGATACTTTGATAATAAGGTCTATACTAGGGGCTTAATTGAATTTACCAACTACTGTAAAAATGATTGTTATTATTGTGGAATTCGCAGAAGCAACCGAGCGGTAGAGCGTTATAAATTGACCATGGAGAACATTCTGGACTGTTGTAGAGAGGGACACAAATTAGGCTTTCGTACCTTTGTACTACAGGGAGGAGAAGACGGAAGAATTTCGGATGATGAGATTATCACAATCATACACAAGATTAAAGAGGAGTTCCCGGACTGTGCTTTAACCTTATCCATTGGTGAAAAGAGCTACGACAGCTATTTGAGCTATTACAAAGCGGGCTGTGACCGGTATTTGCTACGTCATGAGACGGCGAATGAAGAACATTATCGTAAGCTGCACCCGGATAATTTATCTCTGGAAAATCGAAAGCAGTGTCTAAGAAATTTAAAAGAAATTGGTTATCAGGTTGGCGCAGGCTTCATGGTAGGTTCACCTTATCAGACCTTGGAACATATTGCAGAGGACCTGCTTTTTCTGAAGGATCTCTCGCCTCATATGGTTGGAATTGGACCCTTTATACCGCACCATGAGACGCCATTTGCCAATCAGGCAAAAGGAACCTTAGAGCAAACCTTAATCCTAATTAGTGTGATCCGGCTTATGCTTCCCAATGTATTGCTACCAGCTACGACTGCTCTAGGCACGATACATCCCAATGGCAGGGAGATGGGTATACTTGCCGGAGCCAATGTGGTTATGCCCAATCTTTCGCCAACCAATGTAAGAAAGAAATACGAACTGTATGATAATAAAATATGTACCGGAGACGAGGCTGCTGAATGCAGATTCTGTCTGGAAAGAAGAATGAAGAAAATCGGCTATGAGCTAGCAGTGGATAGAGGAGACTTCCAACCAATCTAGCAAAGGCCAAATAAAAGGAGAGAATAAGATGTATAATGTGAAATCAAAAAAAGCAGAAGAATTTATTAATCATGAGGAAATACTGGAGACCTTAGAATACGCTGATAATAATAAAAACAATAGAGAGCTGATTAACCAGATACTAGAGAAAGCGGCTCAGATGAAAGGTATTTCCCATAGGGAGGCCTCTGTATTACTGGCGTGTGAGCTGGACGATGTAAAAGAAAGAATGTATCAGCTGGCTATGGAAATCAAAGAACGTTTTTATGGAAATCGAATTGTTATGTTTGCTCCGTTATACTTATCCAATTACTGTGTAAATGGATGTGTATACTGTCCCTATCATTATGTCAACAAGCATATTACAAGAAAGAAGCTAACACAGGAGGAAATACGCAGGGAAGTAATCGCGCTTCAGGATATGGGACACAAGCGACTGGCTCTGGAGGCAGGAGAGGACCCGGTAAATAATCCTATAGAGTACATTTTAGAGAGCATTAAAACCATATATTCCATTCAACATAAAAACGGTTCCATACGAAGAGTGAATGTGAATATTGCGGCTACCACTGTGGAGAATTACCGCAAGCTTAAAGAAGCCGGAATAGGTACTTATATTCTATTCCAGGAGACCTATCATAAGGAAGCCTATGAGGAATTACATCCAACCGGACCGAAGCATAATTATGCTTATCACACAGAGGCTATGGACAGAGCCATGGAGGGTGGTATTGATGATGTAGGTCTTGGTGTACTGTTTGGTCTTAATCGTTATCGTTATGATTTCGCCGGTTTATTAATGCATGCCGAGCATCTTGAAGCAGCAATGGGTGTGGGACCTCATACGATAAGCGTACCCAGAATTCGACCGGCTGATGATATAGATGCCTCAAGCTTTAAAAATTCCATTTCCGATGATATATTTGAGAAAATTGTAGCGATTCTTCGTATCGCTGTCCCTTATACAGGTATTATTATTTCCACCAGAGAATCACAAAAGACCAGAGAGAGGGTATTAAAGCTTGGTGTATCACAGATCAGCGGTGGATCCAGAACAAGTGTGGGAGGTTATGCTGAGGCTGAACCGGAGGAGGAAAATTCTGCACAGTTTGATGTGGAGGATACCAGAACATTGGATGAAGTGGTAAACTGGCTCATTACTTCTGGTTACATTCCGAGCTTCTGTACTGCCTGCTACCGGGAGGGAAGAACCGGAGATCGCTTCATGTCATTAGTGAAGTCCGGACAGATCGCAAACTGTTGTCAGCCCAATGCTTTAATGACACTTAAGGAATATCTGGAGGATTATGCTTCCAAGGATACGAAAGAAAAAGGAGAAGCCTTAATCGAAGAAGAACTTAAGAAGATACCAAATCCAAAGGTTCTTTCCATTGCTAAGGATAACTTAGTAAAAATATCGGAGGGCAAGAGAGATTTCCGCTTCTAAAGTAGAGTATACTTTATGAGATTCAAAAAGTCATAATACCAATAGAAACTAAGAAGCTAATGTTTGCTTAATAAAATACGTTTTATAGTTTGTTTGGAAATGGAGGATTATATGAGTTTAAACGACACACCCCGTGCTAGTCAACTGCATATTGGCATCTTCGGAAGGCGTAACAGTGGAAAATCAACCTTAATCAATGCGCTTACCGGTCATAATACCGCGTTGGTATCAGAGGTAGCCGGGACCACAACGGATCCTGTATACAAAACCATTGAAATACATGGCATTGGACCCTGTGTATTAATCGATACCGCCGGGTTTGACGATATGGGTTATCTCGGTGAAATGAGAGTGGAAAAAACCAAAAATGCCATGAAGAAAACGGATGTTGCCATTATCGTATGCAGTGATGAGGATGTAAGCCAGGAAGTAGAGTGGGCATTAGAATTCAAGAAACGTAAAACTCCGGTGGTTTTGGTCATTAATAAGATTGATCAAATAAGCAATACGGATAAAATCCGGAATAAATTATGGGATGCTCTTAAGGATGAACCAATTAAAATCAGTGCAATATCAAAGCTGGGAGTCGAAAGAATACGAGAGGAAATCATCCGCAAGCTTCCGGAAGACTATGATGCAAGGAGTATTACGGGAGATTTAGTTCAGCAAGGGGATACCGTTCTGTTAGTTATGCCTCAGGATATTCAGGCACCGAAAGGCAGACTGATTCTGCCCCAGGTTCAGACCCTGCGAGAACTCCTGGATAAAAAATGTATTGTACTGAGCAGTACAGCGGATCAATATGAGGAGGCACTTTCAAGCTTATCCAAACCACCGAAGCTTATCATCACAGATTCACAGGTATTCCCGTTGGTATACGAGAAAAAGCCCGCTGAAAGTATGATTACATCCTTTTCTGTGTTGTTTGCAAGCTACAAAGGAGATGTGGACTACTTTGTAAAAAGTGTGTATGCATTGGAATTATTAACGGAGAAATCCAAAGTCTTAATTGCTGAGGCTTGTACCCATGTTCCACTGAATGAGGATATTGGAAGGGAAAAGCTTCCCAGAATGCTTCGAAAGAAGGTAGGAGAGGGATTAACCATTGTGAATGTCAGTGGTAATGATTTCCCGACGGATCTTTCAGACTATGATCTGGTAATCCAATGCGGGGCCTGTATGTTTAATCGTAAATATGTGATCAGCAGAGTGGAGCAGGCAAGAAAGCAGAAGGTCCCCATGACCAATTATGGCATCGTAATCGCCTACTTAACGAATATACTTGATAAAATAACAATAGTATAACTATTGAATAAGAAAAATAACATACGTAGCAAGATATCATTCTATAGAAACCTTGTAATATGGCTGCTGCAATAGTTAATATGAGGGGGGGTATGACTTACCATAATGCACTGTCGGGAGAACCTGTTGCTGGTTTTGTGTGTCTCAGACGAATAATTATTGTTCGTCTGAGACATACAAAATCAGTAACATGTCCTCCCGTCTGTGTGTGAGGTAAGTCATAACCCCCCGCTCAATAACTATGCAGCAGCCCCCTCTCCCCATTATCATCAGTGAAAGCATTTCCAAAAGGCTCCATCTTTATCGATGAGATCATCAATTTCCTCAAAGGGAATCGGAAATTCAGGGAAACCAGCTGCATAAGCAGCAATCTCATAGGGATAGAAATAAATAATTATGGAATCCTCTGTAATCTTAAAACACTGTTGTTCTGAAAGGGTCTCAATTCCATCCACTAAATACATAGAATCCTCGGAATTGGATTGATCTGCAATCTGGGTATTGATTAGCTCAGTAAGCCTTTTCCTATATTCACTGTCCGGCAGGAATAAATCGCTCAGGTCATAGAATTCGCCGGTATTACTATCAATAAAGTAATAATCAAGGACTGGCATCCCATGAGCTGCACCGAAGTAATAGTCATAACCGGTCCGTTCCACAATAAGAAGATCCGATATAAAGCTGACTGTATTGTGATCGTCTATAGATACCATGTCATCCTCTTTATAGTCTGCACGAACATCAACAAATAGCCTTTTTAGTTCGTCATTGATCTTCTGTTGAACGGTGGCATCTTTCATATTCTCAAATTGCGGATAATATACTAAAGCGTATTTATTTGATTTATACTTCATGTTCTTAATAGTGATACCATTTGAAAGAGTACGTGTAGTACTATTCTTCCATAAAAGGGTTCCATCTGTTTTCTGGTATATAAGATCATTATCGATCTCCGCTTTTATCACATCACCCAGTAAGGTTAATGTGCCTCTTCCTTCAAACTTCGGTAAGGAAGTCACCTCTTCCCCGTTCTTATCAATAAAGTAAGTATAAGTGCTGTCTGTAGCAGAAGCATAATCTCCATAGAAGGAACTAATATCATATAGTTTGTAATCAGTCAGCTGTTCACCCTTATTATTCATTATTGCTACGGGAGCAGACATGGTCTCATAATATTCGAGGGAAGGATCCTTCACTCCGAAGAGGTCATTACCAAGATATATCACTTCTGTATAAATATCAGGGAGAATAGGTCCTTCGCTTAATGAGATAACTCCAAAGTGAGTATCATCATTTTCATAAATAAGATAGCCATCTACTAATCTGGGATATTTATATTTTTCATCAATCTCATATTGCTCTAGGATATTTCCCTCCGTATCAATCATTGCATAGGTTGATTCTCCTGTGGATACATACGCAGTAAGATTCTCATTAAAATCAGTGGCATTGAGAAACTGGGGTTCAATTACGACTTCACCCGAAGTGTTGATGTATCCATATCGTAAATCTTCATTGACATGGGTACTAAATGCCGCCAGCCCCTGATGAAAATCTCTCATATCAAAACAATCCTGAAATATTTTGTTATTGTATGTATCAATAGCAAAGCAATTATAGTCTTCACCATACACAATAGCAATTCCATCATGAAAATCTGACGCTCTGTAATAGACAGGCGGAATGACTATATCACCGAAAGAATTAATATATCCGTATTTGCGCATTCCATCAATATCTTCAAATATTGTATATAATTCCTCACCATCTACTGGCTTTGGTGTAACCTCTGGAGTTGGTTCAGCAGTAGGGGTTGGAATAACGGACACAACTGGCAAGGCTGTGGGTGAGATGGAAGACTCCCTGTCAATATTCGATGTTGTAACATCCGTTTTTTTAGAGCATCCCATTAGGAATAAAGATAATAATACGAGTAAGAAAATTAATGATTTTTTCAAAGTTATAACCTCCGTAGTCTTTTAGATAAATTGGTTATGTAGGAAGCATCCATTCTATATTCAGTATATATGAAAATGAAAGCAATATAAAGTATTATATGCAAAAACTGCAAGATATGTAAATATGTCTAAAGATAACAGAAGTTGAATATAGTTTTTTATACTGATATATGCAGGGACAGGTATTTTACAAAATTAAAATGGTCAAACACAAATCAGATCAAAAGATAATATATTAACAACGCATTGTGTTAATGCTGGTTACCATAAATAGGAAAAAAGCCTCAAATTTTATATTTAATAAAAAGTTTTTGAAATAATAGGAATATTTTAGAAAACTCATCATATATTTTCTATATTGAGGCTGCATTGAGATGTGGAGGAGCATGGCGTAGATATACGGATAAGACTGGGAGGAATAGGCAGATGATAATCCAAAAGAATCAAAGCTACATGACGGAGGAACAGAGTACTCTGTTTCACCAAGGAACTGATGTTAAAAGCTATAAAATGCTTGGTGCTCATTTTGTAAAGCAAGACGATGGGAGGGAAGTTGTATTTCGAGTATGGGCACCAAATGCCAAGTGGGTTAGTGTAGTAGGGGAGTTTAACAGTTGGAATATTTATAAGCATCCAATGAAAAGGGTAAATCAATCCGGTATATGGGAAATCTTTGTGCCGGATATCGAAGAGAAGCAATTGTATAAGTATGCAATCGGAACATCGAAAGGGGAGGTTTTGTATAAGGCCGACCCATATGCATATTACTCGGAGCTCAGACCGGGAACAGCTTCGGTGCTCTATGATATTGAAAACTACTCCTGGCAGGATGAGGGTTGGGAGAAATATAAATCGGATAATCCACCAAGTCAATACCCGATGGTTATCTATGAGGTTCACTTAGGATCCTGGGATCGTAAGGAGGATGGCAGCTTTTACAGCTATCGCGAAATTGCGTCCAAGCTGGTGGATTATGTCATCACAATGGGGTATACCCATATTGAGTTCATGCCAATCATGGAACATCCCTTTGACGGCTCCTGGGGGTATCAGGTTACAGGTTATTATTCAGTAACAAGCAGATACGGAACACCGGAGGACTTTATGTATCTGGTGGATTTATGCCATCAAAACAGGATTGGCGTTATTTTAGACTGGGTACCGGGGCATTTTCCTAAGGATGCTCATGGTTTAGCGAGGTTTGACGGAACAGCATTATACGAACATGAAGATCCCAGAAAGGGAGAACACCCCCAATGGGGTACGCTGATTTTTAATTATACTCGTAACGAGGTACAAAGCTTTTTAATATCAAATGTAATTTTCTGGCTGGAATACTATCATATCGATGGTTTTCGTGTTGATGCGGTTACCAGTATGCTTTATCTGGATTATGCACGGGATGAATGGATACCGAATTGCTACGGAGGGAGAGAAAATCTGGAGGCTGCAGCATTTCTTAAGAGGTTGAATGAAACAGTGTTTTCCTTATTTCCGAATACCCTGATGATTGCGGAGGATTCCAGTCAATGGCCAATGGTAACGGGCCCGGTACAATATAGTGGCCTGGGATTTTCCTTTAAGTGGAACATGGGTTGGATGAATGATACCCTAAAATACTGCTCCATGGATCCATATTTTCGTAAATGGAATCATAACCTATTAACATTTTCATTACATTATGCATTTTCTGAACAGTTTATTCTACCTCTATCGCATGATGAGGTTGTACATGGAAAACATTCTCTTCTGGATAAAATGCCGGGAGATTATTCACAAAAATTTGCAGGACTTCGTGTACTGTTTGCTTATATGATGGCACATCCCGGAAAGAAGCTGACCTTCATGGGAGGGGAGTTCGGACAGTTCATTGAATGGAAATTCGATGATAAACTGGACTGGCTTCTTCTGGATTACGAAATGCATCGAAAAACGCAGGAGTATGTGAAAGAGCTTAATCATTTTTATCTTAAAAATCCTAGTCTTTGGGAGGATGACTCTGGTTGGAATGGGTTTGAATGGATTAATCCGGATGATCAGGATCAAAGTGTACTATCTTTTATAAGAAAAGGTCATAATCCTCAGGAATGGGTTCTTGTGATTGCAAATTTTACTCCGGTATTCAGGCCGGAGTATCGAGTGGGGATACCAAAAGCAGCAGGGTGTATAGCGATTTTTAACACGGATGATATTCGTTTTGGAGGTTCCGGATTAGCAATAGAGGAGGTGTATATCGCAGAAGAGTATCCATATAATAATCGTGAGCATTCCGTAATCCTGAAGGTACCGCCCCTATCCGTTGCATTTTATAAACCGATAGCATCGAAACTTGATAAATATACGACATAATTTTTAAAGGAGGTCATAGAATATGGTAACTAAAAAATGCGTTGCCATGCTGTTGGCAGGAGGGCAGGGAAGCAGGCTGGGTGTGTTGACCAAGAATACAGCGAAGCCCGCTGTACCCTTTGGCGGAAAATATCGTATCATAGATTTTCCATTAAGCAACTGTACGAATTCGGGTATTGATACCGTTGGAGTGCTGACTCAGTATAAACCCTTAAAATTGAATTCCTATATTGGAATTGGTCAGCCATGGGATTTGGACCGTCTGAACGGTGGGTTAACTATTTTACCCCCCTATATGAAGCAATCCATGGGAGAATGGTATTCAGGTACGGCCAATGCCATATATCAAAATATAGAATTTATCGAAGCATATCAACCGGAATATGTATTAATCCTATCCGGAGATCAGATATATAAGATGGATTACAGTGCAATGCTTAGGTACCATGAAACCAAGAAAGCAGATGTCACCATTGCGATATTAGAGGTGCCCTGGGAAGAAGCAAACCGTTTTGGAATTATGAATACCGATGAAACTAACCGTATCTATGAATTTGTGGAAAAGCCGAAGAGTCCAATCAGCAATAAAGCATCCATGGGGATATACATATTTAATTGGAAAAAGCTTTTAAAATACCTGATAGATGATCAAAATAATCCAAATTCAAGCAATGATTTTGGTAGAGATATTATTCCTAAAATGTTAAATAATAACGAGCGAATGTTCGCATATCCGTTTAAAGGTTATTGGAGGGATGTTGGAACCATACAAAGCCTATGGGAGGCCAACATGGATTTATTGGAGGAGTCGCCGGAGCTTGATTTATATGATCCAGGATGGCGCATATACTCAAGAAATCCTGTGGAACCTCCTCACTTTATAGCCCTGGGAGCCAACGTCAGGCGCTGTATTGTTACGGAGGGAGGAATGATTTACGGAGACGTATATCATTCGGTATTATTCTCGGGAGTTACGGTGGGAAGAGGAAGTAAGGTTACGAACTCCATTCTGATGCCAAATGTCAGAGTGGGGGAAAACGTTATTATAGAAAATGCCATCATTGCAGAGAATGCAATGATTGGTGATAACTGCCACATAGGATATCGGGGAACTCTTGAGGATGAGTGCAAGCTGGAACCTAAGAATAGTGATGATATAACTGTGATTGGAGAAAATTTGACACTGCCCAACGGTTTTGTACTGGATAAGGGAGTTATGATAGACATTGATAACTTCCGGGCTTATCAGGCGGTGGTCTAATCAGATAAATAACTATATAAATGGGGGAATTTTATGCGTAAGATTTTAATGGCGGCATCGGAGGCAGGTCCGTATGCAAAAACGGGAGGATTAGCAGATGTGCTGGGATCTTTGCCCGTAGCATTACAAAAAGAAGGAACAGATACCAGGGTTATCATGCCGAAATATGGTACCATCGCTTCAGAACTAAAGGAGAAGATGGTGCATCTGTGTTATTTCTACGTAAATATTGGCTGGAGAAGTCAGTATTGCGGTATAGAGATGGCAGAGGAAGGTGGAATAACCTATTACTTCATCGATAATGAATACTATTTTAACAGGGAAGGATATTATGGCTATCAGGATGATGGGGAACGGTTTGCATTCTTTTGCCGGTCAGTGCTGGATGCATTACCACATATCGATTTCGTTCCGGATATACTGCACTGTCATGACTGGCAAACTGGAATGATACCGCCGCTTCTGGAAGCCCAGTATCGCAGCTTGCCGTTGTATCGGGAGATAGCTACCGTTTTTACGATACATAACCTAAGATATCAGGGTATCTATGGTGTATCGGATATGAAGGATTGGTTTGGATTGGGAGATGAATATTTTACTTCAGATAAGCTGGAGTTTTATGGAGGAGCAAGCTTCCTTAAGGGTGGCTTAACTTATTCACAAATTCTAACCACTGTAAGTGAAACTTATTCAGAAGAAGTAAAATATCCGTTTTTCGGAGAGCAATTGGATGGGCTTCTGAAGGCACGGGAAAAGGATTTGTATGGTATTCTGAATGGCATCGACTATGATGAATACAACCCAAAGAATGATCCCTATCTCTATTATAACTTCACGAAATCGAACCTAAACGGAAAGAGCGCTAATAAGAAGGCCTTACAGCAGGAATTGAATCTTATGGTGGATGAAAGCCTGCCGATGATAGGGTTTATCTCCAGACTGGTGGATCAGAAGGGGTTGGATTTGATCGCGTGTGTGCTGGATGAGATACTTGCAGAACAGGTTCAGCTTGTTTTTCTGGGGGCAGGGAGTGAGAATTATGAAAATATGCTGAGAGATGCCATGTATCGTTATCCTGGTAAAGTATCTGCAACGATTCGATTTGATAATGCACTGGCTCATAAGATCTATGCGTCCTCGGACTTCTTTTTAATGCCTTCCTTATTTGAACCCTGTGGTCTGGGTCAACTCATCAGCCTACGTTATGGAACCCTGCCGATAGTAAGGGAAACCGGAGGACTTAAGGATACCATCCTTTCTTATAACGAAGAAACCGGCGAAGGGAATGGCTTCAGCTTTACCAACTATAATGCACATGACATGCTTTTTACTATAAAGCGGGCATTAAAGCTATACAGTAAAAAAACACTCAGAGCGAAGCTTAGAAAATCAGCCATGTCCTGTGATTATAGCTGGCGGAGCTCCGCGAAGAAATATATTAAGCTATATGAAAAGTTAATCATCCGCAATAAATCGGAGAGAGCTGAGTTTTCCTATGAGGAAAGAAGTAATCCAGCAGTGATATCACTGATACCAGCAATTGAATAGATTAGCAGTAATCGGGTATACACCAAATGTTAATGCTTCAAGGATACAAAGGTAAGGAGGTACAATATCATCGTGAAGCGCAAAATAAAAGTATTATATGTAACAGCAGAGATTGCCCCTTATGCAAATTCAGGGGGAATGGCAGAGGTGGCGAGAAGCTTTCCGAAAGCGTTAATGGCTACCGGTGATTATGAAGTCAGAAGAGTGATGCCTCTTTATAAGAACATGGATGTAAGGGTTAAGTATAAGATGGATTTCCCGGTACCAATGGAATATGGATATGATACCTGCGTGCTGAAGACTGCTTCTGATAAAAATGAGCTGCCCACCTATTTTATCGGAAATGAACGGTATTATTACCGGGAGAATATCTATGGCTATGAGGATGACAATGTCCGTTTTTTCTTTTTTTGTAAAGCAGTTATTGAGATGCTGAAACGAATTAATTATACACCGGATATTATCCACACCAATGACTGGCACACAGGCTTTCTTCCTCTTTTGATAAAAAAGGAGTTTCCGAATATTAAGTCGGTTTATACCATTCATAATATTGCGTATCATGGTTATATTCCTTCCACCTATCTGAATGATTTACTTACAGACAGGGAAAAGGTACTTCTGGGCTATCCGGAATGGTTGGATTTTGCAAAGGCTGGAATATTGTATTCGGATTTGCTTACAACCGTAAGTCCTGCCTACGCGAAGGAAATTATGTCATCCTCATATGGGGACGGGATGAGTAAGCTGATTGAAAGTAGAAAGAACGAGATGATAGGTATTCTCAATGGTATAGATGATGAAATCTATAATCCCATGAGGGTGGGCGAGGTGCCTTTTCCTTACGATAATAATAGTTTATCAGAAAAGAAGAAAAACCGAGAGGTACTACGGAAGAACTATGGTTTATCCAATGAAGATATCCCATTAGTAGCGATGATAACAAGACTGGATTTCTCCAAAGGAATAGAGCTATTGATTAAGACAATAGCTGATTATGGAATACCGAATTATCAATTGGTGCTGCTTGGATCAGGAAACTGCTATTATCAAGGGCTTCTCGCTAATATTGCTTCAGAATATCCTGGAACATTCACTGTAGACTTTGAATATACGGAGGAAAAGGCAAAGCTGATCTATGCAGGTGCGGATATCTATCTTATGCCTTCGCAAAATGAACCCTGTGGTCTGGGCCAGCTATATGCAATGAAATATGGAACTGTACCGGTTGTACATCCAGTAGGAGGATTAAAGGATACCGTATTGGTGGAGAAGGAGCATCCGGAGAAGTCAACGGGATTCTATATGTCAGAATGGAACTCAGAAGCATTGAAGGAAGCCTTACAGCAAGCCATTTCAACTTATAAAACAAAGGATTGGGATCAATACAGACAGAATTGCATGCAGTATGATTCTTCCTGGAAAAGTGGCCTTGCTGAATATCAGAAATATTATCAGATGTTACTAGAGAATTGATTTATCGCACTATATTTTTCTTAATACCTTATATAAAATTACATATCATAATCTTATATGAAATTGGTAGTATATCCCTTTGTCTTCTATTTGACACTATAATCACGTATGTGCTATGATATCGATAAAATATATAGCACATACCAATTCATTTTTACAAGCAATTGGCAGAAGTCAGTTGCTTTTTTATCGTATAGCCCTATTCATCATAAGACATTTCAAGGAGGTTATGATATGAAGAAGATTGTGATCATCGGCGGAGGTTGGGCTGGCTGTGCAGCAGCTATCAGTGCTTCAAAAGCCGGTGCACAGGTTACTTTATTAGAAAGAACGGATATGCTTCTGGGAACAGGTCTTGTTGGTGGTATTATGAGAAACAATGGCCGTTATACAGCAGCAGAAGAAATGATTGCATTGGGCGGAGGAGATCTCTTCGAGCTGTGTGATCAGACGGCAAGACATACCAACATTGAATTTCCGGGTCACAAGCATGTTACCCTTTATGATATTGTGAGAACACCTTATGCTATATCAAAATTATTAACCAGGCTGGGAATAAACGTAGTATATGAAGCTCGAATTACGGATGTTCACATGGATTCAAAGACAATTCTTAGCGTTAAGGATCAAAAGGGCAGAGTATATGAGGGAGATGTGTTCGTTGATTCCACGGGAACAGCAGGTCCAATGAATAACTGCTCAAAATACGGGAACGGCTGCGCGATGTGTGTACTTCGATGCCCCAGCTATGGTGGACGTGTAAGTGTTACCGGTCTGTGCAGAATAGAAGAAATGGTGGGGACGAAAGCGGATGGAAGCGTCGGAGCTATGAGCGGTTCCTGCAAAATATATAAGGAATCCTTATCAGAGGAAATACAAAGGGAACTCAATGAAAAAGGGGTTGCTATTATTCCGATTCCAGAGGAGTTAGTGGAAGATCATTTGGGTATAAAGGCCTGTCAGCAATATGCCATAAGCGAATTTCGAGATAATCTTATTCTCCTTGATACCGGTCATGCCAAGTTAATGACTCCATTCTTTAATTTGGACAAACTGCGTAAAATACCCGGCTTTGAAAGTGCACGTTATGAGGACCCATATTCCGCTGGGAAAGGAAATTCTATGCGGTTCTTTGCCATGGCACCAAGAGACAATGCATTGAAGGTAATCGGTGTAGAGAATTTGTTCTGCGCGGGTGAGAAGTCAGGATTACTGGTAGGTCATACGGAAGCCATCGTTACAGGAACCTTGGCAGGTAATAACAGTGTAAGATATGCTATGGGTAAGGAGACTCTGGAACTACCGGTTGAACTGGCCGTTGGTGATGCTATTGCCTATGTGAAGGATGAGATGAATACGAGCGAGGGAATGGGGAAGAAATTCACCTTCTCCGGCTCTGTATATTTCGAACACATGAAGGAGCAAGGGTTATACGAGCTGGATATACCTTCTATCAGGAGGAAGGTCGAGAATCTAGGATTAACAGACATTTTTAATAAGCCTTTGATATAAGATAGGGTACATCTTGGGGGGACTATGGTTGAACTAACTTCATTACATTATATGTATTACTTTATTGTATTAGTTGTAATTGTGATCATGGCATTTCGAAAGGAAACAGTATTACCCTGTATTATAGGATTATTTTTCATTGGTGCCATGCAAACGAAGAGCATTGTAAAAGGGGTACAGGTTATATATAATGCTTTAATAACATCCGGTAATGAATTTTGGGGAATTATACTGGTGATTTCATTGGTCATAGCTATGTCTAAGGCACTTCGGGATATTGGAGCTGATGAGTTAATGATGCTTCCGATTAAGAAATTAATGATAAGTCCGACGGTGGCTTTCTTTGGACTTGGATTTATTATGCTATTCTTTTCCTGGTTTATCTGGCCTTCACCAGCAGTTGCTCTGGTTGGAGCAATTATGCTTCCGGCTGCGGTGAAAGCAGGACTCCAGCCTATATGGGCAGCAGTAGCAATGAATCTCTTTGGTCATGGTATAGGCTTATCCAGTGATTTCTTTATCCAAGGGGCACCCGCAATTACGGCTAAAGCAGCAGGAATCAGTAATCCTATGGTTGTAAGTAAAGCAGTATTACCATTATGGATTACCATGAGTTCGGTTACGATATTGACCAGTTATATTATGATGAGACGGGATAATCAACTGAAGCAGGAAAAAGCTGTGAGCTCTGAAGAGAATAAGGACAAGCCAAAGCCCACAGTAGGGGTTTACTTGGTAGCGATCATCACTCCTCTGGTATTTATCCTGGATATCTGCGTGATGTATAAATTCAAGCTTAAGGGAGGAGACGCGACTGCTTTGGTAGGCGGCACAGCAGTTCTTATTATGTGCTTTGTAAGTCTAATTCAACAAAAAGGTTCTGATTGTCTTGAGAAGATTACGGATTGCATAAGGGAAGGCTTCATGTTCGGTATTAAGATATTTGCTCCCGTAATAGTAATCGGATCCTTCTTCTTTATAGGAAGCGAGGAAATGGCACAGAAGATACTGGGACCCGAGGCAAATGGACTTTTATCTGACTTAGGCATCTATCTATCCGAGCATATTGCTTTGTCGAAATTCCCAGTTGCAGTGATACAGATGGTAATTGGGATTGTAACTGGTCTGGATGGCTCTGGCTTCTCCGGACTTCCCTTGGCGGGGGCATTAGCCAACACCTTTTCTTTCGCAATTGACGTAAATAAAGAAATACTGGCAGCCCTTGGGCAGATCTCAACCATCTGGGTGGGTGGAGGCACAATTATACCTTGGGGATTGATACCCGTAGCAGCAATCTGTAACGTTAATCCTCTGGAGCTGGCGAAAAAGAACTTTATTCCGGTAACAGTGGGGTTTGCAGCTACCTTTATTGTCGCATTGTTCTTACTATAGAAAAAGATCTCTGGATATATCTAATGTGTAATCTGGCGTGATCACATCTTGCGGACATATTCAGAGATCTTTTGGTTTGGTGAAAGACAATTAGGTAGTGGAATACATTCCTTTGCTTTGCATATAAGCAAAGATTGCTTCACCGTGTTTTTGCTCTTCTTTTTGGATATGATTTAATACATCCCTAACCTGAGCATTCTTAAACTCGAAGATAGTAGTATCATATGCACCGGACACATATTTTTCAAGCATAAGCATATCACTGCACAGATCCTTGTCCGAAGCATTGAAGGAAGTGGAACCGGAACTACTTTGATTAATGGACTGTTGTTGTGATTGGGGCATCTGACCAGTCTGCTGCTGTGTGCTTCCTTGTGCACCAGCTGAGCCGCTTTGACCGCCGCTCATAGAAGGAACCGTTCCATTTAATAATTGGTTAATTGTCTGAAGATGCTCTTCTTCCTTCTGACCATTTGCTCGAAAGACCGCTTTCAACTGACTATCGCAGGCCAGGTTGGCATAATTCTGATATTTCAGAATGCAGATTTCCTCGTGGGATTTGGCATCTTCTAATAATAATCTTTCCTTTGTTGATAAGGTAACGTTCGTAATCATGTAAACACCTCCGATATTATTATCGTCAATATTTCGAAGGATATTCCATGGAAAATTATGTTATATAATTACGCTAAAGTACAGCATATATCAGAATAACAGAATGGAAGTGGAAATGCATCCATAGGATTATATTTTTATTCTGTGTATATCAGACAAGAGGTGGTTGTATAACATTTCTGTGGGGACAATTACTTACCATAATACACTGTCGGAAGAACTCAATGCTGTATTTTGTATGAATCAGGCGAATACTCATATTTGCATGTGAATATTTAGATTCGCATATGAATATGAGTATTCGCCTGAGACATACGAAATCAGTAATGAGTACTTCCGTCTGTGTGTGAGGTAAGTAATTGTCCCCACAGAAATGTTATACAACCACCCTTGTCGTCACCCTTGTCGTTAAATCGTTAAATTGTTAAGTGGTTAAGTTGTTTAATCATTAAATCAGATTATGGATTCATTTCCAGTCCGATATCCTCCAGCATGCTGATGTATAACAGCAATTCTTCTCTGGACGCTACCCCAAGCTTTGCAAAGATATGCTTGGTATGAGTCTTTATGGTATTAATACTTAGGAAAAGAGTTGATGCAATTTCCTGAGCACTGAGACCCTTTGAGTAAAGATTGAATACAGAGCGTTCGGCAGGAGTTAATGTCTTTGTTTTTTCGATAAACTGCTCCAGGATTGTGATTTGATGCTTTTCCTGTTCTGCCTTCTGTTGCAGTTCGTTCTTATATACAGCAAGATATTCAATTAATTCATCAATTTCCTGTACATTGGTTTTGGCCAGTTCACTGCTACTTTCCGTACGAAGCATTTCGAGTCCTTCGGAAATAGGCTTGAGATACTTGTTACTGAAGATTATGGATATAATAATTCCACTCGTTATAAGTAGACACAGCAAGCAAACTAATATAATGTTTAATCGTGTTATGGAATTAACGATATCCTCTTTTGGTACAAGAACTGCTGTTACCCAATTGTGCTGGGAGTATGGTGATCCATTGGGATATAATTGTGTTTGGGTATGGTAACCTAAGTATATTCTACCTTCATCGCTTTGATAATTATTATAGGATTTGCTGTTTTCTGTGATTTTCAGAAAGGTATTTTCCTCTGAAAAGTCCTTTATGGAATATCCGCCTGCTAACATAGAATTTTCGATGGATAAACGATTATCGGTTAACCGGGAGAACATACAAAACATCCTTGGATACGTGTTGTTTGTCGGCATATGGGAGAGCTTGAATAGCATCATACTGATTTCCAGACCACATACCCCGTAGATATTGTTCTTGGAATCTATAAGAGGAACACAGCAGATCATTACTTCTTCGCTGGTATCTGGTATAATCATAGGATTACTCCAATAATACAGTTTGGAAATTGGAAGACGGGGATTTTTTCTTGCCTCCTCCATTGGGATATGGTAATAATCAGCCTCGGATACGTCAAATTCCATTCTCCATTGAGTATGAAGATTGAGGGAATTCTCCCTTCCAATACTGAAAAATCCGCGTAATAAGGTGGTATTTGGAGAAGAAGAGCTAATAATATTTGGTTCCAGATTCTTAAGATATAGACCGGCCTTGGAATTCTCTGAGTTCTCAAGAGCAGGGTTCACAGTGGTATCTAAGATAACAAAAGCACCACTGCAATTGGATTTTTCCAGATAGAAATATGTATTTTGATAAAGGGATGTGATTAATTCTTCAATATGCTCCGGTGTTTCGGATAACTCATTTATATTCTGTTGCTTTGTATTAAGATACTCCTCAATCTGACTGGATAGTTGTTTCGAAAAATCGACAGCCTGTACAGAGAGCTGACCATACTGCAGTGAGATATCCTGGGACACATACTTCAGTTCTCTGCTTAGTAACTGCTTACTTTCCTTTAGACCCGCTGAGAAGGTACCTGTTACTAATAATATCACGATAATTCCAGCCATCATTGTTAACACCAGCACTAATAAGAAAAAAAACAGCCGAAGGCGCATAGATATACTTTTAGAACTGAAACGATTGAATAAAAATGATGGTTCAACTTGACGTCTCATTGGTGATTCCAACCTCTCTATTTTCAAATTAATTATCTGTACTTATCAGTTTTTTAAACTCATCATATTTTTCACTATTAGTGGAAGTTAAGACATCCGGACTGGTAATCAAGGAATTGGGTTGTTCTTGATAGGCATTTCTCGCTTCTTCAGCCAAAGCACGTAGATTATTTTCGTAAGTAGCCTGTAGTGTATCAATTCCGTCGAATAATGGAGGTATATAGAAGCTATATTCCATCTGCATTTGTCTGGATACCTGAAGTAGCTTTTTAATACTTGGATTTGATACAGAATTAATTTCTTTCAGCATAATATCTCCAAAGGCTTCCTCTGTAACGGGAAGATATCCGGTGGAGGAGACAAAGTGCAGGTTGTTTTCCGGACTGGTAAACCATTTCAAGAATATACCTGCAGCCTTTTCCTTCGCTTTGTCGGACTTAATCACACACATACCTGCGCCACGCTGAACAGCGATCTTTTCTCCGTCTTCAAATACAGGATATGGGAGAATTTCAAGCTCGGAGGGTTCAGTAGTATTATCAGGGTAGGTGACATTTTCAGGATAGAATAGAACTCCTGCGGTAGATCCGGTGGAACATACAATTTCACCAGTTTTGGCAAGATCGGTGGCATAGCCGTCAAAGATAGCGGTATGTCCCTGGACTGCTGAGCCAAAATAATATTCCCAAACCCTATAAACAACAGGATTATTAAAGTCGATACCAAAGTTCACAAACAGGTCCGATCCCAGCTGTTTGCATCCTACCGAAGCCATATTAAAAAGAGAATCAGGCATGTAAAAGGTCTTTCCGTCACCTTCGATATCCGGAGTTTTTTTGTCCGTCCAATCATAGTAAAGGGCGGCAGTTTTTGCAATACCTTCGAAGGTAGAGAGATCCTCCAGCTTTGCACCAGATTCACTTGCAAAGCGATTAAATATGGTGGAATTAATAAACAGCACCTCCGTTGATTTCGCCGTAGGAAGAACATACAGATTGCCATCTGATAGGCGTCCTTCTTCTATGAACCGCGGAACAAATGCGGAGAGTTCCTTTTCCGTGAAAACATCACTAAGATTAACCAATAGATCTTTATCAGCAAGAATCATGGCAGTCTTTGGATAAGCAGTTGTGATATCAGGAAGCTCCGGAGCTCCAGGATCCTGGTTAGCAGCCATAGTCAGCTTGTCATGCAGGGTAGAAGAGCCAGAGATAGAGGTGACATTTATTGTTATTCGCTCCTTGACGCCGATTGTACCATTAAATTCTTCAATCATTTCATCCATAGTGGTTTTCATTTGTCCACCATAGTTATGCCAGAGTGTAAGTGAAATTGGTTGTTCACTTTTAAGCTTCAAAAAACTGAAAGCGATTAATATAATTGGAATCAACAATAGAATGATAATTAATACAAAGTATTTCTTTTTCACAAAGTTTCCTCCTCTTATTTCCCTATTAACATATATAGAAAAAGATACCAATAAAATACCATATTGAAAGTTCAACTTAATATATCCCAATTAATATATCCCAATTATACCATACGAGTAAGTTCATTCCAATGAAAATAATGGCAATGTACGGATATATACGACAAAAACTACCGTATTGTAGAAAATCACCCTCAGGGTGATATGGTATTTTTGCTAAAATCACCCTGAGAGTAATAGCATTAAGTTAAAATTCTAATAGAATAAGGGTAGGTGCAAGGACACTAAGAATTAAAAAGGAGGATAATAATATGTCAGATTTCCAAACAAATAATAACGTAGGAGGTAGCGCAGAGGAAGTTTTTGATCCGGCAGATATTGAGAAGAATAAAACGATTGCTGGTATCTCATATCTAATCTTTTTCCTTCCGTTACTGGCATGTCCCGATTCAAAGTTCGGCAGATATCATGCAAATCAATCTTTAATCTTATTTATCTTGGGTGTGGGTGGTACAATCGTTCTGAGTATTATCCCGATTATAGGATGGCTCTTACTACCACTATATGCAATAGGAATTACGGTATTTGCGATTATCGGAATATTAAATGGTTTGGGCGGAAAAGCCAAGGAATTACCGCTGGTTGGAAAATTCCGTTTGTTGAAATAGGGAGAGTTACAGTATCGTATTCAATAGGAACGGTAGAAAGGATGTTAACATGTATATAAGCAAAAAGCTGCTAAGTAAGAAGATATGTATCGTATTAGTGGTATTATTAGGAGTATTGCTATTCTCCGGATGTAATATTAAAGAGAAAATAGGCGAGAAAATCGTAGAAGGTGTATTTGAAAAGGCCGTAGGCGATGAAGTGGATCTTGATATTGATGGAGATGAAGTTACTTATAAAACAGAGGAAGGTGAAATGACCTTCGATAGTGAAAATGGTATAACCTTTGAAGGAGAAGAAGGTAAAACGGTAATCTACACAGATGTGTCAGAATGGCCTGAGGATATGGCAGCGTCTTATTTGCCGAAAATAAAGGATGCAGAAATCAGTTATTTATTAAATTCGGATAAATACTGTATGATTACTGTTGATAATATTGATAATGAAAAATATGCAAATTACTTAGAAAAAGTAAAGGATAAGGGCTACTCTAAGGATAAATTTGAGAGTACCGCGGATGATTTAAACATGTACTCAGGTAGCTCAGAAGAAGGGGTAGTAGTAACGTTATACTATGTTCCAAGTTCAAAGAGTCTGCAATTAACAGTTGAAGTTAAGACGGAATAATAAGCTTATCATTAGATTTAACGGAAATACAGGTGCTGTTGCATACCAAGCAGGAGTACTAACTTACCTTACACACAGACAGAAGTACAAGTTGTAAGTTCTGTATGTATTATAGACCGCCCCCCTATAGTTAGTATTATATAAACAAACTATAGGAGGGTCAGTCTGCTATCCATACAGAATTCAACAACATAGTTTTTCTGACAGTGCATTATGGTAAGTTAGTACTCTTGTTTAGTATGCAACAACATCTGTGCTTCTTGATTTGGATAAGCAGTAAGGTGGAACAGTTAGGAATTATATTTGCAAATCTTTTCTAAAAAGTGTAGTATCATTCTTAGATTAATTTTCTTAGACCCTACTTAGGGTTTTGGGAGTATGGATGTTTTATAGGAGGAGAACCGGGTATGGAAAAGATGAAACCTTATTATCGAGTTGCTAACTATTATGAAACGGATCAAATGGCGGTGGTTCACCATTCTAACTATATTCGCTGGTTTGAAGAAGCAAGAGTTGATTTTCTGGATCAAATCGGACTGGGCTATGACAAAATAGAGGCAGCAGGAGTATATTCTCCGGTTCTTGGAGTGAGCTGTGAGTATAAGAATTCCGTTCACTTTAAGGAAGCTGTTTTGATAGAGGTTAAATTAAAATTCTTTAATGGCATTAAAATGACCATCGAATATAAGATACTGTGTGCGGATACAGGGCAAATAAAGGCAATCGGAGAATCGAGGCATTGCTTTGTATCAACTGATTTCAAGCCAGTGAGTCTAAAGCGCCAATATAAGGAAATGTATGAAACATTACTTCAATATGTAGAGAATGAAGAGGAACAATAATCCTACCAGTATAATGGAGAGGTTATTCAATATTATAAATCGAAACTAGAATGCATCGAACGATAAACTTATAGGGTGTATTGTTCGATGCATTCTGATTGCAATTATATTGTTATTGCATGATTTCCTTTTCGTTGTCATAAACTATGGAGAGCTTCTCCTGATGGCCTTTCTCCATTTTACGTCTTGCTTTTCGATTAGCAACACTATCGAATACGATGGAAAAGTCATAATTCTCAGGATACATTTCAGTAGCAGGGACTTTTAGCTGAAGGCGTTTGTGGTTGATAAATACTTTTCGCTTTTGTATTTGAACGCCCACTTCCCCTTTTTCATTTGCTAAGCTAAATACAATACCTATTTTTTTCTGTGGATACACCAAGACGCTGTCCCCAATGTTAAATCGTTGACTCCTGGAATTTACCGGCTTTGGCTGACTTTGTTTTATGATTCTTCCTGGAGTTACATCCGGCTTTTTCTCCAACTCTGTTTCCGAGGCACCTTCTAAAAAGCTTTTGTCCATTCTTTGATGTGATATATGAGCTTCTTTACAATATGCTTCCTGGTATGCCCTTTCCAGCATTCGCTTCGGAAGTCCAAGGCGCTTTGCTATATACAAAGCACAGCTTTCTCCAGCTTCTCCGATTTCCAGACGGTAGAGGGGTTTTAAGCTTTCCCTGTCAAAGGCCATCCTTGCATTTTGAAGTCCCTCTGTTTTCGCAGCGTATTCCTTTACCTCCGGATAATGGGTAGTTGCAATAAAGTTGCAGCCCTTACTTATTAATTCCTCTAAAATGGCAATAGCAATTCCCATACCCTCTGCAGGATCAGTACCGGAACCCAGCTCATCCAGTAGAACCAGACTATCCCGGTCTATACAGGATAAAATGTGGATAATATTCGTGATATGGGAGGAGAAGGTGGATAGATTCTCAGAGATACTCTGACCGTCTCCGATATCACAAAGAACTGCGTTGTTCATACATAGTTCAGCACCCTCACATGGGACATGCAATCCGCTTTGCACCATGAGCTGTAATAGTCCCACTGTCTTTAAGGCAACCGTTTTGCCGCCGGTGTTCGGACCGGTAATTACGACGCCAGTAATGTTACCGCCAATAGTAAAGTTAAGTGGTACTACCTCGGATGGATCCAGGAAGGGATGTCTTCCATTCACGATATTAATATATCGTGAAGTATTAATAGAAGCCGGAATCGCTTTCATATCGAGGCTCAGTTTACCCTTTGCGAATATAAAATCCAAAGACTCCATAATTTCTATATTCATGCGTATAGCAGCAGAATGCTCGCCAATCATCGAAGAAAGGGTATATAAGATACGACGTTCTTCGTTATCTTCTTCAATCTCCATAAGAGATAATTCGTCTCTCAGCTTTGACACAGCGGTGGGCTCAATAAAATAGGTCGAGCCACTGGAGGATATGTCTAACACAGAGCCACTAACCATATTTTTGTACTCTCGTTTTACGGGAAGTACGTAATGCCCGTTACGGGAAGCAACATAACTATCTGCAAACCATTCTTTCTTGCTTCGTAGCTGATTTTCCAGCTTCGTCTTAATATCGGTACTTATTTGGTCTATTTTACGACGAATATCCTTCAATTCTTTGGATGCGGTATCCAGTATCTGATTGTTGCGGATGGTTGCATCAATTTCATTGGATAGCTCATTAAGCTCCTGGATGGAACCACCATATCCAGCTATGCCAACATTAAGGGATTCCGCTCTTTTCATAAAGCCCTTCATACGTTTACAGGAGTTGATGAATAATTCGAACTGTGTGAGCTGTTCCGGAACCAGCATACTTCCTTTTTCAGCTAATTCTAGTAGCATTTCGATATCCTTCATAGTCGGTAGGGGAGGAGTTCCTATATGATCTAAGATTTTACGTGCTTCAGTGGTTTCCATCATCTTTGCATTTACTTCCCATTCACTCAGGTAGGGCCTCAGCTCCTTCAGTTTTGCTTTCGCATTCTCAGAAACTGCATTATTACATAGCATTTCTAATATTTTATTAAATTCTAATGTTATAATCGATTTTTCTAACATGATAAACCTCCATCTGTCCTAGGCAGCTCTAGTATGATGCTATATGTCCGGCTGCCTGTCAATATAAGAAAGACCCACAGAGAATTCTACCATTACAATGGCAGGATACTCCCTGTGGGTCATGTCTGTATACAAAGATCGTAGAGCATATGTAACGAAAAAAGCATAACAGGTTTACCCTATCATGCCTTGGTTTTAGAATGCCATAAGTCCACAATCTCATCCAATATATCAAGACAGTTTTGAGTATTTGCTGTAAAGGTAGAAAGATGGGCACAAAAAGAAAAAGGTAACCTTAACGTGTACCCAGCTAATTCAATTAAGTGCTAGTTAGCACAAACCTCATTTACAGATAATACCGACATCAAAACCGTCCTTTCATTCATTACAATAAATAGATCGCAAAGCGTCCTTTTATCATTATATATATTTTTTACAATGGCATTGTAGCATATAGATGCAACGATGTCAAAGCTTTTTATAGCATAATATGTTCCTCAAATACCTTAATTCATTCCGGTATACCACATACAACAAAATAGATCAGCATGGAAAGTAGCTACTAATTACAAGCGGCATTTTGTCAATGAAGTTTAACAATCGTGTAAATGACGGTTGCATCCTTACTCAGCTGCCTCTATTGTCTGTTGGATTACGTTATTCATCATATCCTTTGTCATCATACCCGGTACATATCCATAGATATTTCCGTTCTTATCTATCATAAACGTGGTGGGGAATGCGGATATATAATAATCACGCAGCACATCTCCAGTTTCGTCAAAGACAACGGGGAAGGTATAACCATTATCCTCTAAGAAGGATATGATTTCTTCTTTTTTGACATCTCCGTTATTCGGATACTCATCGCTGGCAGGATTTGCCACACCTAAAATAATAATATCCTCCTGATTATAGCCATATTCCTTATAGAGCTCTTCGATATCAGGCATTTCCTTCTTACAGGGAGGGCACCATGTCGCCCAGAAATTCAGGAATACGACTTTTCCTTGGTAGTCGGAAAGAGTATGCTCTTCGCCGTATTGATCCGTTAAAGTAAAGTCAAAAGCAGGAATGATTTGCTTGGCATTTGTGTTTTCCTCCTTCTGCTCAGGGCTGACAGTAGCAGTATTGCTATCGGTATCGGATGGAATTTTGCCGTCAGCTTCCACGTTTGATTTTTCTTCAGAAGGGGTCTCTTCTGGAGGACCTACAATTACGTCATCCTTTTCTATAATAGAATCCTTGCTGTCCTGCGATAGTTGAGGTGTAAACCTGTTTAAATAGCTGGACACAGAGTTCATCCAACCGGTAAATGTCATAATTCCAATGAGGATGAGAAGTAAGCCTCCGGCTTTAACTGTATATTTTAAGAATGTACGATGCTTTTTCAGAAAGTTCAATGCCTGGGTTGTGAACAGTCCAAGAAGCAAAAATGGAATGATAAAGCCCAATGTGTACACCAGGACAAGTAGATTCCCCACAAAGGAGCTGCTACTTCCGGACGCCATAATGAGAACAGAGGACAAGGCAGGGCCTACACAAGGAGTCCATGCAAAGCTAAAGGTAAACCCCATAAGAAATGCAACCAATGGATTCATCCTCTTCTCGGAAAGCTTCAAATGAATTTTTTTCTCTTTCTTCAGAAAATCAAAATCCAATAGACCAATTTGGACCAGACCAAGCAATATGATTATGATACCGCCAATGCGTGTAAATAACGTTCGATTATTCTGGAAGAAGTTGCCCAATGCCGTAAAGGACAAACCTAAAGTAAAGAAGGCGGTGGAAATCCCAGCAACAAAGAACAGTGTATGGAAAAATACCTTGGTACGCTCATATGTGATATTACCTTCCGAATCGGTCCGCTTCGCATTACCAGCCAAATAGCTCATGTAAACTGGGATCAGTGGAATGACACAGGGTGAAAAAAAGGAGAGGAGCCCCTCTAAAAACACGAGCAGAAAGCTGAGGTTACTGGTAGATATTAAATCGGATGTCATAAATAACTCCCTTCTATAAAAACTCTGTTATTGGGAAATAATACTGCGTTTTCTCTTTATTATAAAATATGGTTTAGTGGTGATTATTATATCATTGAAGTAGGATTATATCAATGAATTATATTGATAATTATTACTGTTTTCCATTGCTGCTATAATAAATGCAATTGAATGAATTTGAGAAAGAGCCGGTAAAAACAATAGAAGAATAGCCATTTTCCTACAAGGGAAGAATAATATGTCATCATTACCAAATGTTACATAAATATAAATAAAATATTACGGAAATATTACATATATGGTTGACTATTTAACAAATGTGTAATAGAATATGTAGTATGAAAAAGCTACAGAAGGAAGAAAAGATAGGAGACAGACATATGAGACATAAGAACTTAGTGAAAACTGCAGCAGTATGTATAGCGGCTGTTATGGCGTTTACTCCGGTGAATGCTTCTGCTGCTACGCTTTTGAAGAAAGGCTCTAGAGGAAATGAGGTAAAGGTAGTTCAATCCACATTAATGGATTTGGGATATTTTACATACCCTAAGACGACAGGATATTATGGTAGTGTCACAGTAGCGGCAGTTAAGCGCTTCCAAAAAGACAACGGATTATCCGCGGACGGGATCGTGGGTAAGATAACACAGAAAGCTTTGTTATCGATCAATACCCAGGAGGAAACAGAAAATGCTTTGTTGTATACGGTTGGAATGGAGCAACCGGATATGAAGAAGATGGAAGAGATGATAACGGGTGCACTGGATTGGTTTAAAAAGGTGAAATATATCTGGGACCGTGGAGAGGATGCCGTAGTAACGGACGTAGATACTGGA
Source organism: Variimorphobacter saccharofermentans (assembly GCF_014174405.1). Taxonomy (GTDB): domain Bacteria; phylum Bacillota; class Clostridia; order Lachnospirales; family Lachnospiraceae; genus Mobilitalea; species Mobilitalea saccharofermentans. Next base: position 3,691,281 of record NZ_JACEGA010000001.1, on the reverse strand, counting down.
AAGTCCTTTAAGGTACGTCGTACCTATGGAACCAATCATGCTGATGTGGAACCATTGACCAAAGCAGATAGTAAGATTATTAAAGAAATCTGGGGCGGTTTTGGATGGGAACGGAGAGCCGTTACCGTTGAAATAGGGAATTATCTTCTGGCAGCATCAATGACTTCGATGCCCCACGCAGGCGTCGACTCAGCTCCGGCAGGAAAATATGTCAGTGGACGAAGTGCCGGATACGGCAGGGGTACAAATCTTGATGCGGTAAAGAATAATGGTGTAAGTGGCGTTATGGATATTCACTTTTTGAACAGTCGTACCCATACTACTAATGTTAAGCAAAAATCACAACAGGATATGGTAAAGAAAGCAGCAAAATATATAGAAAACAGACTATTTGAACTAGCGAATACGGAGGAGTTTGCTGAGGCTGTATCCGAGTAATCATCAGGTAGCAGGATATCGTGATAGTGAGGTCTTTGGACTTATCGAACGATACTCCTGCTATTTGTATAATATAATACATCACAATCATAGGGTAATTAATGGAGAACGTGGATAAGCTATGATAAAATGATAGAAATATTTGTGCTGGTAAGACAGCAGGAGTGGAGGTATAACTTGAGAGAAAGAGTATCGAATCCAATTTTACCGGGTTTTTATCCGGATCCTTCTATTTGCAGGGTAGGAGAGGATTATTTCCTTGTAACATCTACATTTGCATATTTCCCCGGAGTTCCGATCTTTCACAGTCGTGACCTGGTACACTGGAAGCAGATTGGTAACATTCTGGACAGAGAGGAGCAGGTGAAATTATTGGGAGTAGATCATTCCCAAGGAATTTTTGCTCCGACCATCCGTTATCATGAGGGAGTATTCTATATGATAACAACCAATGTTAGCTACGGTGGGAATTTTATCGTAACCGCTACTGATCCGGCAGGGCCATGGTCCAATCCGTATTTTTTAGAAGCAGACGGAATAGATCCTTCCCTATTCTTCGATGACGACGGGAAGTGCTATTATACAGGAACCAAGCCTCGGAGAGAAGGTGCGAGATATTATGGCGACAATGAGGTTTTTCTTCAGGAACTGGATTTGAATACAATGAAGCTTGTGGGAGAATCCTATGCACTATGGCATGGCGCATTGAGGAATGTGGTATGGCCGGAGGGCCCGCATCTATATAAAAAGGATGGGCGGTACTATCTATTAATTGCAGAAGCAGGAACCGCTCATGAACATGCCGTGACCGTTGCCAGTGGAACAGACCTTAAAAAACCCTTCGAAGGATTTCGCTGCAATCCGATTTTGACACACCGTCATCTTGGAAAGAATTATCCGATCGTTAATGTTGGACATGGTGATTTGGTTGAGACCCAGAATGGGGAATGGTATATGGTGGTACTGGCATCCCGTCCATATGGGGGGTATTACCGCAATATGGGTAGAGAGACCTTCCTTGTACCGGTCACCTGGGAAGATGGCTGGCCGTTAATTAATTTAGGAGTTGGACTATTGGAGGATACCGTTGAAGTGCCTAATCTTACTCCGGCTCCCACTGAAAGTGTTCCAGAAAGGGAGGATTTTGATGAGGACAAGCTGCCATTTCGTTTCCTTTATTTAAGAAATCCGATTATGGAGAATTACAGTCTCTCAGAACGTAAGGGTTATCTGCGCATGAAAATGTCACCGGAACGGATTTCGGATACGGTAAGCCCCAGTTATGTGGGTATCAGACAGACGGGTATGAGCTTTATTCTGGAGACGAAGATGGAGTTTACCCCAGCAGCGGAGAATGAAGAGGCTGGTTTGGTATTATTGCAGAGCAATCAGTATCATTACCGCTTTGTTAGAAAAAAAGCAGTAGACGGTGATGTGTTACGGCTTGTGAAATGTAGGGAAGGTAAGGAAGAAATACTGAAAGAAGTAAATCTTAAGGATACTAATATGGACAGTTCCGAGATGGTATTACGAGCTGTAGCGGATATGCAGGATTTGTCGTTTGAGTACTCCGTGGATGGTAATAACTATCATACGTTAATAACAAATGTGGATGCCAGAATGCTAAGTACTGACGTGGCAGGGGGTTTTGTTGGCAACACACTGGGATTATATTGCTCCAGCAATGGAAAGCAAAGCAGTAATTACGTGGATTTCGACTATCTAATGTATAAGAACGTATTGATGTAAGAATTAAGAAATGAAGAATATAATAGGTGCCTATTCTTTTGCATCCTGTTCAAAGGATATTGTCAGGGTAATACATCCGACTATCTCTTTAACAGAACATAAGAATAGGCTCCTCTCTCGTGATATCATAGCGAACCATAAATGGCAGATATCTTTATATCAGATTACGGAGTATGATTTCTTCTACGGTAGAGATTTTTAAACTCGGTTGGTGTACATTCCTTAAAGCTTTTAAATACGCGGTTGAAGGTTGCTATACTTGAGAAGCCGGATCGCATGGCTACTTCTGTGATTGCCAGAGTAGGATCCAGCAAGAGCTTTTCTGCTTCTTTTACTCTTCTCTGATTTAGATAGTCGTAAAAGGACATGTCAGTAAATTGCTTAAACAGTCTTGAAAAATGGAACTTGCTAAAGCCGGCAACTCCTGCGATGGTATCCAGAGTAATGCCATCCGTAAAATTATTATTGATATATTCAAAAATGAGATTAAATTTCTCTATATATTCCCGTTGTTTATTCAGCTTAACGTCCGGAAACAGGTTTTCCGTATTCATGTATTTGCGGCCGGTAAGAACGAACATCTGAATAATCAAGGCATAGATAGCAGCTTCTCTTAAAGTGTTTTTATTGGTATATTCTTCTGTAATATCATGAAATAGTTGCATGAGTCGGGAATGAATGTCAGGGGCAGTAACCTGGTTGATTAAACGAGGCTGGTTAAGGACGGTTAATATATTCGAAAGACCCCGAAGATTGCTGATTAATGAAAAATCGAACAATAGAATTCGACGGGTACCAGTGGGTGGGGCAATCAATTCATGAAGTTCACCGGGAGGAATAATCAGAATATCATTTTCCTGCAACACATAGGTTGTCTTCCCGATTACGATAGTATAAATGTTCTCAATGGGCATAATCATTTCAATGGCAGTATGCCAATGGATGGAGTAATTGTCATTTGTATTATTTATATGTAGCAGAATAGAAGTGTTATTCTGATAATCTACCTTTTCGTATATTCCATCTAATATTCTCATAGGAACACCGCCCTTTCAAAATATAGTGTAGACATTCGTTAATTTAACTGGTATACTAAAATTCATGCTCTAATATTGCTATAATTTAATAAAATGGTTAATAATTATTGCTATTATTTTTGATGAATTATAACAGCGCAAATCCAAGAATTACGCAAAATATTGATTAAATGAAGCTGCTGTTGAAAAAGTTATCTAAAGGCTATTGTAATATAAAGCAAGTAGTTTGTAAATGAAAATTCTCTACGAAATAAAGTAAATTTCGCTTCTTTATTAATTCGCAATGTATGATTATATAATAGCAAAATGTGATAGGCAAAAACGCAAGCTTTGATATAGACTTAGCTTATCAATGTAAAAGAAAGGAACATAATAATAGGAGGTATAAAATGGAGAAGGCAGCTTATTTAGACGAAACGCTTAGCTTTGAAGAACGCGCTAAGGATTTAGTTTCCAGAATGACATTGGAAGAAAAGATATTTCAGACACTTTATACGGCACCTGCCATTGAACGACTTGGTATGAAGGCTTATAACTGGTGGAATGAGGCACTCCACGGAGTAGCCCGTGCAGGTGTAGCAACCGTATTTCCACAAGCGATCGGATTGGCTGCAACCTTTGATGAGGATTTACTGGAAGAAGTGGCAGATGTAATTTCAACCGAAGGAAGAGCCAAGTTTAATATGCAGCAGAAGTATAATGACTTGGATATCTATAAGGGACTAACATTCTGGTCTCCAAATGTTAATATTTTCCGCGATCCAAGATGGGGACGTGGTCACGAAACCTATGGAGAGGATCCGTTTTTAAGTTCAAGACTCGGTGTTAGATTTGTCAAAGGAATTCAAGGTCATGATAAGAAGTATATGAAGGCAGCCGCATGCGCCAAGCATTTCGCTGTTCACTCCGGACCCGAGGACATTCGTCATAGCTTTAACGCGGAAGTATCAAAGAAGGACTTATATGAGACTTACCTGCCTGCATTTAAAGCCTGTGTTCAGGAGGCAGGAGTTGAAGCTGTTATGGGCGCCTATAACCGAACCAATGGTGAGCCATGCTGTGGTAGCAAGACCTTATTGAAGGATATACTCAGGGATGAATGGGGCTTTCAAGGACATGTTACCTCTGATTGCTGGGCGATTAAGGATTTCCATGAAGGTCATATGGTTACCTCCACACCGGTTGAATCAGTAGCGCTTGCAATGAACAACGGCTGCGATTTGAATTGTGGCAATATGTTCGGTAATTTACTTTATGCTGTTCGTGATGGCAGCGTAAAGGAAGAAACCATAGATCGTGCAGTGACCAGGCTTGTCACAACCAGAATGAAGCTTGGTTTATTCGACAAACCGGAGAACGTTCCGTTTAATAAAATTGGATACGACCAGGTAGATACCATAGAACACCGGATGTTGAATATAAAAGCTGCCAGAAAATCAATCGTCCTGTTAAAGAATGAAGGAGCGTTACTTCCTCTTCATAAGGACAAGCTGAAATCGGTTGGTGTAATCGGTCCGAATGCGGATAATCGAAAAGCATTAGTCGGTAATTATGAAGGAACCGCTTCGGAGTATGTAACAGTCTTAGAGGGTATTCGAGAGTATCTGGGGGATGATGTTCGTGTATACTATTCTGAGGGATGTCATCTGTTTAAGGATCGTATCTCGGGCTTAGGTGCACAGAATGACCGTTTGGCAGAGGTACGTGCTGTGTGCGATATGAGTGATGTAGTGATTGGCTGCTTTGGTCTTGATCCCGGTCTCGAAGGAGAAGAGGGGGATGAGGGGAATGAGTTTGCCAGCGGAGATAAACCGAATCTGAATCTTCCCGGTATTCAGGAGGATATTATTAAAGAAATGGTAAATAGCGGTAAACCAGTGGTTCTGGTGTTGTTATCCGGAAGTGCAATAAGTATTCCCTGGGAGGATGAGCACATTCCTGCTATCGTTAAAGGCTGGTATCCGGGAGCTCAAGGAGGCAGGGCTATTGCTGATATGCTATTTGGTGAATTCTCACCGGAAGGGAAATTGCCGGTAACCTTCTACCGCAGTACGGATGATCTTCCTGAGTTTACTGACTATAATATGGAGGGAAGAACCTACCGTTATATGAAGAAAGAGGCATTATATCCCTTTGGCTACGGGCTGTCCTATACTAAATTTGAATTAAGCAATATAAATGTGAATTCGGAAGAAGTCGAGCAGGGTAAGACAATACATTGCTCTGTAGATATCAAAAACATTGGAGCTATGCCCGGTGCTGAAACGGTGCAGGTATACATTAAGGTTATGCTGGAGGGAGCACCGAATCATCAATTAAAGGCGCTAAAGAAGCTATACCTTAATCCGGGAGAGCAAGCCACTGTTGAGTTTGATCTGGAGGATAAGACCTTTGGATTGTATGACGATAGTGGAAAATTAATGTTGAATGAAACTGATTATGAGCTTTATATCGGTACATGCCAGCCTGATTCCAGAAGCACGACATTAACAGGTACAAAGCCATATTGCAAAGTCCTGAAAGCTCATAAGACAGTTGAGTTGAATAAGTAAGAAGCACAAAAGGAGGAGAACAATGTGCTATAACAAAGGATGGTTAAACTATCATAGGATTGAGCATTACCCAGATGTGGATTTGCTGTCCAAATTATATCTGTGTGGGGTCAAAGATTATCTACCCGGTGATATTACCTTTACTGCGGTAAAGGAACTGGTTAATGCAATTAACGGGATGCTGAATATTGATGTAGAAGTGGATATACAGGGACAGAGAGAATTGATACCATCAGATAAGTATGGAATCATCATTGAACGCTGCAATCCTGAAAAGGAGGAGGAATTTGCTGAATACAAACTGGTTGGAGATGGTTTCCTACTGAAACAATGTGGATTTCATCTGTTGATACTTGCCAGAACAGAGAGCGGGATCATGTATGGTGTTTTTGAATTAATTCGACGCATCGCATCCAACCAGTCCATTAATCAGGTAGAAATTTTGGAGAACCCTAAGAACCCTCTTCGTATGCTGAATCATTGGGATAACATGGATGGAAGCATTGAGCGGGGATATTCTGGTAATTCCTTTTTCTTTGAGGATAAAGAAGTAGTTGTAAATGATAGAACCAAGGACTATGCCAGACTGATTGCCTCCGTGGGTATCAATGGAGTAGTGATAAATAACGTGAATGTCAGAGCAGAGGCTACGGAACTCATTACGGATCGTTATCTTGGTAAGCTGAAAGAAATGGCAGACATATTTGCTAATTATGGAATCAGGCTTTTTGTAAGCGCTAACTTTGCCGCTCCAATGGAAATCGGGGGACTATCTCTGGCTGACCCTCTTGATGAGGGGGTTGCGAATTGGTGGAAGGATTGCATTAGAAAGGTATATGAAGCAATTCCAGGCTTCGGCGGTTTTCTAATCAAAGCGGATTCAGAAGGGCGTCCGGGTCCGTTTACTTATAATCGCACCCATGCAGATGGAGCAAATGTTCTTGCAAGAGCATTGAAGCCTTATGGAGGACTGGTTGTTTGGCGCTGCTTTGTATATAACTGCCAGCAGGATTGGAGAGATTACAAAACGGATCGGGCAAGAGCAGCTTATGATAATTTCATAGGCCTTGACGGAAAGTTTGATGAGAATGTTATTCTGCAGATTAAGAATGGTCCTATGGATTTCCAGGTCAGAGAGCCGGTATCACCGCTATTTGGTGGACTGAAGAATACGAACCAGATGTTAGAGGTACAGATCGCACAGGAATATACTGGACAGCAAAGGCATGTATGTTATCTGATTCCCATGTGGAAGGAAGTTCTTGATTTTAATACTTATGCAAAACCGGAAGGTGCAAAAATAGCTGATATTGTATCAGGAAGAACCTATGGACAGGTTAACTGTGGAATGGCAGCGGTGGCGAACACCGGTAATGATTATAACTGGACAGGACATGATCTGGCGGCAGCCAATCTATATGGGTATGGCCGACTCGCTTGGAATACAGATATGAGTTCTGAAGCTATTGCAAAGGAATGGATTTGCATGACTTATTCCTATAAGGATAAGGTTGTGAATAATCTGCTTCAGATACTGTTAAAATCCTGGCCGGCTTATGAGAAATATACCTCACCACTTGGTATAGGCTGGATGGTAAATCCCAACAATCATTACGGACCAAATGTGGACGGATATGAGTATGACAGATGGGGTACCTATCACCGAGCAGATCGTAATGGATTAGGTGTGGATCGGACGAAGGAGGGAACCGGGTATGCCCAGCAGTATAATGAACCGAATGCTTCCATGTATGAGAATATTGAGACCTGTCCAGAAGAGCTTTTGTTATTCTTCCACTATGTACGTTATGATTATAAATTAAAAAGTGGTAAAACCCTAATCCAACACATATATGACACGCATTTTGAAGGAGTTTCTGATGTTGAGGATATGATTCGGAGCTTTGAAGAAATCAAAAGTATGATTCCGGAGGATGTCTATCAGCGTGTTATGGAACGTTTTGCTATGCAATTGGATAGCGCAAAGGAATGGCGTGATAGGATTAATACTTATTTTTATCGTAAGTCCGGTGTGGAGGATGCCTATGGCAGAAAGATCTATAAATAACGGTATGTAGTAGAATCGGATTATCTCCATAGCTACATAATGCATTTTGCATTATGAACAGAGTGTTGCTGCTATGAAGGCAGTGTAGAAACGAGGCGAAACGAATGAAATTAATCAATTATGATTCCAGCTGGAAGAATAAAGGATATGAGCTTCCGGAATATGATCGTGATAAGGTGAGAAGGAGTACGAAGGAACAGCCGACCTGGATTCATTTTGGAGCCGGTAATATCTTTCGGGGATTTCCTGCTGCAGCATTGCAGAAGCTGTTAAATCAAGGCTTATATGATAAGGGGGTTATCGTAGCAGAAGGCTTTGATTATGAAATCATTGATAAGGCATATAGACCCTTCGATGATCTCAGCCTATTGGTAGTCTTAAAGGCAAATGGAAGCATTGAGAAGAAAGTAATCGGAAGTGTAATCGAATCACTTACAGCAGACAGTACCAATGCATTGGAATGGAATCGACTGAAGGAAATTTTCGCAAATCCATTCCTTCAGATGGCAAGCTTCACCATAACGGAAAAGGGATATAGTCTATCGGCTCCCAAGGAAGGCTATCTTGATATAGTCGAAACGGATTTAAAATTAGGACCCAAACAACCGGTTCATATTATGGGTAAAATGACTGCACTTCTGTATGAAAGATATAAAGCTGGAGCAGCTCCGATTGCGATGGTTAGTATGGATAACTGCTCCCATAATGGTGATAAGCTGTTTACAGCAATAGAAGCCTATGCTGAGTACTGGGTGAAAAACGGTTTTATAGAGGACAGCTTTTTATCCTATATTACGGATACGAATCGGGTATCATTCCCATGGAGTATGATTGATAAGATTACTCCGAGACCGGATGATAAGGTGAAGGAAATGCTATTGCAGGACGGCTTTGAGGATACGGATCTGATCATTACAGGGAAAAACACCTATACTGCAGCTTTTGTGAATGCGGAAGAGACGGAATACCTTGTAATAGAAGACGCTTTTCCCAATGGAAGGCCGCCGCTTGAAAAAGCAGGTATTCTGTTTACTGACAGGGAAACCGTGGATAAGGTTGAGAAAATGAAGGTATGTACCTGCCTCAATCCGCTCCATACGGCATTGGCTATCTTTGGGTGCCTCCTGTCTTATCAGACCATATGGGAGGAGATGAGAGACACTGATCTGGTAAAGCTGGTGAATAAAATCGGATATGTGGAGGGAATGCCTGTGGTGGTTAATCCAGGAGTACTTAACCCTCAGGACTTTATCAAAGCGGTGTTAGAGCTCCGTCTTCCAAATCCCTTTATGCCGGACGCTCCACAGCGTATTGCTACCGATACCTCTCAAAAGATTCCGATTCGTTTTGGAGAGACGATCAAGGCATACCACGCTAGTAATACCTTGAAGACAGAGGACTTAACCTTTATTCCGTTATCCATTGCCGGCTGGTGTAGATATCTTATGGGAGTTGACGATAACGGTAATGCCTTTACACCTAGTCCGGATCCTTTGCTGAGTGAACTTCGACAAAAGCTAGGGAATGTAAAGCTGGGAGAACCCTTATCGAAGGAGGTTCTAAGGCCGATACTTTCGAACAGAACCATATTTGCTGTTGATCTTTATCAGGTTGGTCTAGGTGAAAAGATTGAAGGAATGTTCACCGATATGATTGCCGGAAAAGGTGCGGTAAGAGCTACATTGAAGAAATATCTGAGCGAATAAAATACAAGGAGTGTTAGTGTAATCACCGGATAGCCAGACTGAGCTTTTATGGTTAAGGTGATACATTAACACTCCATTTATGTGTAATGATTTTCTAAATATGATGAATGGATTTGTATTTTATGATAGCTTCGACGGCTGATTTATATCCACCGGCTTCACGAAAACTATCTCCAATTTCAGCGCTTTGTATACGATAGTGTTTATTCGCTAATATAGTATACACATTGCTTTGTAACACTTCTGCAGTGATTTCATCCATCTTAAGACCAATACCTGCACCTAGCTCTACAAGGCGTTTTGCAACGGCAGGCTGATCATTAGAAATAGGGATTGCAATGATAGGCACTCCGAAATACAGCGCTTCACTAACACTATTGAGTCCTCCATGACTTATCATTATATCAGCGTGCTTTAATACTTCGAGCTGTGGAATATAATCTCTTATAATAAAGTTATCTGGAATCTGATGCAAGTCGGACATTTGAGTTCTTTTACCGATGGACATAATAACTTGATAATCGGTATTTGCAAAAGCCTCTATACACCGATTGTAGAAATCAATGCATTTATTTTCGATTGTTCCCATTGATATATAGATAGTTTTATGCTCATGACTTAGTTCAAAATCAAGTTCTTCATTTCGACTGTCAATGGAAGGTCCGACAAAACAATAGGAGTTATCCAGACAATCACTCTTTGGCTGGAATAATTTAGATGTATATACTAAATTCAAAGCCTCCTTCTTAAAGAATAATTCTGATATCCGTAATGTGGGTAGAGACCATTCAGACTTGGCAAGCTTCAATTGATCCAATAAATGATCTAGTTGAGGATGAAATCCAGGCTCTAGCATTCGATCAGGGAGAGGAAGCTTTTCCATAACGAAGGAAGAACAGGAGGCTATGGCTGGAATACCTAATTTATGTGCAAGGATATTGCCGCCTCCGAACATAATATCATGAATGATATAGTCAAATTGCAGATGCTCAGCTAGTTCGATAACACTGGCAACAACCGTAAGATCCATTCCTAGTATATATTCCATTAAGGTATAGAATGGATGGTTTCCATGTGGGCGGAAGCTTTGTAGAAACTGATCAACTCTATGCCCATAGTTTATAAAATTCGCACCGGTAGCTTCTATCCTTTGCTGAAACTCAGATGTCGAGCAATAGTATACCGTTTCACCCTGTGCTACTAATTCTTTTACAATAGGTAATGTAGGATTAATATGGCCATGAAGATTTCCGTTTATAAATAATACATTTGACATAGTGTCTCTCCCCTTATTGTTTATTTGGATCGTCTGATAATAATTGTATAGTTTCTTTACTCCACTTAATCGCGGCCTTCGCAGAATGTATACCATAGCGTAAGGAAGCCAGCCAATATGGAAATGCCGGATCCTTCTGTGCCTTCTCGTCCATGACAAAGGACTTTTCCATTTCCATGTATAATTCCAGATTACGCTGGTTCCTTTCCCTCACTTCATTCATCATAGTAAACACTCGTTCCTTCGGCATATAATTACCAAATGAGAGCTTTAGTAGCAGTTCCGATCGATTCGGCTGTAGTTCTATGGGTTGCACTAACCATTCACAGAATGCCTGCCTTCCTTTTTCCGTGATATGGTAGATTTTTCGTCTGGACTCGGAAGTGTTATCCTCAGGTCGAATTAGCTTATCTGCTTCAAGTTGTTTTAAGACCGGGTAAATGTGCCCAAAGTTTTCGTTCCAGAAATAGGATATGGATTTATCACAGAATTTTTTAATATCATAACCGGAACAGGGTTTTATGGATAAGACCCCTAAAATCGCATATTTTGTTTTGTTAGTAGTTGCCATAATGTTTCCTCCTTATATCACACTGATATTAATAAAATATATCACTCTGATATAGATGTCAAGCATTATTTATTTTAAATAATCTATAATAAAATAGCAGAAAGGAATAAAGCAGGAAATGCACCGCCCTAAGGAGCGGCATTCTCCTCATCGATGTTAGCATTACCACCTTACATTGTTGCAGGTTGGTGTATGGTCACTGAGCTAACTCTCTACCATAACTCTTAATAAGAAGTACTATATTTATTATTAACATTGAAATGGTAACATAACAAACAGAAAAAATCAATTAACTTTTAATTCTATTGATCACAAATGGATTTTTCATATAAAATGGAAAATGCTAAAATGGAAAATCCCCCTTATCTTGTATTTCCCCTCCTTGACAAATACTATATTTTGTATTATATTTAATTTCCTACCATTTATATATACTTGCTTTGGGTAATTAAATTAGCTTATAATAGGGAAGGTTATGTGGTACGGACAGGGCTCCGTCAAGATCGGCATTTCGATCAAAATACATATTTTATAATATAACATAACGAGGAGAGTTAGACATGAAGATTATTAAGAGAAATGGTTCAGAAGAGATTTTTGACTTAAGTAAAATCATCGCTGCTGTTACAAAAGCGAATGAGTCTACGGAGAAGCAGCTGCTAACCAGCGAGCAGATTAAAGAGATTGCAGAGTATGTTGAATTCAAATGCAACAGACTGGGGAGAGCCGTATCCGTTGAAGAAATTCAGGATATGGTGGAAGATCAGATTATGTCGACCGGAGCCTTTGAACTGGCAAGGAATTATGTAAGATATCGTTATCAGCGCTCCCTCATTCGTAAAGCCAATACTACAGATAATCGAATTCTTTCTCTTATTGAATGTAATAATGAAGATGTGAAACAGGAAAATTCCAATAAGAATCCGACTGTGAACAGTGTACAACGAGATTATATGGCGGGTGAGGTCAGCAGGGACCTTACCGCAAGACTACTTTTACCACAGGATATCGTGGAGGCTGATAAGCTGGGAATTATCCATTTCCATGACACAGATTACTATGCACAGCATATGCATAACTGTGATTTGGTTAATCTGGAGGATATGCTGCAGAACGGGACTGTAATCAGCGGAACCATGATAGAGAAGCCCCATAGTTTTTCGACGGCCTGCAATATCGCTACGCAGATTATTGCCCAGGTAGCCAGCAATCAGTATGGCGGACAGAGCATCAGTCTTTCCCATCTGGCCCCCTTCGTACAGATATCCAGAGATAAGATTCGTGCAGAGGTATTGGAGGAAGTAAGGGTCTTAAACAGCTCTGCTACTGAAGAAAAGATTCAGGAGCTGGTGGAGAAGAGACTCCGCAGGGAGATTACCAAGGGTGTTCAGACCATTCAATACCAGGTCATCACACTTATGACTACCAATGGACAGGCACCCTTCCTGACAGTTTTCATGTATCTCAATGAAGCAAGAAATGAGCAGGAGAAGAAAGACCTGGCCATCATTATCGAGGAGACCTTAAAGCAACGTTATCAGGGAGTGAAGAATGAAGCAGGAGTGTGGGTTACCCCGGCATTTCCCAAGCTGATCTATGTTCTGGAAGAAGATAATGTGACAGAGGGAACAGATTATTTTTATCTGACAGAACTGGCAGCCAAATGTACTGCCAAGAGACTGGTTCCGGATTATATCTCCGAAAAGAAGATGAAGGAGCTTAAGGAAGGAAATTGCTTCCCCGTCATGGGCTGTCGCAGTGCCTTAAGTCCCTGGAAGGATGAAGATGGCAATTATAAATTCTATGGACGTTTTAACCAGGGTGTAGTTACGCTTAATTTGGTGGATGTTGCCCTATCCTCCGGTAAGGATATGGATAAGTTTTGGCAGATATTTGATGAGCGTCTTGATCTGTGCTACCGGGCCCTGATGCATCGCCATAACCGCCTGAAGGGTACCTTATCGGATGCAGCTCCAATTCTCTGGCAAAATGGTGCGTTGGCTCGGCTTCAGAAGGGAGAGACGATTGATCCGCTTCTCTATGGAGGCTATTCCACGATTTCTCTTGGCTATGCAGGTCTGTATGAGTGTGTAAAATACATGACCGGGAAATCCCACACCGATCCGGAAGCTACTCCTTTTGCCTTAGATGTCATGAAGTACATGAATGAAGCCTGTGACCGTTGGAAGGCAGAAACCAACATCGGCTTCAGTACCTATGGCTCACCGATTGAGAGTACAACTTACAAATTTGCAAAATGTCTTCAGAAACGTTTTGGAGTCATTGAGGGAATTACAGATAAAAGTTATATCACTAACAGTTATCATGTCCATGTAAGTGAGAATATCGATGCTTTTACGAAGCTGGAGTTCGAGTCCAAGTTCCAGGAGCTTTCCAAGGGTGGAGCGATTAGCTATGTAGAAGTACCGAATATGCAGAATAACATTCCGGCTGTTATTTCCTTGATCCGCTTTATCTATGATAATATTATGTATGCTGAGCTGAATACGAAGAGTGACTATTGTCAGGAATGTGGTTTCGATGGTGAGATACAGATCGTAAAGGATACTGATGGTAAGCTGATATGGGAATGCCCCAAGTGCGGTAACCGTAACCAGGATACGATGAATGTTGCCAGAAGAACCTGCGGTTACATAGGAACCCAGTATTGGAATCAGGGAAGAACCCACGAGATCCAGGAAAGGGTGTTACATTTGTAGGATGAATTACGGAGAGATTAAAAAATATGATATCGCCAATGGCGAAGGTGTAAGAGTATCTATGTTTGTATCAGGTTGTACCCACCACTGTGAGGGCTGCTTCAATCAGGAGACTTGGGATTTTGGCTATGGAACTCCTTACACCGCAGAGACGGAAGCCGAAATTCTTCAGGCATTATCCCCTGATTATATCAAGGGATTATCTCTCCTTGGAGGGGAACCCTTTGAGAGACCTAATCAGCGGGAGCTTCTTCCCTTACTAAAGAAGGTGAAGGATACCTATCCCCATAAGGATGTCTGGTGTTATACGGGTTATCTTTTTGATAAGGAATTGTGTCAGGACAGCCGGGCAAGATGTGAATACACCGACGAAATGCTCCAATACATTGATGTGTTGGTGGATGGTGAGTTTGTAGAGTCCCTTAAGGATATCAGTCTTGCCTTTCGGGGATCCTCCAATCAACGAATCATTGATGTAAAAAGCTCCCTCCAAATCGGCGAGGTTCAACTGTGGGAAAAGCTTAATAAAGCTTAGATAAGCATAGAAAATTTGTTAAAACACGGTAAAACTCAGTAATACTCAGTAAAGCCTGGAAAATCTCGGTGAAACTCAGTGCAGCTCAATAAAGAGTGGTAAAGCTCTTGAGGAGTACAGGTGCTTCATCTGACAAAAGAATAAGTCTGTTTACTATAACCCCTGTTAATCTGGTAGTAGTGTCTATCAAATACCACCAGATTAAGCAGGGGTTTCTTTCGACTGGATGTTAATATGTTTTGAGGCCATCGTTGTATTACAGCAGTAGGACTAAAACATTTTAGTTTCCAATTATAATAACAAAGTATACTCTTTACAAGAGAGCGAAAATACGATATGGTATTATTTGTAGTGAAAAAATTTACATCAATGGATAACAGGAGACGATAATATGAAGAATTTTTCCCAAAGTATTAGGGAATTTCGTATGAATAGCGTATTTGTTAGAATTTTTTTATATATTATCATATTGGTTATTGGTTCGGTGGGCCTGGTGTCCTTTTTTTCATACAAGAAGTCTTCCGGTATGATGATTAAAGAAGTACAGGTCAGTAATATGCTGATCTTGGAGCAAGCGCAAAAAAGCATTGATAAAGAAATCAATTCTTTACAGTCCGACTTGATGCAGATGGCATTGGCTCGTAATTTAAATCGTGTTCTTTACTTATCCTTGGAGCAAAGCTACCAGGAGATCGAAGTAATTCAAGATTCGATCGCAAGCTTAAGTGCATACAAATCCAGTAATGATTACATAGCTGATATATGGTTTTACCAGGAAAAAGCGGACTTTGTATTAGGAACAGGGGGAAAATATCAAAGATCCCTATTTCTTTCAGAGGTTTGTAAGTATGCCGGTGACTTGAACTGGGATGAGATATTCAACCAGGGAGGCTTTCGAATTCTGGGAAAGCAAATCGTTCACCAGGGAGCCTATGATGTACCTGTTCTGGTTTTCTCAGAATCCCTACCCTTTATCAATAAGAACCCCAAAGGGATGATTGTCGTCAATCTGAATGAAACCCTGTTTAAAAAAGAAATGGCTAATTCTAACGATGAGAAAATCGTATTTAATTATGTCGTTGATGCAGACGGGAATGTGATATACACCAATGAGCAGTCCTATCCTGACTATAAGGACTTGGAATTAATCTGGGAAGCTGTAAAGAACAGATCCGAAGAGATGGAAAAATCCAAGGATACCGTGGAATTATCCATTGAAGGAAAACCTTTTACGATTCAGTATGTCAAATCAAGTGTATTTGACTGGAAGTATATTTCTGTTATCCCAACGGAATATATCACGAAGAGTATTAATCAGATTAAAGATGTGACCATTTTGGTTTCTGCCATCAGCTTTATTCTGTCAGTAATTCTTACCTATTATATCATAGCTGGACTATATCAGCCGATGAATAAAATTTTGAATTATATCAATATCATAGGCAGCAAGAAATCTGTGATGAGACATGGGCAGAAGGATAATGAATTCACTTTAATCAATGGT
The DNA here is from genome assembly GCF_014174405.1 of Variimorphobacter saccharofermentans. GTDB lineage: Bacteria > Bacillota > Clostridia > Lachnospirales > Lachnospiraceae > Mobilitalea > Mobilitalea saccharofermentans. Next base: position 3,675,125 of record NZ_JACEGA010000001.1, on the reverse strand, counting down.
ATTATTGACTATGTCTATAAGGAAAACCAATCCTTACAAGATAATTTTGAAAAAAATAAACCTATGCTTCAGGATAAATTTATATATGACATAATCAATGGTCAAATGGATAGGAAGAATTTCTTGACTTCCGGCGTAGAGATTGGAATTGAGTTACCATTTCCTTACTATCAAATCATTGTTTATGAAATCGGTGACAGGAAATCTTCGGAGCTTAAGAGGTATAGGAAATCCTGTAAAGAGCATGTGGAGGAAATGAAAAAAATTGCCCGTGATTCACTGGGTGACGGATGCCGGTGCTATTTTATGGAGAAGAATGATCAAACCATTGTGTCCATATTAAACACCGAGAAATCCTTCTACGAATTCAGTGGTATTAATGATTATTTAAATAATGTACAGGCGTATCTGGAGGAAAGCTTGGATGAACCCTATACGATAGGGGTGGGTCTAAGCTATGAGGAAATAGATAACTGCTATCTTTCCTTTATTGATGCTTTGGAGGCGCTGAACTATAAGACTGTGAAGGGACAGAACACGGTTATTTATATTGATGAAGTCAATGGTATATCCAGTGGAGTGATTCTATACTCGATTGAAAAAGAGACTCAGTTGATTACCGTGGCCAAGTCAGGGAATAGAGAGGTAGTTCTGGAGCTGTTACAAAGTGTATTTCAGGATAACCTTTTGGAAAACAATATATCACCTGAATTGGTGGACCACCTGTTTCATGCCCTGGCAGGAACGGCGATTAGAACCATATTTGAGATGCGGTTAACCAGTGATAGAATTTTTGGTAAGAAGGAAGATATCTATACGGAGATCGACAGCAAAAATGGTCTGGAGGAGAAGGTAAAGTATATCTCTTATGTATTTGAGATGATTACCAAATATGTGACAGAGAATAAACAGAACCAGCAAAGTCACATCCTGGAGAAGATACAACGACATCTGGAAGAGAATTATAGTATGGATATTTCTTTAGATACTGTGGCAGAGGTAGTTAATCTTTCAACTTCTTATTTAAGCTTCATTTTTAAAGAAATATCGGGTAAGAACTTTGTAGATTATGTAAATGAGTTCCGGATTGAGAAGGCCAAACAACTTCTTGATGAGACTTCATTCAATGTAGCTCAGATTGCTGAACAGGTTGGCTATAACAGCGCCAACAGCTTTAGTAAAGTGTTTAAAAAATATGTAGGGATCTCTCCGGGACAGTACCGGAAAATATGACATGGTAGAATAAAGAGTATATTAGGTCCTCAAGGAAAAGTAAGGAGCTGTTACTCCGCTGGATTTCATGAAAATCAGCGGTAGTGACGGCTCCTTACTTTACGCGAAGCTGAGTGAAGTATGAAAACAAGTTTACTTGTATTCATACGAGCGAGGCCTGAGTCGGCATCCGGGGTAACTCGCTCAGTGTGTTTCTTCCGTGGTTAACCTAAGAATGACTCGTAAAGCGTATCATTCTTTGCAGCTATTTCATAAAATCTGGTTAATCTCTGCAAAGCCTTATAAATCCTGAAGAAACGTGATTAAGGGCTGGCACAAAATCTAAAAAAATGACACATTGAATCATAAAATAATCCACAAATCCTAAAAAACGAAAGATTTACGGAGAGGGGGTGCTATGCTAATCTAGGTCTCAAGCGAGGAGCAACCGGCGAAGAGCAAGGTGAGATGCTCAATACTTAATTATTTCAATATGAGGTGAATGCATGAGAGATATTGGCAGGAGAAGAAAGGAAACGGTTAATCAATCCCCAAAAGGACCCAAGCTAGGAATAAAAAAATATATGCCATTTTATATCATGTTCCTTCCGGTACTGATATACTATGTTGTTTTTCGATACATACCATTGATTTATTCATTAATTATTTCTTTAGTAAAGTATCAGCCGGCGAAGGGAATACTGGGTAGTAAATTTGTTGGATTGGAATATTACCTACAATTTATTAAATCAACGTTTTTTGTGAGACTTATTCGTAACACCTTGGCTATCAATTTCCTACAGTTAACATTAGGCTTTGTGGCTCCGATTATCCTGGCACTGCTTCTGAATGAAGTAGGAAGAGCAAAGTTTAAGAAAATGGTTCAAACAGTTACCTATCTTCCTAACTTTATTTCAAGCGTAGTAGTTGTAAGTATGGTGGTTACCTTTTTATCACCAAGTACAGGTTTGATTAATAACATTCTGCAAGCATTTGGTCTGGAGAAGGTGAACTTTCTGACAGAGCCGGGCTACTTCTGGATGATTTTTACCTTAATGACCATGTGGCAGACCACAGGCTATACCGCGATTATTTATCTGGCTTCCTTAACAGGAATTAATTCAGAACTCTATGAGGCCGCCAGAATTGATGGAGCGGGAAGATGGAAGCAACTATGGTATGTAACCCTTCCCGGAATATCTTCCACCATTGTACTGATGTTCTTAATGAAGGTGGGAAGGGTCTTGGATGTTGGTTATGATACCATCGTGCTTATGTACAACCCAAGTATTTATTCCACATCCGATGTAATTGGAACCTATGTATATCGAAGGGGTATCCTTAATGGTGAATACAGCTTTGGTTCAGCCGTAGGTTTCTTCCAATCAATTATAGGTCTGGCACTGGTTATATTGGCTAATAAGATGGCAAAAAAATATTCAGAGACTAGTCTCTGGTAAGGAGGAAAAATGAAAGAAAGTAAAGGTCGGATTGTGTTTCAGTGTATAAATTATACATTTTTATTTCTAATGATGGTTGTATGTCTATACCCGGTATTATATGTACTGGCAGCTTCCTTAAGTAGCTTCGAATTTCTCTCCAGAGGAAAGGTTGGAATTATTCCCATGGGCTTTACTCTGGACGCATACAAAAGAATTTTAACCTATCCTATGCTGGGTAGATCATACTTCAATACATTTTTCTATACAATTGCCGGAACTATCATCAGCATGCTGATCTCAGCCTTAGCAGCGTATCCGCTGTCGAGACGACCGTTCCCGGGACAGAAGTTCATGTCAAAGGTAATCGTAATAGCCATGTTGTTCAGCGCCGGTATCGTACCGACCTTCCTGGTGGTTACGAAATTGAATATGTATAACACGGTATGGTCAATTTTATTACCGACGGCAGTGTCTTCTTTCAATGTAATTCTACTGAAAAACTTTTTTCAACAGATCCCTTATGAGCTGGAGGAGTCAGCCTCACTGGATGGCTGTAGTCAGACGATGATTTTGTTCCGAATCATTCTTCCGCTTTCCATGCCGGGGGTAGTTACCGTTGGTTTGTTTTATGCAGTGGCTCAGTGGAACAGTTATTTCCCCGCGATGCTATATCTCCGGGATAGAGCCCTGGTTCCTATACAGATAATATTGAGAGACATTGTTATTCAAAATCAGACGACTGATTTAGCCATCGACTTGGTCAAGGGCTCGGATCAAATCAGCGAATCTGTTAAATATGCCACAATCATGGTAGCCACACTTCCTATTATGCTGGTTTATCCATTCATCCAGAAATATTTCGTTAAGGGAGTAATGGTTGGCTCTGTGAAAGGATGATACATATCTTATTTATGAGAAGGGAGGCTGTAGTAAAAGGAAGAAGAAAAATTGTAATAAATCACTTACAAATTAAACTAAGGAGGATGTATTTTATGAAACGTATAATTGCTTTATTACTGGCAGTGGTTTTAGTAATGTCCACATTAGCCGGATGCGGTTCTACTGCAAAGAACGAGGGAAGTAAAACAGAAAATGAGGGAAACAAATCAGAATCAAAATCTGAGACAGGATCAGGAACCACCACCGCAACAGATGAAAAAAATGAGGATATCACCATTAGTATGTTCCTACAGGACTCAGCGGATCAGGCAATTAGCCCGGACCTTCCTATCATTCAGGAGATTACCAAGAGAACAGGTGTCCACTTTGATTTCATAGCAGCACCTAACACAGAAGATCAGTTCCGTGAGAAATTCAACGTTACAGTTGCTTCCGGTGAGATCCCTGACGTTATGGTCAGCACCTATCGTGCAGATATGATGAAAGTAGCTGAGCAGGGTGTGTTTGCTCCCTTAGATGACTATATCGACCAATACGCACCTAATCTTAAGAAAATTCTGGATGAGAATCCCGGATATATCAGAGACTTAAGATCTTCAGACGGAAAAATGTATTTCCTTCCGTTTATCGGTGCAGTCAGAACCTTTAAGGTATGGATGTTACGTGCTGATTGGCTTGAAAAGTTAAATCTTGAAGTACCTGTGACTTTGGATGACTGGTATAACGTATTAAAAGCTTTCAAGGAGCAAGATCCCAACGGTAACGGAATAGCAGATGAGATTCCTTTTACCACCAGAAACAGACAGGCCGGTGCCCTTGCATTTATGGAGGCATTTGGTATTAGCGGTTTTGAAGCAAATGAACAGTTCTTTATTGAAGACGGTCAGGTAAAATACGCATACACTGATCCTCGCTTCAAGGAAGCATTAACCTTTATCAATAAATTATACAATGAAGGCTTACTGGATCCTGAGTATACTACCAACGATACTAATGTATGGTTATCCCGTTTTAACAATGAGGTTACCGGAGCATGTCAGGATACCACAGCACGCGCTTACTCTTTAGGAACACAGATTCAGGCTAACGGTTCAAAGGATGCCCGTTTTGTAGTGGTTGCACCTCCTATGGGACCGGACGGAACACAGATGACTACAAGCCAGATGCAGCCGATCAGAGGTTACACAGCGATCAGTGCAGATTCTAAATATATCAAAGAAATCGTACAGCTATTTGATTATTTCTACAGTGAGGAAGGAAGCCTGCTTAATAACTTCGGTATTGAAGGTGTGACTTATACCATGGAAAATGGTAAGCCTACCTATACTGACGTAATTGCAAAAGACCCTCAAGGAAGATCCATTCTTTCCATGCTTAATGTTTATGGACATAGAGAATGGGCATATCAGCAGGATGTTGGATACGAGGATGCATTACTTGATCCTGAATTCGTAAAATACAGAAATGATATGGAACAGTATATCCGTCCTACCTTCCCTGCACTTTCTTATACAGAAGAGGAAAGAGATATCATCAACAGTACCTACACAGAAATTCAGACCTATAAGGATGAAATGATTGATAAGTTCATCATGGGTAAGGAATCTCTCGATAACTTTGATAAATTTGTAGAAACTATTAAGAGCATTGGAATTGACGAAGTTCTCAAGGCAGAACAAGCGGCTTACGACCGTTATATGAAGTAAGATAGGATGATTGAGCGACTCATGGTGATGTATGAGGCGGTTACATAAGTATATGCAAGGAATTCCCCGTGCCCGCTTTGTAACTGTACCATGAGTCGTTCTTAATAAGTACATTCCGGAGCATTTGACAGTAGGCAAGATAGATTGAAGGAGGAAGTAACCTTGGATTTCAAAAAACTCACTAACCCCGTATGGGATAGATCCGATAATTTGCGGGATCCGTCAATATATAAAACCGATGAAGGATATCATTTGTTTTATTCCCGTTATTCTAATAAAGACTGGTCCAGACCTGAGAATTGGGCCATTGGCTATGCATTCACAAAGGATTTTATTCATTTTGAAAAAGACCGTGATATCTCTGCAAAGGGATTTGCATCACCGGGAGATTTGATTCGCTGGAATGGAAAGTACATACTTCCCTATCAATCCTATCCAGAGACACCTACGATGCTTTGCTATAGCGTATCAGAGGACTTGATTCACTGGTCTGAGCCTGTATTCTTCTTAGAAGAAGCCAGATACCTGCCGTGGAATCAGGCTGAACGTGTCATTGACCCTACCTTTGTGGTGGATGGTAACAGACTGCATTGTTATTTCGTTGGTACTGACCGTAAGCATTATGAAAGAGCAACGAATCTGGTGGGACATGCTTATACCGATGATCCGGAGCTTAAGAATTGGACCATCACAACAGTAGACAGGCCCTTAATCGGCGCCAGTGAAACTGCCCCGGATGGAGCAGAAAATGTCACCGTTTATCGGATACAGGATGAATGGATTATGATTTATAGCGAAGGCTTGCTGGAGCAACACCTTGCATATTCGGTTTCCAAGGATCTTATAAATTGGGAGCAAAAGGGCAAGGTTGAAATTGAGGCACAGAACTGGATTGCTGTAAGATACGGAGCACCCTTTGTATGGAAAGAAGCAGATACCTGGATGATGATTCTTATGGGTGAGGATTCAAATAATCATACAACATTCGGACTGTTATCTTCAGAGGATGGAATCCATTGGCAGATGCTGAAAGAAAAATAATGCATCCATAGAGTGAACTGGAAAAGGAGTATGTCATGAAAATTTATGTATCTAGCAAATCAAGAGGCGGAGACGGAACGAAAGAATATCCGATGAATTCCATCGCCCAGGCTGCTAAAATCGCCCGTCCGGGAGATGAGGTAATTGTAGCACCCGGCATATATAGAGAATATGTGGACCCGGCATTCGGGGGAACGCAGGAGGAAAGAATTATCTATCGGTCCGAAGTAAAACACGGCGCAATCATCTCAGGAGCCGAGCGGGTACAGACTTGGACACAGTACGAAGGCACTGTGTGGATGGCCCGAATTCCTAACAGTATTTTTGGAACCTATAATCCATACACAGTTGAAATCTTTGGTGATTGGTATGATGCCACCAAGAAATTACATACAGGAGAAGTATATCTGAATGATAAGTCTCTATATGAGGCTGTCACCCTGGAGGAGGTACTTAACCCCACTCCCAACTTGGAATCTTGGGATCAACCGGGCTCCTTATACAAATGGTATACCACACAGGATGGGGATGCTACCGTTATATATGCAAACTTTCATAGCTTTGATCCCAATGTAGAAAATGTTGAAATTAATGTAAGAAGAAACTGCTTCTATCCGTCAAAGGAAGGTGTTGGATATATTACACTTTCCGGTTTCGTAGTTACAAAAGCTGCAACCCAATGGGCACCACCGACCGCTTACCAGGAAGGTATGGTAGGACCTCATTGGTCAAAGGGATGGATTATTGAGGATTGTGATATTTCCCATTCCAAATGCAGCGGTATCTCACTGGGTAAATATCTACAACCCAATAATGACAATAAATGGTTGACTAAACGTGTCAAGACAGGAACCCAGACAGAAAGAGATGCAATCTGTCAGGCACAGAATGAAGGATGGACAAAAGAACGAATTGGTTCTCACATTGTTCGTCGCTGCAACATCCATGATTGTGGCCAGACCGGTATTGTTGGACATCTGGGATGTGTATTCTCAATTATAGAAGATAATGATATTCATCATATAAATTATAAGCATGACCTGGCAGGGGCAGAAATCGGTGGCATTAAGTTCCATGCAGCCATTGATGTCATCATCAGACGGAATCGTTTTCATCATAGCTCCCGTGGCTTATGGCTTGATTGGCAGGCCCAGGGAACCCGTGTGACCCAGAACCTGTTCTATGCCAATACTCCCCCGGATGGTACTCTTTTGACAGGAAACTTATCCGTAGGAGAAGACCTCTTTATCGAGGTATCCCATGGCCCGACCCTGGTGGATAACAATATCCTCCTATCTGAAGTGGCAGGACGCTTCTGTACTCAGGGTATCGCCTTGGTACATAACCTGATTGCAGGCTCCTTTGTAGGTGTCGGTAGCGGAGTGGATAATGGAAGTAAGAAATTCCCCTCACCCCGTTATACTCCTTACCATGTTCCCCATAGAACAGAAGTAGCAGGATTTATGACCATCTTACACGGTGATGCCAGATTCTATAACAATATTTTTGTACAGCAGCCGGTAAGACAGTTGTTTAGGGATTTTGCAAAAGAGAGGAATTGGGATTCCTTAGATCAGATGAATTATATCACAGGAACCAAGCCTTATGATGGGTACCCTGATGCAGAGACCTATTTTGCGAAATTCTTTGAAGACGATTATAAAATCCGTGAGGACAGAGATAAATATTACGATAAGCTTCCGGTGTATACAGGTGGAAATGTCTTCTTTAACGGGGCAGAACCTCACGATGGCGAAATCGATTTCATCAAAAATGATGTTAGTCCCATCCAGCTGGAACTGGTGGAAAATGAGGATGGGCTTTTCCTGAAAACCAATTTGTATGAGTATCTACCGGCTTCCTTCAATAAAACCATTTCAACGGAGCTGTTAGGTGAAGCATTTGAACCGGAACAGAAATTTGAACATCCGGATGGTTCGGAAATTATCTTTGACGAAGATTATCTTGGAAAGCACCGAGGTATTCATCCGGTAAGCGGACCTTTTGAGATTACTAAGGAGATGAAGGTAAATGTATTACCTCTCAATTGATTTTGGAACTTCAGCGGTCAAGACATCGATTGTAGATGACAGCCTTCAGGTCAAAAGCTGGAGTAAAGCAGAATACCGTTATCTGATTTTACCCGGAGAGAAGTATGAGTTAAAAGAAGCGGATCTGATGACCGCTCTGGTTGATGCAGTAAGAGGGCTGGACGACCGGCTTCTTAGCCAGGTGAAAGTAATCTGCTATGACACTTTTTCACCCTCGGTTGTATTTATGGACAGGGATGGGGCTCTTGTTTATCCCAATATCATCACCCATCTGGACCGAAGAAGTCGAAAACAGAGTGATGATATTGATCGGATCATCGGGAAGGAAGCCTATAGGAATATATCGGGTATCTACCCCTTTGCGGGTGGATGCTCGGCTATGACCCTTCTCTGGTTTTTACAGAATCAGCCGGAGGTATTGGAGAAAAGTTATTATATTGGGCACCTGACAACACTGATTCATAAAAGATTTACCGGGCTATGGATGGTGGATTTTGTCAATTCCTCTATGTTAGGGCTCTATGAAACCACAACCCAAGGCACATGGTCAGAGGTTCTGCTCAAAGAGCTACAGATAGAAAGAAGGTTGTTTCCTGATATTTATTATCCGGGCACGATGTACGGAGTTCTTCAAAAGGAAATGGCAGATCTCTTAGGTATGAAGGAAGGTATTCCGGTATGCGTAGGAACCAACGATGTGGCTGCCGCTCAGATGGGCGCCGGTAACAATAAGGCTGGGCAGATTATGAATACTGCCGGTTCGTCGGAAATGGTTTCGATATTAACGGATAAACCCATTACCGATGCCAAGTATTATTTAAGAAATTCTGCCCTTCCGGGACTTTGGCAGATCTATGCGACCACCTGTGGTGGATTTGGTATTCAGTGGTTCTATGAACAGTTTTGCAATGAAATGACCCTGGATGAGTTCTACCGGTATGAAGACGGTGAAATTCAAAAATATCTTACGACCGGTCGAAACGATGTGAGTTTCACCCCCTTTTTATCGGGAGACCGGCAAAGTCTTGCAAAGAAAACAGCTTCCTGGATGGGATTATCTCTGGCCAGTACCAGAGGAGAGATGTTGGTCTCCCTTCTAGTAGCGATTCAAGATGTGATATATGGCACGATTGATAAAGCTGCCAGGGTTCAGGAGCTGGATAATGTAATTAAGATAACCGGAGGCATGCTGACACCTATGTATCTACGGTTAAAGACACAGCTACATCCGGAATATGAATTGACATTGGTGGATGATTGCCCGATTCTTGGTAACGTGGCATTGGCTAAGTTTAGGCAGGAGGGAAAATAGAATGAAAGAACTGAAAGGAATTGTAATTCCGGCTGTCACTCCCTTTGATTCAGACGGAGAGCTGCGCCTGGATTGGTTGGCATTTAATTATAGTAAGTGGAATGAAACCAAAGTAAGTGGTTATATGGCGCTGGGCAGTAATGGTGAATTCAGAAGTTTAAGTGATGATGAAGCCTTTTTGGTCATAAAAACAGCCTCCGAGGTTGTTGCCGAGGATAAATTATTTATAGCAGGAGTTGGAAGAGAGTCCCTATATCAGACTATGGAGTTTATAGGCAGACTGGGAAAAAGCAAAATCCCCATCAACTATGTTTCTGTACTGACACCCGGATACTTTAAAAGTGCAATGACGGATGAAGCCCTGATTGATTATTATCAGACCATCGCGGATTACAGTTCCTATCCGGTTCTAATCTATTGTGCCCCGAAGTTTGCCAATGGAGTATGCATTTCCCCGCAGGCCTTAAAGGTTCTTGCAGATCATCCGAATATTGCAGGGATTAAGGACACTTCCTCGGATATGATGGAGGCGTACATGCAGGCAGTAGGAGGACGAGACGACTTTGAAGTGTTTTCAGGCTCTCTTGAAAATATTATGACCTGCCTTCGTTATGGAGGCAAGGGTGGAATCATCTCAAGTGCCAATTATTTTCCGGATACCTGTGCCAAGCTGTACGAACTTCATGAGCAAAATAATGCTGAGATTACCATGGAGTATTTCAATCGCCTTAAGCTGCTGGCAAAACACACAGGCGGCAGCTATGGTGTTGCAGGAGTCAAGGAAGTTATGAACATGATGGGGTATCAAGGCGGTCTGCCAAGAAAACCTTTACTTCCCTGCCATGAGGCACTACGAAGTGAAATACAAGATTATATATCAGAGCAGAGGGATTGGATGCTGGATATATTGAAGTAATGAAGAAAGACCAGTAGATAGAAAGAAGGAATGCAAATGAGAGTTGCGATAGGATGTGACCCGAATGCACAAGCACTCAAGGCTCAACTAATTCCATTTATTGAGGGCTTAGGACATGAGGTCTACGATTTAGGAAGTGATGACCCGATTTATGCTAATGTTGCGATTAATCTGGGAGAGGCGGTTGCAAGAAAGGAATATGACAGAGGGATTCTTATCTGTGGAACCGGTATTGGTGTATGTATTACTGCCAATAAGGTACCGGGTGTTTATGCAGCTCTGGTAACGGATATCTATCAGGCCCAAAGAGCAGTATTAAGTAACAATGCCAATATCATTACACTTGGTGCTCAGATTATTGGTATAGAGCTTGCCAAGTGTCTGGTGAAAGAGTACCTTAGTTTAACCTTTGATCCCAACAGTCGTTCTGCCGAAAAATTGGCTCGTCTGATGGAATATGATAAGGAGAAAGTGAATGGCAGATAGGGTTAGAATATTAGAATTACAGATTCTGGCTGCAAAATGCAGAAAAAATATATTGCGCATGGTGCGTTCGGGAGGCCACGGCCATATTGGAGGAGCTTTATCCGCCATTGATATTATTACAGCCCTATATTTTGAAAAGATGCATATCGATCCGCTACATCCTAAGATGGAGGACAGGGACAGATTCCTGCTCTCCGCCGGGCACAAATGCCTGGCTCAGTATGCAGTATTAGCGGAAAGGGGCTATTTTGACAAAGCAGTACTGGATACCTATGGCAATCTGGGTTCTGTCATTCCCGGTCATCCGGATATGCACAAACTGCCCGGAATTGAAGCCAATACCGGATCCTTGGGACACGGGATGGCTATAGCTTGTGGAATGGCCATGGCAGCGAAAATGGATGGTAAGGCCTTTCATGTCTATAGTGTCACCGGAGATGGAGAGCTTCCGGAAGGCTCTAATTGGGAAGCCGCAGCCGCTGCTGCCAAATTCAAACTGGATAACCTGACAATCTTTGTGGATAACAACCACCTTCAAATCAGCGGCGATGTGACCGAGGTTATGAATATGGAGCCTATTGATAAAAAGTTCATGGATTTTGGTTGGGCGGTCAGAGTAATCGATGGAAACAATATGGAAGAAATTCTGGATGCACTGGAGGCCCTGCCCTTTGAAAAGGGAAAGCCCAATATGATTTTATGCAAGACGATTAAAGCAAAGGGTTTATCCTTTGGTGAAAATAATGCGGCCTTCCATTTCTGGGATGCATCGGAGGAGCTCCTCTGTCAGGCTGAACAGGAATTAGATACTTATATCAAGGAATTAGAGAGAATTGGGTAATTACGAATACATAATCAGACGAAATATGGTGACTTGATAAATGTAATTCGTTATTATCCGAACATAAAAGAGAAGGGATTCAAGAATGATTGGAAATTTTGTTGATCCTAGAAAAGCATTTGGAAGCGCAGTCACAGAACTAGCCGCTGACAATCAAAGCATTGTAGTGTTTTCTGCAGACAGTGGAAAAAGCTCCGGCTTTGGAGATTTTGCTAAAAAATATCCCCACCGATATTTCGAGTGTGGAATTATGGAGCAGGGTATAACCGGAATGGCTTCCGGTATGGCAACGACAGGTAAGATTCCGGTATTTTGTGCGATTGCTCCCTTTGTAACGGCGAGACCCTATGAAATGGTCCGTAATGACCTTGGTTACATGCGCCAGAATGTCAAAGTAGTCGGAAGAAACTGTGGTATTACCTATTCGGATTTGGGAAGTACCCACCAGTCCTTAGATGATTTTGGCCTCATGAATTTGATTCCCGGAATGGTGATCTTGGCACCTCAGGACCCTGTTGAGATCGAAGAGGCAACAAAAGCCATGATAGAATATCAGGGGCCTGTTTATATGAGGATTGGGAATCCTAAGATTCCGGTAATATTCGAAAGAAGCCCCTTTGTGATTGGCAAAGGCCAGTTACTTCGGGAAGGAACCGATGTCACCCTGATCTCTACCGGTTCTACAACTCTTGATGCCATCCAAGCAGCCGAAAACCTGGTAAAGCAGGGAATAGCAGTACAGCATATTGGAATGCCTACGGTTAAGCCGTTGGATGTGGAGCTTGTCCGTGAGGCAGCAGGAAAGACAGGAAAAATAGTTACAGTGGAAGAGCATTATGTTAACAGTGGACTGGGTTCACTAGTTACCAATGCCGTCAGCGACATGATAGATGTCGTAGTAAAACGCCTGGGAATACCGGAGGAGTACGGAAAAACCAGCGGTGATTACAGGGAATTAGTGGCATACTATCATCTGGATGCTGCAGGAATTGAAGAATCTGTGAAGGAATTTTTATATACAGTGTGACAAGTAATCAAAAGATCATTGTAAGGAAGATTAGGTGAATATGAAACAGAAAAGTCAGAAAGAACGACTCCTGTGGCCGCAATTTGATGCCCTGGAATTAGGCAGCGGTTGGGATATCACAGATATCGAAAAGCCACAGATTTTGATTGAGGATGTTCATGGAGATTCCCATCCGGGAAGTGTTCATTTGAATCAGCTGGCTACGCAGGCAGCCTTCGGTGTGTATGAAAAAGGCGGCGTTCCCGCCCATTACCATGTTACGGATGTTTGTGATGGCTGTGCCCAGGGACATAACGGTATGAACTATGTCCTGGCATCCCGAGAGGCTATCACCGATATGATTGAGGTACATGCCAGTGCCATACCGTGGGATGGCATTATCTTTTCCTCCAGCTGCGACAAATCCATTCCGGCTCATTTGAAAGCAGCAGCCCGCTTGAATGTACCATCCATTTTTATACCGGGTGGCAGTATGCGGCCGGGCCCTGATATGACAACCAGCCTGGTTGCAGGTGAAATTTCTCTGAAACAGAAGAGAAAGGATGAAATCACGGAACAGGAGATTATCGACTATAAATTGACAGGCTGCCCATCCTATGGTGCTTGTACCTTCCTTGGGACAGCCAGCACCATGCAGTGTATGGCAGAGGCCTTGGGAATGGCCCTTCCCGGCAGTGCCCTGGCCCCTGCGACTATGCAGGATATTCAGCGTTATGCCAGAGCAGCAGGCCGCGCAGTCATGGGCTTATATGAAAGAAATCTGACTCCGGAGCAAATCATGACAAAGGAAGCCTTCTACAATGCCATCGTTATTCACAGTGCTATCGGAGGCTCCACCAATGCTATGATACATCTTCCCAGTATAGCAAGGGAGTTAGGATATGAGCTTCCTATTGAATTATTTGATGAAGTTAACCACAAGATACCTCATCTGGCCAATATTAACCCCAGCGGAAAGCATTTGACGGAATCCTTCTGGTTTGCCGGAGGTGTTCCTATGATACAGCTGATGTTGAAGGATATGTTACATCTGGATGTTATGACTGTTACAGGTAAGAGCCTGGGTGAGAATCTGGAGGCTCTGCAAAAAGACAATTGGTTCGAGCGAAATCTTGGATATCTACGTAATTATAAATTAAGCAGAGAGGATGTTATCCTACCGGTGGAGAAGGTTAAGGAAACCGGTAGTGTTGCGGTTCTGAAAGGGAATTTGGCCCCGGAAGGCTGTGTTATTAAATATTCTGCCTGTGTGGAAGAGCAGCGAAAAGCAACAGGTCCGGCCCGGGTATTCGACAGCGAGGAAGACGCTTATCGGGCAGTGATAGAAAAGAAAATCCGACCGGGAGATATTATGATTATCCGCTACGAGGGTCCCAGAGGCTGTGGTATGCCGGAGATGCTCATGACCACGGAAGCGATAACCTGTGATGCGACGCTAAATGGTACCGTTGCCCTAATTACGGATGGAAGATTTTCCGGTGCTACCAGAGGAGCGGCCATTGGACACGTCTCTCCGGAAGCTGCCTGTGGCGGTCCCATTGCTTACATAGAAGAAGGAGATATTATATCCTATGATGTTGAAGCACGTACGATTGATATTACAGGTCTAGGCGGTCGTGCCTGCTCCTCGGAGGAAGTGGCAGCAGCACTGGCTGAGCGCGCCAAGAAGGGTGTACATGTTTCTCACAAAAGAAAAGGCTTCTATAAGCGTTATACAGAACATGCACTTTCAGCAATGAAAGGGGCCGGCTTTGAGTAAGCTGGAAGACGGATTTTTAATAAGTGATTATCCTTCATGAAAGCAGGTCAAGGTAGGATCGGAATATGAATTATAAAGAGCAATATAAGCTCCATATGCAGGAGTTTGAAAACTTTAAAAGTAGTGCTATGGCACACCTCTGGATCAACCAAACAGAGCGTTATATCAAGCCTTTTCAGATATTTGGTAACCTGTATTATGTGGGAGACAGCGATATATGTATGCATATCATTGATACAGGAAACGGATTGATCCTTTGTGATGCGGGGAATTATGGTGCAGAAGGAATGCTTGTCAATGCTATCTGGGAAGCCGGTTTTAATCCCTATGATATCAAATGGCTGATTATCTCTCATGGACACGTAGACCACATCGGGTGCGCAGAATTCTTCCGCACTATGTATGGTTGTAAGATTTATATGGGAGAACCGGATGCAAGGATGTTGCGGGAACAGCCTGAACTATCACTGGTAGGAGTCTCCCCAAGCTGCACCTATCAGCTTTTTGAACCCGATGAGGTGATTCGGGATGGAGAAGTCCGAACCTTTGGAAATACGACCATCGAATTTTATATGGTGCCGGGACACACACCCGGTACCCTGGCATATTTTTTTGATGTAACAGATGGAAAAGAGAAGAAACGTGCCGGTTATTATGGAGGATTTGGATTCAATACGTTGACGAAAGAACACCTAATCCAAGCCGGTGATCCGGTGTATAAAACCAGAATCATATATCAGGAGTCCTTGGCCAAGGTCAGAAATCAACATGTTGATATCTTTATGGGTAACCATACAGTGAATAATCAACTTTTGGAGAGACGTAAAAGGATGTTGGAACATCCGGAGGTGAACCCCTTTATTGACGACAAGATTTGGGGAGCATATTTGGATGAGAAGCTGGAGGCGTTATTAAAGCTCTGTCAAGAGGATAATTAAATATAGAACATATGGAAAGCTATCCCAGGTTGTAACTCCCCCCACGTAGAGCAAATGAGTTGCAAGTCTTAATAAAGAAAAATCAGTATAAGTTTTACTACCTCTGTCAGAAATAAATGAGTCTCTTGCAGATATCATTGTGCTGACAGAGGTTTTTTTCTGTGTTATGAGTTCATTGGAAAAAAAGCCTCGAAATTCATTCCTTCTTATGTTATAATAAAAATTAATCCGGTTGATAACATATATTTATATAATCGTGAATGAATTTAGTATCCGAATGACAGCATTATACTAACAGCGTGACAGGTATGGACATTTCATCGATTATATCCCGGTATACTGTGTTTTGAGTTGGAGGAGTTTATGCTTAATACGAATAAAGTCAGACTTATGACAAAGCTCGCACTTTATGAGAATAAAAAAGGCAAGGAAGACATCCGTCTTAGCAAATATTATAAAACAGACTATGTCAGATATCAGGTGATTAAATCCTTGATCTGTGCCACCGCCCTAATAGACGGCATATTTCCTGCTTTATTCTAATAGATGTTCCTATATGATTTTAGGACTTCGTAGTACATGAGATATGGGGTAAATCGTTTACTGGTGCCTGGCAGTGGTGATTCTCACAGATATAATACGTGGTTTTATCATTTACTGTATGATAATCATCGATATAATCAACTATTTCTCTAAGCTCGCTCTGATTTGCCTCTGTCTTTAGAAGTACGACAGTATTGGGTTCATAATATTCCGACAGATAATCCGTTAGCTCCTTGAAATCTTCTTTTTCACGTGCTACACATACGATTTCCTTGGAAGGATATAATTCCTGAAGAAATGCAATTAATGAAAAGCTATAGCTTGCCGGATAATCCTTCACCTGTCCTGCCAGAAAACGAAGCTGCTTATCAGCATACTCAGTAAAATGAGTATCGGCAGTAATATTTGCCAGCCTCTTAAGAACATAAGCAGCTACGGAGTTACCGGAAGGAATGGCACCATCATAGACCTCTTTCGGACGATAGATTAGTTGTTCTGAGTCATTCGCAGATAAGAAAAAGCCGCCATTCTTTTCATCCCAGAATAGTTCCAGCATTTGATCTGCCAGTGCTATTGCCTGTTTCAGATAATCCACTTTGAAGGTGGCTTCATATAGGGATATGAGCGCCATACTATAGAATGCATAATCATCCAGATGTCCATAATATTTTGCATCACCATCCCGATATCTGACAAAGAGACGTCCATCCTGATCTGTCAGGCGGGTGCTTACAAATTCAGCAGCCTTTGTAGCCACTGCTAGATAATCATTATTCTGAAATACCTTTGCAGCAATGGAGTAAGCCGTTATCATTAATGCATTCCAGGAGGTAAGAATTTTATCATCCTTATGAAGCTTAGAGCGATCTAAGCGATAAGAATATAGTTTATTACAGACTCTAACTACCCGTTCATTATCAGACTTCAAATCATTTGATTTTATCAAATTGGGGATGGAGGCTCCTTCAAAATTGCCCTCCTTCGTAATATTAAAGTACTCACAGAAGAAAGAAGCATCTTCCTTGTTCAGAACCTTATCGATTTCTTCAGGAGTGAATACATAGTATTTTCCTTCCACACCTTCACTATCAGCATCCTGCGCACAATAGAAGCCTCCCTCGGGGTCGGTCATTTCTCTGCGGATATATTCAAAGATCTGTTCCGCTACCGTTCGGTATAGGCGGTCTTTGGTGTATTGAAAAGCTTCCGTATAGGCAATTGCTAGTAATGCATTATCATAGAGCATTTTTTCAAAATGAGGGACAAGCCATCTGGCATCGGTGGAATACCTGGAAAATCCATAACCAATATGATCATAGATACCTCCACGGTACATATGCTTAAGTGTATTTTCCGCCATAAATAGAGCTTTCTCATCAGCTTCCAGCTTGGCATAACGAAGCAGGAAGATAAGATTATGCGGTGTCGGAAATTTCGGCTCATTCCCAAAACCGCCATAATCATGGTCAAAGCTCTGATTAAACTGAGTAACGGCTAGATTAATGATATCCTTCGTTACTGTATCGCTTGGTGAAGAGGTCTCAAACTCCCGCTTTATGATGTCGGCAAGCTGATTACCGGTACGAATCATATCCTCTTTATTAACCTGCCATTCCTTCTTAATCTGATCGAGTAATTCAACCAGTCCCACCATACCATAACGTGAATGTTTGGGAATATAAGTGTCAGCAAAGAAAGGCTTTTGATCAGGCGTCATAAAAATCGTCAGGGGCCAACCGCCATGCCCGGTCGTTGCCTGACAGATTGTCATATAGACTGTATCGATGTCCGGACGTTCCTCTTTATCAACTTTGATACTGACAAAGACTTCGTTCAATAGATTGGCTACTTCTTCATCTTCAAAGCTTTCCTCGCTCATAACATGGCACCAATGACAGGTGGAATAGCCGATGGAAAGGAAGATGGGTTTATTCTCCTTCCTTGCCTTCTCGAAGGCTTCCTCGCCCCAAGGGTACCATTTGACGGGATTGTAAGCATGTTGTAATAGATAGGGGGATTTTTCATTGATTAATTTATTCGGAATTCTGGTGGTACCTTGCCCTTTGTTTGTTACATGTTCTGTTGTATTCATATTGACACTCCTTATTGGCATATTGTCGTTCATGACATTTATTTAATTATTATGCCAATAAGGAGTGGAGATTATTAAAAGAATTATTCATGACAACAGAAAGTTCGCAAAGCGTACTTTCTATTGTATAGTTTCGCAATTACCTATAATAAAATAGGTCAAGAGGTTATTAGTTCACACTGCCTTTCAATTTAATCGGTACATAGATATCAAGCTGATGGTATCCAAGAGCATTCTTTACTTCATCGGTAGGATTTAGCATATGGCAAAGTGTCCGGTGACCCGGGCGTTCGTCAAGCTCAAATCCACTGTTCTCGATCCATTTTTTTATACCACCATAAACTCTTCCACTGATGTCATCGTCTCCATCTACAGACACGGCAGTAGCATACAATCCACCTTCAAACTCTATGAGCTCATAGGGTGCGGTATCTGATTCTGTGACCCAATCTTCTACAGCCCAAATCCATTCAGCCCTCATATCTTCCTCAAACCAAAGAAAATCGGGAGATCCATACATAAGCTTTTTTACTAAATGGTTATGCTCTTCCTGCCATTTTTGAAAACAACCCATAACATTATCCATTGTGTCTAAGCCAGAGGTAAATGCCTTAAAAGGATTTATTTGAATAACTCTGACCTCGGGAGCTTTTTTCATCTTTTCAGTTACATCCAATAACTGATTCACATTGGATGAGTTACCGTTGTATGTAACATTGATAAGCTGGTTTTCTATTTCCTTTGCCTTCTCATAAAGCATTTTTACATCAGAACCTTTACTGAAATCTGCGAGCTCTATCTGTCGGATAAACTCAAGTACAACTTCTTTCAATTCATGAAGCAACGCAACTTCTTCGTCGATATCCCCTACTTTTTTGCCAAGCACATCCAATACTACTTCTGAACTTGATGTACTAAATATTCGCTGAATATCTTTAATACTGATAGATAGTTTACGTAGAATGAGAATTTGTTCTAACCTCTTGATAGCTGCTTCATCATATAGCCTATAAGCGTAATCAGTACTTCGGGTACTGGTTATCAGTCCCATATCTTCGTAATAGCGAAGTGTTCGGGCCGATACATCATACTTTGCTGATATATCTCTAATCTTGATTAACTCACCCATATAAAATCCTCCTGTTGATGTTTTATAATTATATTAATCTGTTCCCCAACGGAAGAGTCAAGGTAATTATAAAGAAATTGTTGAAAAAACGTAAATAAACATAATTATATTCATATAGTACCATTGTTTTGTGTAAAACCATATGATTCATTTATTATTTATGTCGGTCCCAATAATATATCATATATAGTGTTAATACATTTTTGTATGTTATAATAGAAGACGAGGATGTTATTATTTAGCAATGTAATGATACAGTTAAATGAATTAAGTCTATGGAGGTATTATTTAGAAAATGGACCTGTATAGTGGTTTAATAAAACGCATCAACTGCCGGACGAAATCGGACGAAATTGAAATGTCAAGGATATTTCGCGAAGTTTTTCGTTGTAAACATTATAAAAAAGGGACTTACTTTGCAAGGCAGGGTGAGTTTCATGACAAAATTGGCTTTAATCTGGACGGTATTTTTGTAATGCGGGTAGTCAGGGAAAATGGTACAGAACATATCAAGTCGTTCATACAGCAAAATGATTTCATATTGGCTACCTTTAATGAAAAGGAGGAAGCTCCTGTATCAATTCAGGCAATCACTGACTCGATGATTCTAGAAGCCAAATATTCAGATATAAAAGTCCTTTTTGATGATTATCCTCATCTTGAACTAATATACAGAAAAGAAGTGGAAAAAGCACTTGAGGCTATATATTTGCGCTTAGAGCAGGTAGCAACTCTTAACGCATTAGATCGATATCTGCTTTTCAAAAAAGAATATTCAGAAATTGAGGAGTTAATACCTCAGTATTTGATTGCATCTTATCTTGGAATAACCCCGACTCAACTAAGCAGAATTAGAAAATCCATCAACAAATGTAAATGAAACTAAGTATATTTCCTTACATAATGAAATAAAAAAAGGAGGAAATATATCTATGAGAAAGTACTATGCCAAGAAAGGGAGTATCCCGAAACCAGGGGAAGTATGGCTTCCTGTAGGCGACAAAGCACATCTAATGATGATTCATTTAATCGATATTGAGAGGGTAAAAGCATTTATTCCGGAAGAACTGACAATTACAACAGTGCTTCCAGGTAAAACTTTAGGACTCGTATTTATGACAAGTATGGGGCCTGAATCAACTCTACCATATCACGAATTTATTATTGCTCCTGCACTTGTAAAAGCAGGGAGGAAGAAAGGCTTCTATGTAACGCATATATATGTAGATAATGAGAAATCTCAAGTTGGGGGAAGACTTGATTTTGGGCTGGATAAGCAAATGGCTGAATTTGATTGGAACTGGGAACCAGGGAAAAACGGGCATGTAACAGTAAACAAGGAAGGGAAGATTATTATTTCCATCAAGTATAAAAAACAGGTTGGAAAACTGCCTTTGCGACTGGCTGGAGGTGTTTATTCTGTTTTGGAGGATAAACTGATCTGGTGTAACAACATTTTCAAGGCAAGATTCGGGTTTACAAAGGTGGAATATATTACTTTACCAGAGTCACCAATTTATAAGGATATACGAAATATTGGTATTAAAAAGCCAATACTGTCAATAATGGGACAAAACATGATGGGCTATATGGGAGATGATACGCAGGTGGTTGCTTTTTTGCCAGACAGATGTAAATAACTGTTAAGGAGTTTGAAATCTGTCATGCTAATTCTGCTTCGAATTCAGTATGATTTTCAGCATTCATGGTTTGGTATGAGTGTAAATCATGTAACATACCAGCCATGGTTGCTAACTCAACATTAAGATTTCTTTTGTGAGCAATCAAGGCACATGCTTGCGAAACACCATAAAGATGGAGATAACCACATCTTCTCTCATGAGGGTTCTCATATTCAATAGAATTTTGTCAATATATTTTTGAAGTCTCTCTATTCGATTATTCATATCTTCAGCACGTCCATTATAAAGATATTTTCTCAGTTTACTATTATAGGGCTCCGTATCGTTCGCCCCTATATCATATTCCAATAATCAATTTGATTGATAACAGTAATGTAGCAATGCCCGTAATAATGTTCGTATAGATTAATACATTAGATATACGTGAATGAAATCTATCCTTCCGTACAACGAATATTCTATGTACAAGAAAAGGAATAAATCCTCCAGCTCCGGTAATGATTCCAAGAAGTAAGCCCGCATACGTTAACTTTTCAATTTCTAATGCTCCATAGAAAAATAGAATTATAATAGGGATATGCAGTAATACAAACCCATCAATCTTTCCTGGGAGCTTTAGTATCTCCCATTCACGTTCATAAGCAGATTCAATTTCATGTAACAGCAGTATGGTTGCGTTTAGTATAAAAAATATTGTGATTAATTCCATAATATCCTCCGTGGTAGAATTACTTACATTATCAATAGCAAGATAATATATGGAATAATTATACACTATATGCCATTTCATTTCTATTACTTTATAGATATTAAATTAAAAAGGCATATGAAGTCAAAGCTATTCAAATTGACGCAAAATTCATTATAAAAAATATTTAAGGTAGCATATATCTTGTTATCCATGTTATAAATAAAGGATGATAATACGCTGACAGAGAGTTAACATGATATCAGTTTGCCAAATATATTAAGGAAGGTGTCAGGATGAAAAACGATAAGATACATTCAGTTTTACAATACTGGGGGATTTCTGCTGAGCCTAAGCTCATTAATAATGATACATGGGCAGTAGGAGATAATCATCTCATTAAGGTCTATCATGATGCAGGAAGATTACAGAGAAATATGGTCATAATGAAAAGCCTGGGCGAGAGTGGAATACCGGTTGCAGGTATTCTTCCGACTTTAAAGGGACTCGATTACATAGAGGAAGGCGGTTGTTGTTATCTGATTATGGAGAGGTTATCCGGTGATCCAATTCAGGATATTTATCAGGATAATTACCGGGACATAGCATACAAAACGGGATCGGTAGTAGGAAGACTTCATAAGGCTTTCCTAGCCTGTGAGAAAAAGATAGATTGCTGGAATAACAGTTTTGCAGAGGAAATGACCGGATGGGTATCCGATACTTTGAAAGCAAAGAACTATCCGTATATAGCAAAGAGTAATTGTGAATACAGTATCAAGAAATTGCTCTCCTGTTATGATAAGCTTCCCAAGCAGCTAATACACAGGGATATCCATTATGGAAATTTATTATTTGATCAGGGCGAGTTTTCTGGTTACATTGATTTTGACTTGAGCCAGAAGAACGTCAGGGTATTTGATATCAGTTATTTTCTGGCAGGTCTTTTGGTGGAACATGATAAGAAGAAAGAGGATATTGCAAAATGGTTCGACATGGTCACGGCTTTTGTTAACGGATATGAGAGAGTCAATCCATTATCCAATATCGAGAAAGACAGTATTTCCTGCCTTATGGAAAATATAGAGCTGTTATTTGCAGCTTACTTTCTCGGCGAGGATATGAATGATTTAGCGAAGAACGCAGCTGAGCTTTACTTCTTCATGAGTCAGAATTCGGATCAAATTGACATTGCTGTACATAAACAGTTTCATGTAGGATAGGAAACTTGGAGATTAATATTTGACACTATTTTAAGGAAATGATAGGATAATCATGGTAAAATGCAGAGGAAGGGAGTTGGTATGTGTTAACTAAATTATTAGAGGTAAGGAAACATTAATCCTATATGCCGAATTACCTAAGGCATGTTAATCCTCCTCATAAAGGAGACAGAATGAAACTATTAGATACATTAAATTTGGATTTCATTTGAGTGATCACTGCAGAGCCACGGAGGATGAGGCCATATGTATGAAGCTCAATCGATCTGGGTGGCAAGGAGGTATAGATGAATAGATTTGAAACGGAACGGCTGATAATACGTAGATTTACCGCAGAGGACTGGAGAGATTTACACGAGTACTTATCGGATGAGTCTGTCGTTGAATATGAGCCTTATTATCCCTTCACGGAGGAAGAAAGTAAACAGGAAGCAGTTAACCGTGCTAATAACGAAGCCTTTTGGGCTGTATGTCTGAAGGAGAATGGCAAACTGATTGGAAATATATACTTTGCACAGGAAGGACCTTCGGAATTCAGAACCTGGGAGATTGGGTATGTATTTAATCCGAAGTACTATGGAAAAGGGTATGCCACAGAAGCTTGTCGTAGAATATTGATATGGGCTTTCGAGGATTTGGGAGCACATCGCATTATCGGTCACTGTAATCCGAAGAATGAAGCCTCATGGAAGCTTTTGGAGAGACTTTCCATGCGAAGGGAAGGACATGCCCGCAAACCTGTTTTTTTCAAATATGATTCGCAGCAGCAGCCGATATGGCATGATGCATATGAATATGCGATATTAGAAGAAGAATGGAATGCATTGAAACAATAAACGAAGCAAAAAGGAAGGGGGGAATCGTATGCAGATATGCTTTAATAACGGAAATGACAAGGAATATCAGGCGAAGCTGAACCGACTTCTGAAGAATATATTTTTAGATTTTCAGTTCTGGTATGATCTGGATCTATGGGATGATCAATATGAGAGCTATTCCATACAAGAAGATGGTGAGATAGTATCCAATATCTGTGTTTATAGAATGAAGGTTTTGTTCGATAAGAAGCCGTATACCGCTTTATCCTTTGGAGCGGTAGCAACGAAGGACGAATATAGGGGAAGAGGATATTCAAAGCTTCTTATGGAGCATATTCTTGATAAATATAAGGATTACCCCATGTATTTGGCTGCCAATGACAGCGTATTGAATTTCTATCCCAGGTTCGGCTTTGAACGTTTTACAGAAAAGCTTCCGGTATGTGATAGAAAGATTAACAATCAATGCAAGGCAGTAAAGCTTTCCTTTGATGATCCAAAGGTAAGGAACTATGTGAGTAAACGTGTGAATTTCTCGGATAAACTGGACTGCCTCAATAGCTACAGTATCAACCTATTTCACATTTATTGGGGGTACTTAAAGGATCATATGTATGAAATTCCTGAACTTGAGACGATGGTGATTGCAGAACAGAACGATACCACGTTGAAGCTGATCGGAGTATTCTCCCTAAGGGAGATCGGTTTTGCAGAATTAGAGAAAGCCCTACCGTTTTCCAATGTGGACCGGATTGAATTTGGATTTATGCCCTATTGGAAGGATATTGATTACCGTATGGAGGAATATGACACAGATCCATTGTTTGTTCGAAACATACACTGCAATCTAGGGGATATCAAGTTTCCAGAACTTTCTTTCACTTAATGCTATATGGACTTCATCGAGGATTGGATGCAGATGAAAAGCAAGAAATGATGAAGCAGATACGAATCAGGAGGTAGCAAGGTAAGTATGGAACTAAACATTTGCAAAGGAAATATAAATAATATCTCTGATTGTGAAGTTGCGCTTTCCGACTCTGAACTGGGGAGAAGATATTTCTCTACTCCCGGAAGCGCTAGAAAAACATTGGAGGAAGGGTTTCAAAAAGAAGAAATCTATGTTGCGGTAGATCAGAACGGTAATTGCTGCGGATTTCTCTGGATTATATTTAAAGGAATATTTCATTCCTTTCCTTATATACATATCGTGGCAGTAAAAGAGGAGATGCGAGGGCTGGGAATAGGAAAGAAGCTGCTGAGATTTGCTGAAGATTTGTGCTTTCAAACCACGTCCAAGATATTTTTGGTGGTTGCAGATTTTAACCCTGATGCTAAACGGTTATATGAGAAGGTTGGATACACAGAAGTAGGACTTATTCCAAGTCTGTATCGTCAGGGGATTAATGAGTGTTTGATGATGAAAGCCAAATAGGGATAGGATAACTTAATGTGGGATGTTTCAAAGCAAGCTGACAGAGCGCTGTATGTATCGGGGAGATCATTCGATATAGTCACTATCGTATGTTAGCAGTATTTGAAACATCCCGTTTATATTGATAAAAATCTTCTGTCTTAATGTCAAATTCCCTAGGCAACGATAACGCGCTTCCTGCTTAGTCTTTTACATATCTGAATTTTACATCGTGTCTAGGGATACTGACTTCCTCTAGCTTCCACTCACCGTTAATATGGTATTCCAGGTTACGGAAAGCACACGGGATTCCTTTTGCCTGGTTTAAGTCGCTTGAGTCCGATAACTGAAAATGAAGATGTGGAGCAGTAGAATTACCGGTATGCCCAACCTTACCAAGAATATCCCCCTGCTTCACCAGCTGACCTGTTTTCACAGCAATTGTACCGGGGCGGATATGTGCATAGAAGCTATAGTATCCATCATGTTTAATTATAATATAGTTACCTACAAAATTATTATAATCTGCATGCTCCATTCCGGTTTTTTGAACCTTAATAATAAAAGAAATTGAATTACGCAGAACTCTCAATAAATCCACAAGAGGGTGTATGCGCTTTGGTTCTTTCCGTCCATCGACTGCTGCGACTACTTCGCCATCCATAGGTGCATAGATGGGCTCATTCCAGCAGTAGCACTTTTTCGTTTTGATCCCTGTAAGATAATACTGAAAATTGGAACCATCAAACAATTTTTTGCTTTTCATCTTTAGAAAATCATAAGCATAACGCTGTCCCCATAAATCAATGCCATGGCTAGGGATACGCTTTGCAGGAGTATTCACTGCATCCCATTCTCCTCTTAAGGGAAACTCAATAATAATAGGGTTTTCCAATTCTTTGTTCATAATATAAGATCCTTTACTGATTCTATTTATATTTCACCCGCATGTACCATTCAAAATTATCAAGTAATATGAATTTCCTCTTTCGGTATCATATCATAGCTGATATCACTTGGATAAAAACTGATATTAAGGACATAGGTCTGACCTTGCGGATCAGTATTCGTAGTGAATTCCTGTATCAGTTCATTTATCCGGTTCATAAGTTCCACGGCCTGTTCCTGATTAAGACGTGCATAGTTTAACAGACCTAAAG
The DNA here is from genome assembly GCF_014174405.1 of Variimorphobacter saccharofermentans. Lineage (GTDB taxonomy): Bacteria > Bacillota > Clostridia > Lachnospirales > Lachnospiraceae > Mobilitalea > Mobilitalea saccharofermentans. The sequence continues at coordinate 3,648,784 of NZ_JACEGA010000001.1, read as the reverse complement.
TGAATTTGCCATCATCCTCTTTTACCGTCTCAATTGCTGTTGATAGACTATCCTTTAATGCGCTAAGAACTAGTGCCTTTTTGTTTAATTTCTCCCCTTCCGGTCTAATAATAAAATTCTTAGCAACTGCCTGGTAATATTTCTCTAGGGTTTTTCCGTTATTCACCTTTTCGACGAGGTTTATCAGACCAACCTTCTCTAATGCCTTAAAATGATGAGTTAGATTTGCCGGATGTACCTGGAACACTTTAGCTGCTCCGGAAATTGTCATCTTTTCTTTTGCTAACATTTTCAGCAATGCCATTCTTTTAGGGTGGAGATACGCTTTGACCTGATCCTCTTCCTTTAGTATCATAGTTGTAATTTGGCTTTGAATATTATTCATGATATAATATTAGAAAATATTCTAATGTTTGTCAAGAGATATTTTCAAATTTCTGAACCAAACCAGCTTCCTTTAATACTCCAATTCAATTCATAAAATCTGTTGGGTGTACCCCTAGTCATTTAAACTTATGGGATACACCCTTGTTAAATATATCAAACAGTCTTAATATGCCAAATCTTTTCGGCATACTCTTTGATTGCCCGGTCGGCAGCAAATCTTCCGGCGGAGGCAATGTTTCTTAAGGACATTTTATTCCATAGGATTGGTTCAGAATACCTTCGTGCCGCTTCCTTCTGAATATGGCAGTAGGAATCAAAATCAGCCAAAACCATATAAGGATCTGCAATACCATCACTGCTCCCAATGAGATAAGAGGCAATATCGTGGAAGGACTCACCGTGTATATTGGAGTTTAACCGCTCAATAATATTTCGAACGGCAGGATTACTTAGATAAATGGAAGGGAAGTAACCAACCTTACGCAGAAGCTGAACTTCTTCGTTACGCAAGCCAAACAGTAAAATATTATCTTCACCAACAGCTTCTTTAATTTCGATATTAGCTCCATCCAAGGTTCCCACGGTAATTGCTCCATTTATCATCAGCTTCATATTGCCAGTTCCGGAGGCTTCCGTTCCTGCAAGTGATATCTGCTCGCTGATTTCTGCAGCAGGCATTAATAATTCGGCAAGTGTTACCCGGTAATCCTCCAGGTAGATAATCTTTAACTTATCATTTACGGATGGATTGCTGTTAATCTCGTCTGCCAGGCAGCAGATCAAATGAATAATTCGTTTCGCCATAGAATAGCTGGGAGCTGCTTTTGCAGCAAAAAGGAAGGTTCTAGGAGGAAGCTCTTCGGAGGAATGCTGCAGATAATGGTCGTACAGGTAAAGAATGTGCATTACATTAAGAAGCTGGCGCTTGTATTCATGTAGCCGTTTTACCTGTACATCGAAGATGGAATTGATATCAACCTTAATCTTTGTTGCTGAGTAAATATAATCTGCCAAACGTATTTTATTCTCTCTTTTGATTTCTGCAATTTTATTCAGTACAGCCAGATCATCTTGAAGCATTACCATTCTTTGCAATTGCATAGGATCTGTATGAAATCCGTCTCCGATACATTCGGATATAAACTGACACATTTTAGGGTTGGCCTGGCAGAGCCACCTTCGATAGTTAAACCCATTGGTTATATTATAGAATTTCTCCGGATGTAGAGCACTATAGTTACGAAATACATTCTTCTGAAGGATGGATGAGTGTATTTTCGAGACACCATTAATGGTATGACAGGCATGAAGGCACATATTAGCCATATGAATCTGCCCGTTGTGAATGATGGCGAGTGCCTTAAGCTGCTCGTCAGTGAAGTGATACTTATTGCATAGAGCTTCTTGATATCGCTTCTGAATTTCTTTGATTATATGGTAAATCCGGGGCAGCAGGTTGGCCAGAAGCTCCTCCGGCCATACCTCCAAAGCCTCCCTCATAATAGTATGATTGGTAAAGGAAAAGGTGTTAGTGATAATATTCCAGGCCTCATCCCAGTCATAACAATAATCATCCAGGAATATCCGCATCAATTCCGGTATGGCGAGCGCAGGGTGTGTCTCATTAATATGAATGGCATTCTTTTCAGAGAAATTCTTCAGAGTCTTATATTGCACAAGATGCTTTCGTACAATATCCTGAATAGAAGCAGAGACTAGAAAGTATTGCTGCTTTAAACGTAATCGCTTTCCTTCATGATGATGATCGGGTGGATAGAGTATTTTGCTTATCATTTCTGCCTGTGTTCTTTTTTCATCTGCTTTTAAATAATCACCCTGATGGAACAGCTGCAGATCAAATTCAGAACTGGTTGCCTTCCAAAGTCGCAGAAGACTAACCCGGCCCTTCTGATAGCCGGAGATAATGATGTCATATGGTATGGCCAGAACGGGAGTAAAATCTTTATAATCTATTTGAAGACAATAATCATTCCATTCTTCCTTAACATGGCCACCAAACTTCACAGTACAAGCTTCATCCGGACGCGGATTCAGCCAGACCTCACCTCCCGGCAGCCAGGGATCAGGAAGCTCTATCTGCCAGCCGTTCAAGAGCTGTTGCTTAAATATACCATATTCGTATAGAATGGAATATCCAGTCATAGAATATCCAAGGGTAGCTGCGGATTCCATAAAGCAGGCAGCCAGTCTTCCCAAGCCCCCATTACCCAAGCCTGCATCAGGTTCCATATCAAAGATTTCCTCAAGGGTATATCCTAATTCATTAATAGCAGCATCAAAGGGATCCAAGAGTCCCAGATTATACAGACTGCTTTTTAATGATCTTCCGAGTAGAAATTCCATACAAAGGTAAGAGACAGTTTTCGCCTCCGTCTTCCTGATATCTGTCATGAATTTCCGTTGACGTGTAATCAGGATTTCATTTATTATCATAACGCAGGCACGGTAATATTGATCCGGTGTGGCATCAATCGCCTGCACACCAAAATGGTAGTTTAGTTTATCCAATATGCAATTCTTGATTGCGTCCTTATTGATATCCATAATTCATGACCCCCATTTCATATATTTTAGTATGTCATAAAATAGCGGTGGCCCTGTGTTTTAAACTGTAGATTGTGATCGGATGAGTATTTGTATTTCTTGATACTGTTTATTGAATAAGGGTTTTTAGAAATAGCGATCAAAATAATCCCCTTTGTAAAATAGTATTCAGAAACTGAAAAATAAGAAATTGTACCATTATATATTCCATTTCCCCAAATTATGTTATAATGTTCACGATAAGCAGATTAGTCCATAGAACTTTCTCCGTATATCAAGCAAGCTTGAATATACGGAGAAAGTACAATGGATAAGTGAAACGTGAGCGAGCAAACGAAGTAAGCGAGCTCCTAATCTGCGATTATGAAGAATACCCATACGATGAGAGAAAGGCGGAGTGAAATTGAAAATCGGTTTTTTTGACTCGGGGATCGGAGGATTAACCGTCCTTCATCAGGCAATGATCACATTGCCACAGGAAGAGTTTATATATTATGCGGATACGGATAACGTTCCCTATGGAACCAAAAGGAAGGAAGAAGTTCTACAGTATGTGGAGGACGCAGTGGAGTTTCTGGTTCATCAGGATGTAAAGGCGATTGTCATCGCTTGTAACACGGCTACCAGTATAGCAATCGATACCCTGCGTATGAAATACAGTATACCGATTTTAGGAATGGAGCCGGCAGTGAAACCGGCTGTGCAGAAGTGTTCGGGAAAGAGAGTCATGGTAATAGCAACTCCGATTACTGTGAAAGAGGAAAAGCTTCGAAATCTACTACAACAGGTGGATGATGACCATAGAGTGGATCTGCTACCGTTGCCCAAATTGGTTTTATTCGCAGAAACAGGGAATTTCGAGACTGTGGAAGTTGAGCAATATCTTCGTAAAGAGCTTTCGGAATATCACCTTGAGAATTATTCTTCCCTGACATTGGGTTGCACACATTTTAACTATTTTAAAGACACCTTCCGTAGAATTTTTCCGCCAAGTGTTGAGTTTATCGATGGAAGCGAGGGTACTGTGAACCATCTGAAGAATATATTAAGAGCGAATGGCATGTTAGAGTATAATGGACCCGATGTTACATATTATCAATCAGGTCGTCTTGTCAGTGATCAAAAGACGCTTGCATATTATGCTAAGCTTCATCGCAGACTGGACACCATGATGAGTATTGCATGATTTCTAACTTTACTTTATTTAAGAAAGGATCTTACAGATGTCTATATTGACACAGTAAGATCCTTTTAGCAAAGTATAATACTTACAACCCATTTTCTCTAATAATTTACAAGGTATTTAGGGCATATGCCAGTTGATTGGCTGCCATTTTTCCGGAGAACAGAGCTCCCTGTATCCAGCCATGTTTTGTAGAGGTATGCTCTCCAGCAAAAAATAGTCGATTTTGGTATTCCGGTCGTTGCATCTCATAGGCGAAGAGTTCCTTTTGTCCCGGTAAATAATACGCGAATGCACCTCTAAAGTTCGGCTCTGTGAACCAGTTAACCGTTTTATTGCTTATGATGAAGGAGTTTAAAAATCCTTTTGGTAATCCATGAACCTCCTCAATGTTTTGACGTATAGTTTCATAACGTTCCATTGGTTCCAATCCAGCAATACGGGTAGCATTTTGTTCTAGACCATAGGAGGCTAGTAATACGCCAGGCTCTTCCGATGAGCACATTTGGTTAATCAGGCATTGATTATGATCGCTAGGATATATAATGGATTGTGGTAGTGTAAAGTTTGGTATGAAAAACTGATGTAAAGAAATATGATCCTTTGAACATTGAAAAAGCAAATATTTTAACTAGAAATTTATGCAGTGGCAGACTACGCCAACCTTGATTGCAACAAAAAGTAATGCTCTGAAGGTTTCACCGACGGCGAAGTAACTCAGGAACAGGAAGTTCTTACCGTCGTATTCACAGCATTGTAGCATTACTTTTTATTGCATTCAAGGTCAAGCCGGAAGTAAACTTCCGGTGGCTGGGTACCACCTCTGGCTCCTTAATCTAGGAACAGGTATTACCTGACACAGCGGAGGATTTCTGCATTTCCAAGATTTTTTGCTGCCCCAAACGGATGAGGATAATCCACTTGGCGGGCATGTTCCCTACTTTCTCGAATTCATCTATCTCATTTAAAGGTTTCCAGTAATTATGGGGATGCGGTCTTAGGAAGTTGTAATAAGCAACCCACAGGGAAACTCCGTACAAGGCACCCTCATCACTGTTATAACCATTGGTGATGCGGTAGGACATCTTGAAGGTACGATTTAAACGTTCCACAACCTGTTTGACCCAACGGAATTCGGTTGAAACAGCATCATCATTTGTAAGTCCGATTACCTGTGTTACGTCAAAGTCCCATCCTTTCTGAGCTTTTATATACTGGGCTGCCAGAGGATAGGCACTATAACCGTCAGCAATGAATTTCAGAAGCTTTGAGGGAAACACTTTGAACTTCTCGAAGGCCATGCGCATGGCAAGAATACAGGGACCGACACTCCGGTTATCGGAGACCTGATAGCCAAGGATGCTCTTTTTACATGCATCCATGATAATCCAGACATAATGCTTTTTACCGAGCTTTTTGATGTAGGTTTCATCGGCAGAGAGGATGTTGGATGGTTTATAATCGTAGGTGTCTACGAAAGGCTTAATGACACAAGCCGCGGTCATAGCATAACTGGCAACAGTAGTGTGGGAAATGTCGATACCGTGAACCTCTTTCAATGCATGAGAAGTCTGTCTGGTGGAGAGCTTTAGGTTTACATGATAGGTTAGAACCAATCCCAGTATATGAGGAGAAAACTTCTTGAAACTGAAGCCCGTGGCATTTGACGGAAGGGAGTGTAAGTCCATGCGAAAGAAATCCATCGTGAACTCACGATAGATATAGTGGAGCTTATATTTGTGTTTTTCTTCCGGTTTCAGATCTGGTGGAAGCTTACGTTTATTGGTTAGGTAATAGCTACATTTACGATTGGTACACTTGTGGATACGGAAGAACTTACGCTCCTTCTTGGGAACCAAGATGTTACCACAGTAAGGGCAGCGAAGCTCGATGGTATGCTTATAAATGTTATCGGAGTTAAAGAGTTCCTCACAGACCTTGCACATGAATTGACCTTTGGCGCCATTGTTTTTGTATAAGTAATCGTGAGGAGCACCGCAGCGGGGACAGACCAAATCCTTTGGGATATCAGATTCGGAACGGCGTTTGATTGGTTTAATCAGGTAACCATAGCGGTGTTTGATATAAGCTATGTAAAGCTGATAATCGAAGGTTGCAGGAGTGTACACAGTAGGAAGTTTATCAACCTTGAATTTTTGGTACTCAGGGGAATGGGAATCATCGAAAGCCCACTGCTTGAGAGGAATATATTTGCAGATAAAGAGAAGTAAATAGCAGATTTGTTTGTACTGCTCTTGAATAATGTTAATTAAATAGAGTATAATTGAGTCCATAACAATGACCTTTCTTCAGTATTTTGTTGTGTGGTAACTTCAATTATAACTGAAAATAGGGGGTCATTGTTTTTTTATTTTAAAAAGCTCTGTAACCCTTGAAAAATAAAGGGTTCTTATAAAAAATCAGTGTAAAATACTTTACACTAACTGGATTGTATGGGGAGATCGGTAAATGAGATCCCTCCGATTATATTACCATAATCGGTATTTCTTTCCCAGAAACGTCGATTACAAAAGAATTGGGTTTTCTGTGCGTTAGCATAATACACTTCTGTAATTGCTTGCATTTTTATGTTACTGAGGTAGGGCTTTATTTCTACGGTTCTAAGGGCGGAAAAAGGTAGGGAGCAGATGACATAGTCGAATATGTCCGCACTTTCGGTCATGTCAAAGGTATTGGTATATCGAATAATTATTTTATTTCGGTAGTTCGACTGATAAATTCCTGTTACCCTGTGTCCACTCTTATATATTACTTTTCCAAGCGAGGATGAGTCGATATCGGAGTATACGCTTGGGCTTTCTGATAAGAAGCTTTCATAAAAAGCAAGTGGTAGATTTACATTTCCTCCTTTTATTTGATAGATATTTATAAAGTCCAGGCTATAATCCTCGTGAGCGTATTCGGTATAACTATTATGTAGTAAAGCACCAGCTGCGGAGTCAATTCCAGACAGAAGCTGAATGGCTCCCTGACTAAGGCCCAGCTCTTCAAAGTTCTGTCTAAGACTGATATTCATTAATGCAAGTATTTGCGGAGAATACTCGGGTAGAACCTGGATAAGCTCTGCTCGGATATCTGCTGGAAGTATACGAAAGGCATATTGGAAGGCATATTCACTCAACTCGCTCCACGGAGTATTTCGTTCCTGTGGAGTCAGATCAAAGAACGGATACAGATACTCTTCAATGGATTGAGTTGTTCGAATTCTGGTATTATGCACATAGATAAAATTATTCCGTCTGGGAGATGTCATGGAAACGGTATCAAGTCCCAACAGATCAATATAATACCAGGTTGTTTCGTGGGATATCGGAATTCGCATGGCTCCGAACTCACCGAAATAGGTTCTGGAGGGTTCATAGTAATAAGTATATATTCTGCCTCCGATTCGATCTTCTGAGGCTTCTAATATAGTGATATCGGCGCCAAGCTTGCGCAACTCAAAGGCAGCGGCCATCCCGGCTACGCCTCCTCCCAGTATACCTATTTTAGCACCCTGCAAAACTCCAGGAGCTGTAATCGTAGTTATCTCATTTGGAGGACTTAGGAAATGTGTGATATAATCAAAGTCCTCAGATCGTCCTTCTCTTTCTAATGCATCTCTTAACATTTCGTGTCGTTGCTCCTTCGTAGGGTTGGGCATTTGGTTCAAAGGAACATTCATTATAACCTCCATTCTGGCGAAATACAGTAAATTCGATAAATCCTCTATGTGATCCTATAGTAATATATACTCTTGTATTTCATAATATTACATAATTAGGCAGGAGGACATGGTAAATCTACTTTACTTGTACCATTTTCCTATTTTCTGACAAGAAATATATAGATTATTTGATTAGGGAGTAGAAAATAAAGCCTCTTTTGTGATAACATCACAGATGCAAAATGCGTATTGTGATATAGTAAGCCCATAAAACGAATAAAATATAATGGAGGAATTCTTATGGCTGCTATAAAAATTACAAAGCATAATTTTGATCAGGAAGTATTAAATTCAAAGGAGCCTGTATTACTAGATTTCTGGGCATCCTGGTGTGGACCCTGCCGGATGGTTGCTCCTACAGTAGAAGAAATTGCAGACGAGATGGAAGGCACTGCAAAGGTGGGTAAGATTAATATTGATGAAGAATCGGAGCTGGCATCCAAGTTCAGGATTATGAGTATTCCTACCTTGATGGTTGTAAAGGATGGAAAGGTGTCCGCAACCTCTGTCGGAGTAAAACCGAAAAAAGAAATCTTGAGAATGTTGGAAATATAAGTTATACTAAGTTACAAAGAAAATAACAATGCATGCGAGGTAAAAATATACATATTTGAGCCTTGCATGCTATTTTGTATTTATGAAAATCGTTATAAACAGGAATGGGGTGGAGGAACGGTATGGTAAGCAGTTATGAGGACATTCATTTCTTAGAGGAAACCTTAGGTTTCTGGAAGCAGTTGAATCAGTCACAAAAAATGAAGTTACAAAACATAATTATTAAGAAAAGCTTTCTTCCAGGAGAAAGCATGCATAGTAATTCGGAATACTGCTCCGGACTTTATCTGATTCATACCGGTCAGGTCAGGGCCTATATCGTATCGGAGAGTGGTAAGGAAATTACGCTATACCGCTTATTTGATCGTGATGTCTGCATCTTTTCCGCCTCCTGTATCATGAGGAATATTGCATTTGATATTCATGTGGAGGTAGAAAAAGATACAACCACTTTTCTAATACCTACGCCGGAATTCCAGAAGTTGTCCGATGAAGTAATAGCGGTTCAAAAGTTTACTAACGATCTTATGGCTTCTCGTTTCTCAGATGTCATGTGGATTATGGAACAGGCCCTATTCACGAGCTTTGATAAGCGTTTGGCTTCTTTTCTGCTGGAACAATCTGTTGTGGATGCTTCTGAGGAACTGAAAATCACCCATGAAAAGATCGCAAATCATATGGGAAGCGCAAGGGAAGTTGTCACACGTATGTTGAAATATTTCCAAAACGAAGGTGTCATAGAATTACAAAGAGGTACCATTAAAATACTTAATCGAAAACTATTAGAAAGATGGAGTAATTCCTATGGATCTAACAATACGTGAACAATTAAATCATCTGGCTGATGAAAAATACAGAGTCTTTTCCTCCTCTCTATTACCCGGCAGAGAGAACATTCTAGGGGTCAGACTACCGCTTCTGCAGAAAATGGCATCAGACATTGCCAAGGGAGATTGGCAGGGATATCTTGCAAAAGCAGAAGATAACACCTTTGAGGAGGTTATGCTTCAGGGGCTGGTAATCGGAAAGCTAAAGGGAAACATAGAGGAAATCTTAGTCTTGGTGGAACAGTTTATACCGAAAATAGACTGCTGGTCAATTTGCGACAGCTTTTGCAGTGGTTTGAAAATAACCAGATCCCACAAAGAGCGTGTTTGGGAATTCATTCAGCCTTATCTGGAATCGAACAAGGAATATGAAGTTCGTTTTGGAGTCGTAATGCTGATAAATTATTTTATATCCTCCGAATATGCACCTTTCGCATTTCAGCATTTTGACAGAATAAAGCTGGATGAATATTATGTGAAAATGGCAGTAGCCTGGGCAATATCGATTTACTATATACAGCTACCTGAGATTACAATGGAGTATTTGAAGAATAACGACCTTGATGATTTTACCTATAATAAGGCCTTACAAAAAATAACCGAATCCCGTCAGATTGATCAACATACTAAACAGATTATTAAAGAAATGAAAAGAAAGTGAAAAAACTATTGAGTACCCATTTCCGCACGACCTGCCAGTAACCGTCCCTTAGTCGAGTCATCAAAAAACCCTCATTTGTAAGATTTCCTCTTGTTATAGTTTGGAAAAAGCCGTATACTAAGGGTAATATATGAATGGCAATCAAGGAATAACGGGGGGTCATTATTACGAATATACTAAGGAGGGTTTTTTATGAGACTAACCTTTTTGGGTGCTACTCATGAAGTGACAGGGAGCTGTTTCTTTCTTGAGGCTTGCGGAAAGAAAGTATTAATTGACTGTGGAATGGAACAGGGGGCAGATACCTATGAGAATCAGGAGATACCGGTAGCCTCTGCCGACATCGATGCTGTTTTATTAACCCATGCACATATGGATCATTCCGGAAAACTGCCACTTCTATATAGCGAAGGCTTTCGGGGGAATATACATGCTACTGGAGCAACAAGCGCCTTATGTAACATAATGCTACGAGACAGCGCACATATTCAGATGGCAGAAGCAGAGTGGAAGAACCGGAAGGGGAAGCGTTCCGGTGATCAGCTTGCAGTTCCTATCTATACAATGGAAGATGCCCTTTCCACAATTCGATTATTTGTCCCTCATGAATACGGAGAGAAGTTTACACTCTTTGAGGGAGTGGAGGTACGCTTTACCGATGTAGGACATTTACTGGGATCAGCCAGTATTGAAATATGGATTACAGAAGCAAATGTTACAAAGAAAATCGTGTTCTCCGGTGATATCGGGAATTTGAATCAGCCTTTGATAAATGATCCTCAGTATATTAAGGAAGCAGATTATGTAGTAATGGAATCCACCTATGGGGATCGAAATCATGGAGAAGCACCGGATTACATTGGTGAGTTAACTGATATTATACAATCCACCTTTGACCGTGGCGGGAATGTCGTGATACCTTCCTTTGCGGTGGGGAGAACTCAGGTGTTATTATATTATATTCGGAAGATTAAGGAGGACAAACTGATTCACGGGCACCCTAATTTTAAGGTGTACGTAGATAGCCCCCTTGCTGTAGAGGCAACTCAGATATTCCATGACTACATGAACGGATATTTTGATAAGGAGGCAATGGAGCTTGTTAAGAGAGGAATCAATCCAATTGCATTTCCTGGCTTGAGAACCTCCATCACCTCTGATGAGTCAAAAGCAATCAACTTTGATGAAGAACCAAAGGTAATCATATCTGCTGCAGGTATGTGTGAGGCGGGTAGAATTCGCCATCATTTGAAGCATAACCTATGGAGAGAGGATAGTACGATTTTATTCGTAGGCCATCAATCCGTCGGTACCCTGGGACGAATCCTTTTGGATGGTGCTACGGAGGTTAAGCTATTTGGTGAATTGATACAGGTAAGTGCTCAGATTCGTCGTTTATCCGGTGTAAGCGGACATGCGGACAGGGATGGACTGATCAAGTGGCTGACCGGCTTTGAGAAAAAACCGGATAATGTATTTGTGGTACACGGGGATGACACTGTCTGCAAGCTTTTCACCGATTACATAAGAGATGAACTGGGATATCATGCGGTAGCACCCTATAGTGGAACAGTATATGATCTTCTTACGAATAAATGTGTTAAGGAAGGCGTTATCATTCCAGTTAAGAAGCAGGTGGAGGCTGCTTCCACAGGTGGTCATGGAGATACCGTATTTGATCGACTGGTTCAGGCAGGAAAACGCCTTGCTGCAGTGATACAGCGTAATAAGGGAGGTGCCAATAAGGACCTTGCCAAGTTTATGAGTCAGATTAATTCTCTATGTGATAAATGGGACCGATAGAACATAAGCTATATTAGAGATGATTATAAGGCTGGATAAAATGAATGGAAGGTATTCCAAAAGCTTCTGCGAACACTGCGCAGGATATGGAGGTACCTTCTATTTTTCGTAATAGGTTGTCATAAGGTGGTTATAATCATATATATTGGAAACTATATGGCAGATTTCTTTCACTGGGAAGCTGCAATGAATATAATCTGTTATGCATATTTGGAGGTTAATATTGGATAATTACAGAATGCTGCAATATTATAATTATTTTTCCACAAGAGAGTTTATAGAAGCAAATTCATATGATGGGAATGATCTTGGAGCAACCTGGGAGAAGGAGCAGACCAGGCTTCGAATCTGGGCTCCAACAGCCAGCAGAGTCTCCGTCAATTTATATAAATCAGGTGATCAGGACGACTGCTTTCAGACCCTGGAAATGACCAGGGACATCAAAGGAACCTGGGTGACAGTGCTTTATGGCGATTATAATGGAATTTATTATACCTATGTAGTGACTGTTGATGGAGAAAGTAAGGAAGCAGTGGATCCGTATGCGAAGGCAGTTGGGGTAAATGGTAGAAGAGGAATGATAATCGACCTATCATCAACGGATCCGGAGGGCTTTCGTTCAGAACCGCTGCCAGAGCTCGTGTCTTCTACCGATGCAATTATCTATGAACTTCATATACGAGACTTTTCATCCGATGAGAGTTCCGGTATGTTAAACAAGGGAAAATATATGGCATTTACGGAAACTGGGACCATAAATCCTCATGGAGAGGCAACTGGATTAGATTATTTACGACAGTTAGGAATAACACATGTTCATTTACTGCCTGCCTTCGACTATAAGACCGTGGATGAAACCAGACTGAATGAACCACAGTTTAATTGGGGCTATGATCCGCAGCATTTTAATGTGCCTGAAGGGTCTTATTCCACTGATCCTTATCACGGTGAGGTACGAATTAAAGAATTTAAGCAAATGGTTCAAGCACTCCATCGAAACGGAATTCGTGTTATTATGGATATGGTATATAATCACACCTATGAAAGTGTAGAATCGGATTTCAACCGGATTGTACCAGGGTATTATTATCGGTTAACGCAGGAAGGGTATTTTTCCAATGCCTCGGGGTGTGGCAATGAGACCGCATCGGAACGCTACATGATGAGAAAATTCATTATTGATTCACTGATACATTGGGTGAAAGAATACCGCATTGACGGATTTCGTTTTGATTTAATGGGAATTCATGATATTGAGACCATGAACCAAATACGTTATGAATTAAATAAAATCGATCCTACTATTATTGTTTATGGTGAGGGATGGACCGGAGGCTTATCACCATTGCCGGATTGGGAGAGAGCATTGAAGGTAAACATCTGTCACATGGATACAGGTATTGCAGTATTTAGTGATAATCTTCGGGATGGTATCAAGGGTAGTGTATTCTCGGCCCAGGAGAGAGGTTTTGTCAATGGAAAACCTGGAATGGAAGATACAATTAAGTTCGGAGTAGTTGCGGCAACACAGCATGCGGGTATTGATTATTGGAAGGTGAATTACTCCAATGCTCCTTGGGCAGCCGAACCAACACAGGTTATTAATTATGCTTCCGCCCATGATAATCTTACCTTGTGGGATAAACTGACCTTGTCGTGTCCAGAGGCAAGCAGAGAGGATCGAATTAAAATGAATCTTCTATCCGCAGCTATTGTATTTACCTGTCAAGGGATTCCCTTTTTTCAAGCGGGAGAAGAATTTTTAAGAAGTAAACCTATAAATGTGGAAGAAATGAAATTCGATGAAAACAGCTATCGTTCGCCGGATTCTGTGAACAGTCTGAAATGGGATCTGGTGACCGAGAATAGGATGATTGTAGATTATTATAAAGGTATGATGGAATTTCGGAAAGCTCACCGGCTGTTACGATTAACGACAACTCAGGAGCTTCAGGAAAAGCTAAGCTTTCTTGAAACTCCCGAGGCTAATATAGTGGCTTTTGTAATCCGGGATTTGAATGAAGGCGAGCTATGCGTTATCTATAATGCGAATCGGCATAATGCCAGGATGAGTATACCGGAGGGAGAATGGAAGGTTTATGTTAAGGACAGTCATGCAGGGACTGAGATCATTGAAACAATCACTGATGGAGCTGTAATCATAGAGGCGATATCTGCCATGATTTTAGCAAAATGAGGCATAATGGGATAGTTACATCTTTGAAAAGGGTGCGTCATTTCCAAACTCAAACTTACCTTGAGCGGCTTTTTCAAAAAACAACTTTGCAATACCAAGGTCAATTCCCAGATGGCCTGAAGCATCAGCAACATTTGCAGTAACAATATTCTCTTTATATTGGAATTGAACGGGTTGCTGATTCATTGCAGAAGGAGCTTTTTGAACGGCCTTCATTCCTTGGATAAACCAGTCCGGAACAGTACCCTCGGAGGTATATAGCTGCTCAATTGATTTTGATTTTCGGTGAACCATTTTATATATGGTTCTCTCTTTGAAACCCTTATTCTCATTGACATGTCCAACGGTAATCAGGCAGATCAGCTCTTCGCCTGCTTCTACCTTACATTTACAGCGGTCGCGGTTATAAGTAGCGGCCACAAAACAGGTTCCAAGCCCAAGCTTTGTTGCTTCAAGAACCAGTAACGCTCCATAATATCCTATTTTTTCATTCAAATGAGGGTCCGAGGACTTGCCTACCATAGCAAAATAGCTTTGAACTCCATGAAATAATCCGTAGGCAGGAGAAAATCCCTTAAAGGAGGCTTTCCCATCTTCAATAAGCTGTATGGAGAGACCGCTTTGCTTGTTATATTCTTTAATTAGAGTATTAAAATACTCTATGGTTGATGCTTCCAGGGGGAATGTTAAATAAGAACGTCTTGACTGACGTAATTCAATTGCTTCAATATCATTCATATCTTTAACCTGATAACCCGATTGCATAACTACGACAATGGGTAATCGCATCCTTTCTTTGATTATTTGTTCTCTAATGCATTCATAATGGCCTGTGTTATAACCTTACACGAATTTGTTGCACCGGATACCGCATCGACCTCAAGGCTCTGGGCCTTTATTATGTCATCAATGATGCGCTCTGCCGGTTTACCTTCTCCGTTCTTGTGCTCGAGAAGAGTGATATCCGTAATGATTCCGTTTTCCATAGTTACAGATACCTTTGCTCGTATAAAATTCACATCACATTCACCATAATAGGTTCCATCCGGTATATCAGAAAAATCAATATCTTGAATTTCAATAGCGGCAACCTTATTTTGATAATTTGATAAAAACGCTAAGTAGACTAATAGACTTATTATGCCTATGATAAGAATTAGGCCAATAAGGATAACTAGGTTTCTTTTCTTTTTACTCATACATCCTCCTTAGATAATTCTATATAAATAAATATAGTTCTGATAAGCGCTTCTGCTTCTTATTTTTGAATGGATTGTAGCAGTAGGTCAAAGCTGTATCGAATAAAGTCATCCTTTGTCACCTTGATACAGGTTGAGAAGTATCTCTCTTTATGCTTTGCCATATAGATTACACCGGAGATGCTGGCCCAAAGCATGTATTCTGTTTCCTGTAGGCGAATATCCTCACGTACATAGCCTTGCTTCACACCGAGCTTTAATAGTTCTATTATGGTCTCATCAATTTTATCACCCACCTTGACAATTTCCTCGAATATCTTAGGGGAATCATTTTCCATCGATGCAAAATTCATATCCCTCAATAGACTGTCAAAATAAAACGGATATTCCTTTTGAAAGGCGACCATCGCATCGCATACGGAATAAAACTGAGCAATAAAATCCGAAATGTTTCGTACTGCGTCAGCAATTGTGTCATAGAACAACTGCATACCGTTTAAATAGGAGGCATTTACAATATCATCCTTATTTTTAAAATATACATAAAGTGTTGCTTTGCTATAGCCGGCCTCCTTCGCGATGCTGTCAATAGTAGTGTCATCAATTCCATTTTCAAAAAATAGCTTTTCAGCTGCTTTTAATATATTTGACCGATGAAATTCAGCCAGAGCTTCTTTTTTTGTGTTTTTCATAATTCCCCCTCGCATACCTAAAACAATGTACCGAAAAATATACCAATGTTATAATAACTAAACTAACAGTTTAGTAAATAGTACATTATTTACCGTATTATGTCAATACTATTTTAAAAGCATAGCAGATGATCTCCAGAAGTGGCTGAATGATCTTATTAATAACTATAGTTTCAGCGATAGGGATAGAAAATTGATGACAAGTGATTTATAATAACTAAAGTAGCAGTCATTTTAAATGGAGGACAATAATGGAATATATAATCAGGGAATGCCCGTACTGTAACGGGGAACTTCATATACCGGAGGAACTTGAGACTTGTATCTGTATCTACTGTGGTAAAAGCTTTCGTACGAAGGACAAGGAGCTGGAAGTCATATCAGCGGATGTACGACAAAGAATGGAAGCAGAATATCAAGAAAGCATAATGCAGATCCCCAGTCTGGTTAAGGATTATGAGGTATTTCTTTCTAAATTTACCAAGAAGGATTACAAACAGGCTTTTGTAGATTATGTGGAGGCTTGCCGTTCGTTGTTTGATACTGTAACAAATTATGCCGAGCTGGATGAGGGGAGGGATTCGATTGTTGCAGAAACAGTTGCGTCAGAGCTGGTTAAGTGTATAGAGAATAATATAAATTCAGCGAAAACGGGTGTGCTGACGGAGCCAAAGAAACTCCTCATCGAAAAATACCGGTTTTTCTTAATGGTGTATACGGTGCCAATGATCAATCATTTACAGATAGGTTATGGGGATATACTGATAGACAGGATTATAAAAGAATGGACGGTCCGATATCCGAAGTTCCAATTAGCAAAAGGAAGCTATGAACAGCTGCAAGAGGGCTTTCAGCGTAAGGGCTGGTGTTTTATAACGACAGCAGCGTGTGAAAACATGAATAAACCGGATGATTGCGAGGAACTGAAGCTGTTTCGTTTCTTTCGTGATACCTACATGCAACAGACACAGGAACGGAAAGAAAAGGTTCAGGTCTATTACCGGATCGCTCCCTTAATCGTATCGGCAATTACTCTTTCTCCAGACAATGAGGATGCCTACCGAAGAATATGGGTGGACTATTTACAACCATGCTATGATGATCTTAATGAAGGTCGTTATGAAATCTGCGAGAGACGTTATACCAGCATGGTACAGGATCTAAAGGATGAATATCAGGTACATTTCTTGGACTGAGTAAGATATCCAATTAGGAATTACAATATTCAGAGGTACCCTTGTCGAGTGGGAATATATGGGGTATAATAAAGATGTCACAATCCTATATGCAATCCTAATACAGGTGTTATATTCACAAAGGGGGTATTTGAATGGAAAGAAGAGCAATTAAGATTCATGCACCGATGAATAAGAAAATTGTACTGAAGATAATACCGGGTCATTTTGCTACCAGTAACTCCCATGTTAATCTTTATATTGATTTGACGACAATGAAAACCAGACAGAAGGAAGCGGCGGAAGCTGCTAAACAGATGGCTAAACAATATGTAAATAGTGTGGTTGTTGACACCATTGTTTGTCTGGACGGCTGTGAAGTAATCGGTGCCTTTATGGCACAGGAATTATCAGGTGCAGGAATTCGTTCGATGAATGCACATCAGACAATCTACATTATTAATCCGGAATTCAATACCAACGGACAAATGATATTCAGAGAAAATATTCAACCAGCTGTTTATGGAAAACACATTTTACTACTGGCAGCTTCTGCCACTACAGGTGATACCTTGAAAAAAAGCCTGGATTGTATTCAATATTATGGCGGAATAATACAAGGAATCAGCTCAATCTTCAGTGCTGTAGATCAGGTAGATAATGTACCGGTGTACTCGATTTTTCATGCAAAGGATCTTCCCGATTATCAAAGCTATACCATTGGTGAATGCCCTATGTGTCAATCAAAGCAGAGACTAGAAGCGATTGTTGATGGCTATGGATATATGAAGCTATAAAAACCGACATTCAATAATCAATATTTATGAGTGGTTTATATCAAGATTAATATCGTAATAAATGTCAAGAAAGTATGTTGTCGAATCTGTGGATACGATGGCATACTTTCTTTTATTAACACGATTATTATTATTCTGTCGTTGTATATTAGTATTAATTGATAATAATTTGTAAGATATAAGAGAAAAATGGTGAATATTGTGGTAGAAATGCGTGAAAAGTTCTGTTATAATGATTAGCAAAAATAGTACATTTGAACTATAGAAACAACTTTAATGCAAAGAAAATGAAATTTATTGTGTCCTATTTCAAAAGGAAGGATCGGGCTTATGAGTATCATACTAAATATTGTAATACCCTGTTACAATGAACAAGAGGTTTTGCCGGAGACTGCATCTCGATTACTCTATAAAATTGATGGGATGATAAAGTTTGGAATACTTAGTAGTAAAAGCAGGATAACCTTTGTAAATGACGGATCAAAAGATGATACCTGGAGGATTATCCGTGAATTACACAAGAAAAATCCCATCATTTCCGGTATTAATCTGAGTATAAATAGGGGGCATCAATATGCATTGCTTGCCGGACTTCTTACTGTTAAAGATGATGCTGATGTAGTGATATCCATGGATGCGGACTTACAGGATGATATTGATGCAATAGATGAAATGCTGCTTAAGTATCAACAAGGCTGTGACGTAGTTTATGGAGTCAGAAGCTCCAGAGATACAGACTCTTGGTTTAAGAAGAAAACGGCAGAATTATATTATAGGCTGATGAATGTCTTAGGAGCCAAGACGATATATAACCATGCGGATTATCGACTACTGAGTAAACGGGCTCTGATACGACTGGATGAATTTCAGGAGGTCAACCTTTTCTTGAGAGGAATCATACCATTAATCGGTTATAAGACGGATATTGTTTATTATGAAAGGAAATCACGCTTTGCAGGTAAAAGTAAATATCCTCTGACGAAAATGATGGAATTTGCCTGGGAAGGCATAACATCCTTCAGCACCAGACCAATTCGTATGATTTCAGCTTTTGGGGGCTTTATTTTTCTCTTTAGTCTTCTTATGCTGGTTTATATTTTAGTACGTTATTTTACAGGCAAGACAATAGTTGGATGGGCCAGTGTAGCGGTATCTGTGTGGGCCATCGGGGGATTGTTACTGCTTTCTATAGGTATAGTAGGAGAATATATTGGAAAGATATATCTTGAGACCAAGAAGCGCCCTCGATATTTTATTGAAAGCTATCTTAAGGATTTTGAGCAGGAAGAGAAAGAGGAATTTACATGCAAGATCGAAAAGACAAGGGAAATAAGCTAGTTTTCGCGTTGCAGAGATTTTCAAAAGCATGGAAATGGTTGGTGGGAAAACGGCAAATAGTGAACAAGGGGATGTATGCCAAATACAATCCCCATCGTATCGCTATAGCTACATCGGTTGCAGTGGGGTTGCTTTGGATTGTTATGCTATTTGTTCCGCCGTATCTTGGTGTAGCTGATGACGGAACCCTATATAAGGTTATGGATCGGGCCGGTATTTCCTATATCGAAGAATCTCCTGAGGATATCTATAATAATTATTACATAAGAAGATACTATTTACGGGGAGATGAGGCAGGAGCCTTTGCGCCATCTAATTCCCAGGATATCATTGTACAGGTAGCGGTAACACTGGATCAATTGCTTACACGGGATCAGATATTTGATCTACGTTTCTTAGCATTACTCTACGGTGTACTATATCTTCCAGCCGTATATCTACTTACAAAAAATGCAGTGAACAAGGTTAAGAACTTCTCGGAGGCAATCGCCATAGGGATATTATCCGTAATTATCTTCGGGGATGTATCCTATATTGCATATTTTAGTTCGTTTTATCCTGAAGCACTCTGGTTCATCTGCCTAATTGGCAGCGTAGCATTCCTATGCAATATACAGCGAAAGAAGGAGAGCTACTGGAGTATAGTAGCGTTATTGATATATGGAAGTATTTTTACCACCTCGAGACAACAGTGTGGAGTCATTGGATTTGCCATTGCAGGCTTTTTCATTAGGGCATTATTCTTTAATCAGAGGTTACGTATGAAGGTATGTTACGTATTCTGTGCATTCTTCATGAGTATGATGGGTATGCTTTCCTCGTTTACTCTGGAATCGGATTTTACGTTAACGAGCAAATACCATGCTATGACTCGTGGTGTGTTATTTCAAGCACCGAATCCGGAGAAGGCTTTGGCCGAGTTTGGGATTCATAACTCATACTCTGTAATGGCAAATACCTCAGCTTATGATTTTTACCCTTTTATTCTTCCTGATGATGAAAAGCTTAGTCAGGGGTTTTTTGATGAATATGATACTTCGGAAATCATTTTTTATTATATAAAGCATCCGGTTTCTTTTTTAAGAATGCTGGATGTGGCAGTTAAAAGTACAAACAGTCTTCATAGAAGCTATTGTGGCAACTATGAAAAAAGCTATGGAATGCCTCCCATGGCCAAGTCTGTATTCTGGTCAGGTTGGAATTATATAAAGGTTCATTTCGCACCACAGACGGTAGGATATCTTTTCATTTTACTAGTATTAACCTATCTTGTTAATAGAAAAAAAGTGAAAAATGCTTCAGAGATAGAGAACTCATCAATAAAGCTAATGGATCTTACTTATATTTTAATGGCAATTGGATTATCACAAGGAGCAATTACCATTGTAATGAGTGGGGATGCAGAATTCACACAGCATGCCTTTTTACTGGGAGCTTCCACTGATTTAATCGTATATTTCCTGGTAGCTGAAGCATTATCGAAGTTTAAGATATTTGAGGATGGAGGAAATAATGAAACTTAAGTCACAAAATGCAAAGAGAATCACTTTCTATAGGCAGGATCTTGGTATTCTTGCTTTATTTGCAGTACTTTTTGCGGGAGCATTGATTGTAATAGATACCCCTACGGAGATGAGACTGGAATTTATCGTTATGCTTTTAGTTACCTTTTTCTGTATGCTGTTTGCTGCTTTTCGCATGACAATGGCATCAGTAGTACTAACTGGAGTTCAAATTACAATCTATACGACGTATAAGGTGTTTTTTTACTACTCTAGCGGAGAATCCATTCAGTTGCTTCATTTTGTCTGGATCTTTTATCCGTTACTTTCTATAGCAGCAGTTAATTTCTTTATTAACGGCAATGCCAGACTAGAAGCCGAGAATATAATGTTGAAGGATCAGGTATCGAAACTCGTACTAATTGATCCGTTAACAGGGCTATATAATCTCAAAGGATTATATCTGGATCTACAGGGACAAATTGGTCTTGCCGCGAGAAAAGGAATTGATATTACTTTGATGATTGTTGCACTTCGATATGAGGCGGAATTAAAGAAGGTTCTCGGAACAGAAAATCTGGATATTGTAAAACAAAGACTGGCAGCTATTGTACAGGATATTATCCGAATTGAAGACAGAGTATATGCAATTGATGATAAGGGAACCTTAGCCATCATATTGTCCTGTGATGCAGAGGGAGCAGAGATGGTAAAACGGCGTGTTAAGGAAAAACTGACTTCCTTTGAAGCAATGCCGGAGATTGTAAAAAATAAAGTAATTCGGATTGATCTGCAGTTTGGTTATCTGCAGTATGACAAGGAAACCTTTGGACGGGATCTGATTCGTTATAAGCAATGTACAGAAAGTGAGCTTCAATATGATGTATAAAAGAGTAATAGCTTTTCTACTAGCGCTAATTCTAGCGGTGGGCTTCCTTCCGGTGAAAGCAAAAGCAAGCTCCTCAGAGTATAAAGACGCCGAAATATTGATTGTATATAATAATAATCCCACGAAGGACGAAATTGAAGGTATTCAAACAATCGTAAAAATCTTAACCTATCTTCAGCATAGTACAGTATTCCTTACCGTGGATGAAAGCATAGCAGTTCTGGAGCACTATGATAATGTGATATGCTATGGTTTACACGGGGATCTGGGCCGGTTTATGGAACTGCTGGCGAAACTGGATCTTAATGTGTTTCTGATGGGAAGTGAAGGGGTTGAGGATTATGTGAAGAGTCAGAGGTATCCTTTAAGATTTCGATCGATACCTTCAGCTATTGCCACCGTTAAATATCGGTTTTCCGAATCAAATGAATTTGATGCATTGATTAGTAAACAGGATATTATTTTACTGGATGGGGAATTAACCTATCAGAATGGTTCTATATCAGTAAAGGAAGAAGAGGCAGGCCTGTATTCAAGATATCTTGATTTTCTCTACCTTCCGATTTCTGACATGACGGAAGCACTTATGCAGGCATCCTTTATTAAGGAAGTGGCTCAGTGGCTTTGGCCGTATAATGGAGAACCCCATGCCTATGCCCAATATATTGTATTGGATGAAGTATATCCATTTACTCCACCAGAAAAATTACTGGAGATTGTGGATTACTTAATTAAATATCGACTTCCATTTGTAATTTCAGTTATGCCTATATATCAAAACGGAGAATACCCTGCAATGCAGAGATTTTGTGATGTGCTCCGATATGCTCAGGCTAATGGTGGAGCGATAATCATGCATGCACCTACAATAATCAAGGATAAGGATAATGTTACGCAGATACAAAAGTACCTTACCATTGGAACAGAGGCCTATACGAATCTCGGAGTGTATCCGTTAGGAATTGAGGTTCCGGAAAATCATATGTTTGAAGAAACCTCAAGAATATTGTTACAAAGGTACTCCACAGTATTTTTCTATCAGGATCAGGACGAGGTAGCGCTTAACTTAGAAGAACAGTTTAATATTATATATAAAGACGGACATAAGATGGTGGGACCGGCCATCGGCTTGGTTCAGACGGGAGAAAGCATGACGAAGGTCCATGCAACAGCCATGTATTTAGATATCTATGAGGGATTTGAAGCGATTAAGGAGAAAATTGATACCAGCATCCAGTCCAATATTCCGCTAAAAAGCTTGTGGGATACTGATTGTACCGTGTATGCAGATGGACTTTATTTTTATACAGAGCAGGGACAGCTTTATGTGAATGATAAGAAAACAGATATTGCCTATGAACCTGTCCAATATGATGATAACTTTGATTATCAATCTACGGTTTTTCATTGGATAGCGAAAGATCTAAAAGGGTTGAACCGGAAACTTATTATCTTTGTACTGATTGCATCCGTTGTATTTATTGGCTTTATTATTAAGGCTAGAAAATTAAATCGGGATAAATTCCTCTTACCAAAGGAAGGGGGAGAGAGTAAATGACCTTTGCTGATATTATTTCGCTTTATTCCATCTATGCAATATGGATTCTAATGGCCATTAATATCATACTCTCCATTGGGGGATTTATTTATTACCATCGTGTGAAGCAGACGGATGGACATTGCCCCTTAGAGGAGTACCCCATGGTAAGCATCATGGTTCCGGCTCATAATGAAAGCATTGTAATACAAAGAACAGTAGCTGCGTTGTTGAACTTTGACTATCCTCATGATAAATACGAAATTATCGTGATTAATGATAATTCCTCCGATGATTCGGCAGAAGTATTACGAAAAATACAGGATAAAAATCCGGATCGAAGGCTGATTGTGATTAATACGGACAGTGTGGCCGGAGGAAAGGGGAAATCAAATGCGCTTAACATAGGATTTTCTGTAGCTGAAGGAAGTGTAATTGCGATTTATGATGCTGATAATACGCCGGAACCAGGCGCGCTAAGACTTTTAGTGGAAAATCTGATGTCGGATGATAAAATCGGTGCGGTGATTGGAAAATTCCGTACAAGAAACCGTAACGCCACATTACTAACACGCTTTGTCAATATTGAGACATTGGCTTATCAGTGTATGAACCAGGCGGGTCGATTTTTCTTTTTTAAGTTGTGTACGATTCCGGGAACCAATTTTGTTATGCGAAGAAGCATAGTGGAGGAAATTGGTGGCTGGGATCCCAAAGCTCTATCGGAAGATACGGAAATCAGCTTTCGAATTTACCGCATGGGTTACTATATCAAAATGATGCCTCTGGCAGTAACCTGGGAGCAGGAACCCCATCTACTTTCGATCTGGTTTAAGCAGCGCACCAGATGGGCGAAAGGAAATATCTATGTATTACTGAAGAATTTTAAATATATTTTTGATAAATCAGGCGGAAGAATGCGCTTTGATGTTTTTTACTATTTATTGGTTTATATTTTAATGCTATCTTCCCTTATTTTTTCGGATATTATTTTTGTCAGCGGAATTCTTGGATTTGTCCATGTATTCTTAAGCGGCTTTTCTACTACTTTATGGGTCATGGCAATTATGGTATTCGTGCTGAATGTTATGATTACCTTGGCAGTGGAAGAAAATGAATTTAGCTTACAATCCGCTTTTTTAGTATTGATTATGCTATTTTCCTACTCAAAGCTGTGGGTAGCCGTAGTTGTGAATGCGATTATCAAATCCATATCGGATGCGATATTCAAGAGAGAAGTTAAGTGGGATAAAACGGTACGCTATGTTGAGACGGCAGGGAATGGAAAAGGGAATACTTAACGAAAGGAACAATGCTATGAGAAAAACGGTTCATAAAGTAATATCAATATTATGCTGTATACTAATGTTTATTACAACACAAGCACATACGGCATTGGCAACTGCTGATATAAGTCCGATTTCTGTGAACACAGGGACAGAAAATATCGAGGATACAGAAGAGATGTCCTCAAAGGAGGAAGCCTATGAGCAGATTCTGGAGTCGGATCCCTATGAGGCAACAAAGCCCAATACGGTAAAGCCTGAGATTCCGGATACAACTTACCAAAACTATTTTTCCTTTGACAGCAGCAGGGTACTTAAGGGGATATTCTCTTCCACCTCCTTTTATTTTTCTATACCGAAGTATTGGGATACCAGATTTGTATATACCGTAATTGAATACAATACCAGTAAATTAATAACGGAGGAGGTTCCGGCTTCTCTAACCTTCATGGTGAACAACACACCGGTTTATTCCTGTAACGTTTCCTATCAGGAGGGAAGAACTCAGTTGGTGTATGTAACGATTCCCATAGAACTACTGAAAGAGGGCTATAATGTATTGGAAGCGGTGTCCTATGTCAGAATGTATGATACAGAAGGCTGTACGGAGGACCAGTCCTGGTCTAGTTGGATTAATATTAGTGAAGACTCCTATGTATATGCCGGATATGAATTAATCGAGGATAATAATCAAATTAGCTTTTTTCCTTACCCTTTTGTATCTACGGTAAATCCAACCGGAGAAGGAACTGCTATTCTGGTATCTGACCAGTCAGACAATAGTGAAATTGCAGCAGCTATGTATCTGATGGCAGGAATGAGCTCACATACTTCTGAAGAAAATAAAATATCTGTGGGTTTATATAAAGATGCTCAGGCAAATAAGGCAAAAAACCGTATCGTCATATCGTTAACGGAGAACCTGCCGGAGGAATTACGACTTCTACTGAATGATGAAAAGGTAAGCCTATCAGATCTTTCTAATCGGGTTATGGTAAAACGTGTGAAGGATGAACGACAAAATGCCATGCTGCTCATCGTATCCGATCAGAAGGAAAATCTGATGGAAGCAGTTCATATGCTTCTTGATGAAGAGCGCCTTTCCCAGGAGAAGATAAGTACTGCCTATGTTAAGGCAAATAGTGCATCGCTGGCTGCTGAAGCAAAGGAGCTGAATCAGCTAATCGTGGGTAATTATAAGATTAAGGATTTAATTGGGAGTGGAATTACTTACATTGGGCCATTCCATCATGAGGAGATATTGTATCTTCCGTTTGGCAAGGATTATGTATTATCTTCCGCCGGTAAAATATCACTGAAATTCCGTTATAGTGAGAACCTTGACTTTAATCGTTCGTTAATAACTGTTTACTGGGGCGACGTTCCGATTGCCAGTAAAAAGCTACTCAAGGAATATGCAGCAGGGGATGAATTGACCTTTACCATGCCTGCAGATGTGGTAGGAACCTCTGCAACTTCAATTAAGATTGCATTTGATCTGGAAATAAGGGATCTGTTCTGTACCATGAGAGACGATCGGATGCCTTGGGCATATGTAACGGAGGACTCTGTATTATACCTGCCTTCTAAGGAGCTTACAAAGCTATCCTTTCAGCATTTTCCTTCACCATACCAGATCGGAGGAACGTTGTCAGATGTCATGCTTATTACCAGTGATGAACCGGATAGCCGAGAGCTGGATCTGCTTGGCAAGGTGGTTGCCCTATGCGGCGAAAATACCAAAGCGTATGGTGACTTAAAAGTGATTCGCGCCAATGAATTTACCGAAGCGGACTCCAATTATAATATCATTACGGTGGGGACAAGCACAGACAACCATTTTTTGAAATCCATCAATGATCAGCTGTATTTTGCCTATAATGAATCGGGGAATGCGTTCTTAAGCAACAGTACTCTCATCCTATCGGACCATTATGCGAAAGAGATAGCTACCTTCCAGCTTCTGAAATCACCCTTCGCCAGCCAAAGAGCAATATTAGCAGTTGGTGGTACAGGGGAGGATACTCTGGAACAGGCGAAGCTTCTTCTTGCATCAAAAAAGGAACGGGCGGGGTTAAAAGGTGATTGTGTATTGCTTGATTCGGATCTAGAGTTAAAGACCTTTGAATTTATGATAGAAGAGGATGGTAATAACCGGCCGAGCATCGGAGAATTTGTAAAAGAAAACAAACAGCCCGTAGTATTTACCGTAATGGCAATTGCAGCTATGGGAATGTTATTACTGGCAGCAGTGCTTATCCTGTTGAGAGCACGAAGTCATGATAAGAAAGAGGATAAATCAGAATGAAAAAAGTAATGGTTGTGTTCGGAACCAGACCGGAGGCAATTAAAATGTGTCCGTTGGTTAAAGAACTATATAAGAATAAAGAATTTCATACCATAGTATGTTTAACAGGTCAGCATCGTCAGATGCTATATCAGGTGATGGACTGCTTCCAGGTTACTGCGGATTATAACCTGGATATTATGCAAAAGAACCAGACTCTGTTTGATATTACAATCAGTATATTAACCGGAATGAAGAACATATTGGAGAAAGAAAGACCGGATCTTGTGCTGGTACATGGGGACACCTCTACCACATTTGCTACTGCTCTCGCTGCTTTTTATATGCAAATTCCGGTAGGACATGTGGAGGCAGGGCTTCGAACCTATGACTTATCGGCCCCGTATCCGGAAGAATTTAACCGTCAGGCAGTTGGCATTACTGCTCGTTATCACTTTGCACCAACGGATACGGCAAGGCAGAACCTTCTGAGGGAAGGTAAGCGGGAGGATACCATCTATGTAACAGGCAATACTGTGATTGATGCCTTACAGACAAGTATCCGAAAGGATTATACCCATCCAATTCTCGAGTGGGCGAAGGGAAGCAGGTTAGTGTTGATGACTGTGCATCGAAGGGAAAGCTTCGGTGAACCAATGTACCAAATCTTTCGTGGGATTAAGAGGGTTTTAGACGAATTTGAGGATGTGAAGGTAGTTTATCCAATTCATCTAAACCCAGTGGTACGTGATACTGCAAATGCAGTATTTGGAGAACATAAGCAAATAAAGCTTATAGAACCACTGGATGTTCTGGATTTTCATAATTTTATGAATACGGCTGAATTAGTATTAACAGACAGTGGCGGAATACAGGAGGAAGCACCAAGTCTCGGGAAGCCTGTGTTAGTACTTCGTAACACAACGGAACGACCGGAAGGAGTTGCTGCGGGAACCTTAAAGCTGGTTGGAACGGAAGAAGAGAGAGTCTACCAGGAGTTTCGAAGGTTACTCACAGACAGAGCAGAATATGATAAAATGAGTCATGCCTCCAATCCCTATGGAGATGGTACGGCTTGTAGACAGATTGTCGAGATTATAAAAAGAACATTATAGCGACTAGAAACAGATACAATACATAAGAGAAAATGAGCAATGAGTGGGATTAGGGATGGAGTAATGATATATCCTGAGCGTATTAAATGACAGAATAGGAAGAGAGATTTTTAGAGGTACGTTATGAATTTGAAAAAGAACTGGTTTACTAATCTGGCGGGGTATCTATATCTGGCGGCTACAGCATTAATATTAATATTTGGAGTAACTCAATTTGCAGAAGAGAGAAAATATCCTTACTTAACACAGATAATACTTGTTATAGGTTTCTTTGTGGTGCTTATGGGAATTAACATGATTTGTTATCTGATAACCAGACCTCGGTTTGTGATATGGATCGCACGGTTTCGTAAAGCTTCTCCCTGGATAG
Source organism: Variimorphobacter saccharofermentans (assembly GCF_014174405.1). GTDB lineage: Bacteria > Bacillota > Clostridia > Lachnospirales > Lachnospiraceae > Mobilitalea > Mobilitalea saccharofermentans. Next base: position 3,620,692 of record NZ_JACEGA010000001.1, on the reverse strand, counting down.
AAGCCGTATTGGTTATCTTGATTTTGACTATTGGTTTAATTCTGAGGATTAAGTTTATAAAAAGTTATCCTGTTGATATGGAATCGGATTATAAGTTTTACTATGATGTAGCCAGGTTGATAAAAAACGGTACTCTGCTAACAGAGTCCAATAACGAATATATTGCGTTATTTCCACATACCATCGGCTATGCCTATGTACTATCCAGGGTGATTGCAGTATTCGGTACGACACCGGAAGTGTGCCTTTATTTTAATGCGGTGCTTTCTGTCCTTACTGCATTATTTTGCTATGGGATTGGGAAAAAGGCAGTCGGAAGTTCTGCTGGGATTGTAGCGCTTATTTTAGCCTGCTTCTGGCCGTCTCAGATTATATTCAGCAATATAAATGGAGCAGAAGCCGTATTTACCTTCTGTTTGTATGGCGCTGCCTATCTTTTCGTATTTACTATGAAGAAATACAATGGAACGAATGCAAGGGCAATATGGCCAATTCTTCTTCACTTTCTGGTGGGAATCGTATTGGGATTAGCATCCGCAATACGTCCCATGTCGCTGGTATTTTTATTAGCCATTGCATTTTGCCTCATATTTTTAAATGATAAATTAGTCTATAAAAAAAATATTAACGAGCTCCCCTTTGCAAAGATTTTTTTGTCGAAGGGCTGGATGAGAATCGGAGTTTTGCTGGCGGGATACTTATTGTGTGGTCAGATTGTAACGGCAAATATATCCCAGGCAATTCAAAAGAATATTGCTAGTTCTGGAGCAATGGGCTATAGCCTAATGGTAGGTCTGGATAGAGAACATGATGGCGGCTATAGTGAAAAGAGCATGAATTTATTGTATAATACTTATTATGAAACAGAATCAGCCGATGAAGTAAATCAGATATGCATGGATATCGCGATGGAATCAGTTAAGGCAGATCCCATGGGTACGGTTGAACTGCTTGCCAAGAAATTCTTCTTGGTTTGGGCGAATGATGATTATGCAACAACAACCAATGTGGTAACCATGAATAATCAAGGATTACTTACTCGACAAAGAGCAGAGATCTTTGAGCAATTATCCGATATGAATAATGTTTATTACTTACTTGTTGTATTCTTATCCGGAGTAGGAGTATATTTTCTCTTGCGAAAGGATAATAATACGCAGATATTTTCTGTATTTTTTATTGGAGCAATTGTACTTCATATGTTGGTAGAGATGCAGAACCGATACCACTATTATCTCCTTCAGAATTTTACAATTCTTGCATCGGCAGGAGTGGGATTGTTATTACAAAGCTATCTTGATAAGTCAAAATGTCGAATAGAGGAATTACAGGCAACGAAAGATAAGTTGGAAAAGATAGTACCTGAAGTTGGTATACCGGTAGGATCAGAGTCTGAGACTGTATTAAAAACGATGGAAAACAACCAAGAGATGAAGCAGAATACAGACCAAAATTCAATTAGGAAGGAAGAACTGAAGTATAACCAGAAGGTTAAAAAGCAGGTTAACCAGGAAGCAAAGAAGGAAAAGAAAAGCAAATCTCTTCTTAATACGATCGATGTGTTGAAAGCGATTGAAGATGGTCATATCATTATAACAGCTACGAAGGCTTATGAAGACAGACTGCAGGATAAAGGGAATAGAGAACAGGGGACAAACAGTAAGGTAACAGATACAAGCAAGCAAAAAAAGAAATGAACAGAGAGATGAAACAAGGGCAGAAGAACAGAAGGGTCAGGAGCAGAATGAGTATCAGAAGGTCAAGATACAGAAGGTAGAAGATCGGAAGCTATAGGATACGATAGTTAATAACAGGTTATAGGAATTCAGAAAGGAAAGAGTATGAAATTTTCATCGTTAAGCAAAGCAGAAAAGATATGTATTATCGGAATAGGTATCCTCTTTTTGGTGTTCATATTATGTATCCCGCTATTGCTTTGGAAGGGTGAACCCAGACAAAATAACAAGCAGGAGCAACTACCGACGATAGAAGATGATTCCGATTCATTAGAAGATGAATTAGACCGTTATCCCGATCAAATACAGCTTAACGAGCACATGCCTGATTTGCTTTTCTATGATGAAACGGGTATGGAGGTAAACTTATCAAGTTGGAAAGGGAAAAATATTCTTATCCTTTTTTGGGCCAGCTGGTGTAAATACTGCAAGGAGGAGATGGAGAACCTTCAGGAATATTCCGAGCTTCTTATGAAATATGAAAATGTGGAGATTATTCTTTTGAATAAGCTTGACGGAGAAAAAGAAACCAGGGAAAACGCACTGGAATATCTTAATGACAATAAGATATCGATACCGACTTATTTTGATGAGAACTTAACAGTTTATAACAAACTGGGGATTAAAATAGTACCCACCTTAATCGGAATTAACGAAGAGGGTGTTCTTAAGGTATGCAAACCAGGTCTAATCGGCGGAAGCGAAGATATGGCTGCACTTATAGAATATGTGATGTATGGCGGTTCCTATCAGACGGAGAAATTTATTACGGAACAACTAACCTCGAAGGAGGGCGGGGTTCATGTGAATTATCTTGATTCGAATAAGGAATCACCCTCTGGCTTTGATGTATTAAGTGAGTCGCAGGGTGTTATGATGGAATATGCTGTTCTAAAGAATAACCGGGAGTTATTTGAACGCTATTATCAATATGTCACAGACTATATGCTGATATCGGATTCCCTTGTGAGCTGGATGGTGACAGAGGATGGACCAGCTAAGGTAAATGCTTTATTAGATGATCTTCGTATTTATCGAGCCTTAAATTATGCTAACCAGTTATGGGGAGGGTACGAGGAAGATTTAGCTCGTTGGGAGAAAAGCATTATCCGGTATAATATAAGTAATCATAAATACGTTGATTATTATGATTTTAAATCAAAAAGGAAGGCAAATCGTTTTACACTATGTTATGCGGATTTTGAAGCCATGAGTATGTTGAAGCAGGCAAATTCCAAGTATTCAAAAGCATATGATAATGCATACCAGATAGTAATAAACGGGTATATCAATAATGAGTTTCCCTTCTATTATAGTTGGTATGATTATAGGAAGAAAAAATATATGCCGGATGATCTGAATATGGCAGAAACCATGTATACCCTGCTTCATTTAGCTAGAATTGGAGAACTAAAAAGTGAAACAGTAGACTGGCTGGAGAAGGCGCTGGATGAGAACGGAGTGAAAGCCAGATATACGATAAGCGGAGAAGTGGTAGATGAATATGAATATGAATCAACCGCAATCTATGCGTTAATCGCAATGATTGGTGATACCATAGGAAATCAGACTCTTAAAACAAAAGCGATTGCACGTATGGAATTTATACGTGTAAACAATAAGAATGTAACCTGGAACGGAGCGTTTAGTCATTTGGATGGATCGGATATCTATTCCTTTGATCAGTGTATTCCGTTGTTAATGTACGCTACGATAGAAGAAGTGAAGAAGTAGCAGGAACTATAATCCGGCTACTTCTTCGCTTACAGTAAGAATATTGCATTCGTATTTTTCAATGGCTTTCTGCATAGCAAAGCTGATGATGTGTTTCAATTTTTCGGTACGCGTTAATGATAACGGGTTATTAATTATGATAGGGGTTTGACGATTCGTGTGTTCCTCCTGTAGCGTGTTTTTATCTCCTGGCACGGTGCTATCTTCTGTGGCATTGGAGAAAGGGATCGAAGCCCATGTCCGTGACGGAAGTATCAAAGGGATTTTACCCGTGGCGAGTTTTCTATTTCCAATATTAATCTGATATTCCAACTGACTATTTTCATACACATGATCATAATCCACAGTAAGAGCATCGGTTTCTTCATCAGAATCGTTCCATTGGCCATTCCTGTTATAGGAGGTTTCTGCGGAAAGCAATTTCTCACGTACAAAGCGACCGCTGAAGGACATATATTCATTCAAGAAATCCTCGAAGCCTTTCCCGGCGGTTTCTATATCAAAATTGTCATTAGAATGGCTACTACTCAGACTCTCTTGAAATCGATGTAGTAGCTTTCCGTTACCATCTGAAATATTTATCTCAATATTAAATATCATATTTTCACCTACAATTTCCTGATACTACAATTATCGGTAGAAGATGCATATTACTGAAGTAAAGAAAACGATATTAATAAAGATGTAAGAATATTAATACGAATATTACATCCCACTGCATAAATCAGGCTTTTTAACCATCTAATCAATAATGGAAATTAAGACAAATTCAATTTTTACACTTGCATGTTATTCAAAGTACTACGGTTGCTTTCCCCTGCATACAATGTAACAACAACGATAATAAGGGGGAATGCGTTCTGTCCGGAAGGTTAGAGCGCAGACACTATGAAAGGCTATATAGAGGAACGGGCGGTAGAAATCGCTAATTATATCATCGATAATAATGCGACAGTGAGGCAGACCGCGAAGCAGTTCGGTATATCGAAATCGACCGTACATAAAGACGTGACAGAACGTCTTGCGCAAATTAACCCCTCCCTCGCAGAGAAAGCGCGGGTAGTCTTGGACCTCAACAAGTCAGAGCGCCATATCAGAGGCGGTCTGGCCACAAAGGAAAAATACCTCCACAAATCGAGATACAATCAGGCTTATTAATTTTCGTTTTATAAGGTGATGGAAAAGGGCGTGCTGTAAATCTAACAATAGTTAGTATGCATACGCCCTTTTCCTGTTGTGATTAATCAAGATCGAAAGATCGGATCGGTTTTTGCTCTATCATAGATCCCTCATGAACTTTATTAAAATCATAGATGGTAATGCTAAAATAGTATTAATTATCAATAAATCATAATAAGATTGTTATTAAAATAACAAATATGTTATTAAAATAACAATTGTGTAAATTTTTAAGACATTATGTTATAATTTATAAGGCGCGCTTAAAGTGCATAATCTTGTTTTTATTTAATCAAGAAAACATAAATAATACGAAAAGAAAGAAGGACATGGTATATGGGTAAGTCAACGTTTCCGGGTGGAATTCATACCTATGATGGTAAGAATTTGTCGAAAGACAAACCCACTAGAGTGCTTTTGCCAAAGGGTAATCTGGTATTCCCTTTAGTTCAGCATATCGGTGCTCCTGCGAAGCCAATTGTGGCTAAGGGGGACAAGGTTTTGGTTGGTCAGAAGATTGCCGAAGCCGGAGGTTTTATTTCCGCTAATATTATTAGTTCTGTATCCGGAACAGTAAAAGAAATTGAAAAGAGGCTCACAGTCCAAGGGAACATGGTAGAATCAATCGTTATTGAAAATGACAATGAATACCAGACCATAGAAGGCTTTGGAAAAGAAAGAGATTATACAAAGCTTACCAAGGATGAGATTCGAAATATCGTAAAAGAAGCAGGTATAGTAGGTTTGGGTGGAGCAGGATTTCCTACACATGTTAAGCTGACCCCGAAGGATGATAGTAAAATTGACTATGTTATCGTGAACGGTGCAGAATGCGAACCTTATCTGACATCGGATTATCGTATGATGCTTGAAGAGCCTGAGGCTATTATTGGTGGACTAAAGATCATGCTTCAGCTTTTTGAGAAAGCAAAAGGAATTATAGCCGTTGAAGATAACAAACCGGATGCGATTCAGAAGCTTCGGGAGTTAACTGCAAAGGAGTCAAGGATTGAGGTTCGCTCCTTAAAAACAAAATATCCGCAGGGTGGTGAGCGGCAATTAGTATATGCGGTAACTGGACGAAAGCTGAATTCAAAGAAGCTTCCTTCCGATGTTGGTTGTGTGGTTGACAATGTGGATACGGTTATCTCAATCTATATGGCAGTGGCGAGAAGCACTCCATTAATAAGAAGAATTGTTACTGTGACTGGTGATGCAGTGAAAACCCCACAAAATTTTAATGTTGCCATTGGAATTGATTATGGGGAATTAATTGAGGCTGCTGGTGGTTTTATAGAGCGTCCCGAAAAAATAATTTCTGGTGGACCGATGATGGGTACAGCCATATATTCTACGAATGTACCAGTAACTAAGATCACCTCGGCTATAACCGCATTTTTACACGACCAGGCGGCAGTAGAAGAATCTCCGTGCATTCGATGTGGAAAATGCGTACAGAAATGTCCGTTGCAATTAATGCCATATCAATTAGCTGCATTAAGTAATCGTTCTGACGAAGAAGGCTTTACAAAGTTGGATGGTTTAGAATGCTGTGGTTGTGGGTGTTGTTCCTATGTATGCCCGGCAAAGAGAAGCTTATCTCAGTCGATTATGCATATGAGAAGTGTAGTTATGGCTAAGAAAAAGAAGGCGTAAATCCAACATGAGAAAGAGGTGTAAACGTTGAGCGATTTGTTTCATGTGTCGGCTGCTCCTCATACACGGAGCCCGATCACAACTAAAAATATTATGCAGGATGTGGCCATTGCATTGCTTCCTGCGGGAGTATTCGGTGTATATTATTTTGGTATCAATGCTTTAACTGTAATTGTAGTTACGGTATTAGCGTGTGTTTTAACAGAATATTTATACTGCAAATTTATGAAAAAATCTTCTACCGTAGGAGATTATAGCGCAGTTGTTACAGGTTTATTGCTGGCATACAATTTACCTGCAAGCTTTCCATTATGGATGGCCGTTGTTGGTGGAGTGTTTGCCATTCTGATTGTCAAAATGTTATTTGGCGGATTAGGCCAGAACTTTATGAATCCAGCCCTTGCGGCACGTGCATTTCTGCTAATCAGCTTTCCCGTAAGAATGACCAGTTTTGCTGTCGAAAAAATCAGTTCACCTGGAATGTTTGATTTTATAAAAAACGGTGCACTTTCAGTGGATGGTGTGTCCGGAGCTACCCCCTTGGCAGCATTAAAAGCCGGTGAGACTGTAGATTTGGCTAAAATGTTCTTCGGAAATACTGGTGGTACCATTGGTGAGACCAGTGCACTGGCAATCATAATCGGCGCTGCTTATCTAGTTATTAAAAAGGTAATTTCTCTTAGAATACCGCTTACTTATATTATTTCCCTGGCAGTATTTGTACTGATATTTGGTGAGTTCGATCTAACCTTCTTATTAGGTCATATTCTGGGTGGAGGTCTTCTTCTGGGTGCTTTCTTTATGGCAACAGATTATGTTACAAGTCCAATTACTCCTGTCGGACAAATTGTGTTTGGTATTTGCCTTGGTCTGCTAACCGGATTATTCCGACTGCAGGGCGGTAGTGCAGAAGGGGTATCATATGCGATTATCTTCTGTAATTTATTGGTTCCGCTGATTGAAAAGGTTACAGGACAAAAATCCTTTGGAAAGGAGCGTGCTGTCAGTGGAAAGTAAAGCAATTAAGAAAAAGTCAACACTACTGAAAGATGCGTTAGCTCTCTTTCTGATCACCTTAATATCGGGCTTGTCATTAAGCTATATATATGAAGTGACGAAAGCTCCCATTGAGGAACAGAAATTACTGAAAAAGCAAAAAGCAAATCAAGCTGTATTTTTAGAAGCCGAGACCTTTGAAGAAGATGAGGAACTGGAAAGTCTTGCGGCGAATACGGACCTGACAAGCTTGAATGCGAAATATAAAGGGATAACCATTGATGAAATTAATAAAGCCTATAACAGTAATGGAGAACTCCTTGGTTATGATATAACAGTATCAACCACACAGGGTTATAAGGATGTTATTACTATCGTAATAGGATATTCATTGGATGGTACAATCGAAGGAATGCAGATGCTGGCACTCAACGAAACAGCTGGTCTGGGCATGAGGGCTTCTGATCCGGACTTCATCTCTCAATTCACAGGAAAACAAGTGGAGCAGTTTGAAAGAACCAAGACCGGTGCTACTGCTGAGAACCAGATTGATGCACTCAGTGGTGCCACAATTACTACCGATGCGGTAGTAAATGCGGTAAATGCAGGCATCAGCTTTGTTAAGACATATGCAGAACTAGGAGGTGGACAAAATGAATAAATATGTAGAACGTATTTATAATGGTATTGTGAAAGAAAATCCGACCTTTATCATTATGTTAGGTATGTGTCCAACCTTAGCGGTGACTACTTCAGGAAATAACGGTTTATATATGGGATTAACAACAACGGTAGTATTAGCTGCTTCTAACCTTTTAATATCCGCACTTAGGAAAGCAATACCGGATAAGGTTCGAATTCCTGCTTACATTGTTATCGTAGCATCCCTTGTTACAATAGTGCAGCTGTTATTGGAAGCTTATCTTCCGGCTGTTAACGAGTTATTAGGAATCTATATTCCGCTTATCGTAGTTAACTGTATCATTTTAGGCAGAGCGGAAGCTTATGCGGCGAAGAACTCTATTGGATTATCTCTATTTGATGGAATTGGAATGGGACTTGGATTTTCCGTTGCATTAACAATCATCGGATCCTTCCGTGAGTTATTGGGTGCTGGAACAATCTTTGGTTTCAGGATTACACCGGAATCCTTAGAACCGATCTCGATTTTCATATTGGCTCCCGGTGCTCTTTTTACCTTGGCAATCTTAACTGCGCTACAGAATAAGCTTAAGCTGCCTTCCGCTACTAACGGAACAGCAAAGAATAACATAGGTTGTGGCGGCGATTGCTCCCATTGCGGCGGGAATATCTGTACTGAGAATCGTGATAGTTTTACTGCAAAGGATGAAATTGCATCAGGGAAAGCAGTGAATAAAGCGACTGTAGTAGATCAAACGAAGAAACAGGAAAAGGAGGATTGATGTCGATGAAAGAGCTTCTTATGATTATTATTGGTTCTGCTCTCGTAAATAATGTAGTACTAAGTCAATTCCTCGGTCTGTGTCCGTTCCTTGGTGTATCCAAGAAAACAAACACGGCAGCAGGTATGGGTGCAGCAGTTATCTTTGTTATGACCATATCATCTGCATTATGTAGTCTGATCTATAAGTACATTTTACTTAAGCTGGATATGGGATACTTGCAGACAATCGTATTCATCCTGGTTATTGCATGCCTGGTTCAATTTGTAGAATTGGTGTTAAAGAAATACAGTCGTGCGCTTTATAGTGCACTCGGAGTATATCTTCCATTGATTACTACAAACTGTGCAGTACTTGGTGTGGCAATTATTAATGTTAATGAAGATTATGGTATTCTATCCAGTATAATCAATGGTTTTGGAACTGCTGCAGGATTTACCATTGCAATAATCATTATGGCTGGTATCCGTGAAAAGATTGAGTATAATGATATAACAAAGTCTTTCCAGGGTTCCCCGATTGTTCTGATTACTGCCGGACTGATGGCAATGGCTTTCTTTGGCTTTGCCGGTCTGATATAGAAAGGGAGGATTGCTATGTTAATATATAATTTATTGTCAGCAGGATACATCCTTCCAAATATGATAGGAGCTGTTGGTGCAGTAAGCCTTCAAGGAGTGGGTATTGCTACTGTGGTCGTAGGAGCGACAGGATTATTCATTGGATTATTTCTTGGCTTTGCAGCGAAGAAATTCGAGGTGGAAATCGATGAAAGAGAAGTTAAGGTAAGAGAACTGTTGCCCGGTGCTAACTGTGGCGGATGTGGATATCCTGGTTGTGACGGTTTAGCAAATGCTATTGCAGAGGGAAAAGCCCCGGTGAATGCGTGCCCTGTAGCGAATTCCGATGCACATAAAGCGATTGCAGAGGTCATGGGAACGGTAGCAGAAGAGACTGAAAAAACAGTAGCATATGTAAAATGCTCTGGAACCTGTGATAAGACAGAAGTAAAATATGAATACTACGGAGTTATGGATTGTAAGAAAGCGGCACTTGTTCCTGGAAAAGGAAATAAAAAATGCAGTTATGGCTGTATGGGCTTTGGATCCTGTGTTAAGGTATGTGCTTTTGATGCAATTCATATCGTGAATGGCATTGCAGTAGTTGATAAAGAAAAATGCAGCGGATGTAGTAAATGTACTGCGGAATGTCCAAATAAGCTGATTGACATGGTTCCTGTAAAGGCAAAGCATCTTGTAGCCTGCGGATCAAATGATAAAGGCAAGGATGTAAAGGCAGCCTGCTCTGCGGGATGCATTGGATGTAAGCTTTGTGTGAAAGCTTGTGAATTTGATGCGATTCATGTAGAGAATAACCTGGCACTCATTGACTACAGTAAATGTACGAACTGTGGAAAATGTGCAGCAGTTTGTCCTGTTAAGGTAATACAGGTCGAGAAATAATGAATTAATATATCCTGAAACAGGGTATGCATAAACGAATAGAGCTTATATGGATTGGTTATATGAACAGACCTCCCGATCATTAGATATGATCTAACTTACGGAAACGGTTCATACACAATCCGATAAGCTCTATTTATATATTGTAGAATAATGCTAAAAATTGTTACATATGCCTAAAATAGGTCATAGAAGGATGAAAATACCCGCCTATATTCCCACTTGAATATCTATCCAAAATGATTTAATATGGAATTATAGTATTAATCATAATAGGGTTATTGTAGCTTAAATTAAACTCAAGTTTGATAGATGAATAAACAATTATACATAAATAGAATTTCATGGGAGGAGGGGTGATATGATTCATGCATATAATTATATGTTGCCAGGCTTACCATCAAGGCGGAATATCAGATATTCGGTAAGTAATCGCAACGAACTGAAAAAGGTCTATGACCGTATTGTGAATCTTAGTATGAAAACACCCTTCTATAAGGTGAATCTATCTCGTGAAAATCAGGAATATACCATTGGAGTAAAGGAAGCGGCAACTGATCTTAAATTGAAGCTTAAAGGGATACAGGATGAGGAGTATGACGGCTTCAACAGTAAAACGGTAGAGATATCTGATAAAAGGGTAGTAGATGCCAAGCTTTTAGTTGATAATCCGAAAGATTTTCCAGAGGAAGTAACGATTAAGGTAAAATCATTAGCTAGTGTGCAAATTAATCGGGGTAGGGATCTTTTCTTGAGCGCTTATGGTTTACCGATTGGGGAATATCAGTTCACGGCAAAGGTTAAGGATCAAAGCTATCAGTTAAAATATATACAGCAGGAGAAAAAGAGTAATAAGGATGTATTAAAGAGCATGGCGGATTATCTAAACCACTTTGTGCCGGGAATTCATGCCATGGTAGAAAGCGGTGCTTCCGCTGAATATTCGCATCTGGCAATTGTTGCAGACCAGAATGGACGATTTGGTGAGAAAACATTTTCATTCGAAGCATATCCGATTATGAAAGAAGGAATTATCGATTTTTTTGATATGAATCGGATGGAACAGGCTCCTTCCTTTGCACAATTTGAAGTGAATGGGGTTGAAAAGCAGACCGCAACCAATGTATTCACATTGGAAAATACCTTGCAAATATCACTTCTGGATAAGTCACCGCAGCCTGTTACATTAAGGATTGTTGCAGATGGAGATAAAATACTATCCGAACTGCAGCCAGTTTTGAATACCTGCAATATTTTAATAGAGCTTGCTACAAATCGAACCATGACAAACGAAGAACATTATCGTGCAGAAAGGTTAATTAGTGAAATAAAGAGTCTGGAAGAAGATTATCAAGAGGAATTAGAAGCCTGTGGCTTGAAGGTGTCAGAAAACGGAGCTTTGACACTGGATGATACACTTTCTGTTCAAGCAGCAAAGGATGGAGGGTTAGAGAGCTTATTCACAAGAGAAAACGGATTTATTGCCAGGTTGTTGGAGAAGGCTGAAACCATAGCAATCAATCCGCTGGAGTATGTTGAAAAAATTGTGATTACTTATCCGAATACGGAGAAAAATTCCTACCGCAATCCTTATATTACATCAATGTATAGTGGATTATTTTTTAATTCCTATTGTTGATATATGACGGATCTGGATTTTATATATTCGCTGGGTGTGATGCCAATACGCTTTTTGAATATTCGGCTAAAGTAATTGGGATCCTTATATCCTACCATAAAGCATACTTCTTTCACTGTTAAATTGGAGTTGGTCAACAACTCCTTTGCTTTTTTTACTCTCAAGGTGGAAAGCCAGTCAATGAAATTGAAGCCGGTTGTTTTCTTGATGAGTTTGCTGAAATATTGCGGACTCATATTAACCTGCATAGCGGCATCTTCCAGTGATATGTCATCTGTATAATGAGCTTCCAGGTATTCTTTTGTTGCCTGTACAATATGATTGGAGTAATCAATGGAACTTTGGGACTTTACATAGCTGCTAATGTAAATAAAGCATTGGAATGCAAATTCAATAATCTTGTCCCCTTTCAACGCCATAAAATCCTCTACATAGGAAGAATAATTGATATACTTTGCTTCATGCGTGTTATCCATCTGTACGGCATGGTTAGCAAGAACCAGCAGTTCAAATATTTTATTCCGCTTCACTTGATCATTAAAGGGTCGCAGCCAGTCCATTATAATTCTAAAATAATCGTAAGCTTCTGTCTTTCGAAGGCGCAATGCTTCCAAGAGTCGTTTCTCGGATTCAGCGTAATCAAAATCCTGATTATCAAAATAGGGGGTAATATCTGTATAATGAAGTACTCCCTCTGGCTTAACGTAATAAAGACAGGTTAGGACTTCAACGAAGGAAGGGTAACTGGAGTAGATACTTCTCAAGGAACTAATTCCGATGGAAGCTTTTATATGGAACTCATTATTTATTTCTGAAATAAGCCTGTTACAGATATTGATACTTTCCTCCTTTTGTTGATCGGGAGGAAGAATTGTCTTATGAGTGATTAGTATGCTAATACGATTATTGATCAGCGGTCCAACCAGATTATTACTATTCTTCAGTATATTCTTAATAAAATGATGAAGATAAAATTCATCATTAAAAAAATCACTGGCATCTAATTTGTTTAAATCCGTAAATTCCATTAACAACAGGTATCCATAGTCCTCAAATTTCAGAAGCTTTTGTATGATAGTCATTTCATGTGCTGAACATCCACGAAAAAAGAGAGAAAAAATAAAGTTCCTCTCAAGAATAGCATGATAATCACCGAATGAAGCATTATGCCTTGAAATTAATAAATCCATATGTAATTCATCCCAAAAATCTTTTTGAGAAACCGAATTGTTAGGATTGATTGTACTATTCACAACGACACCTCCTTTTATGGTTTGGAATATTATACCATTGGGTGGTTACCTATATTATATCATAATATTATGACCTTTGCACTAGAAGATTGTGGATAAATGTAAAAAAATGTATAACTTTTTTATAAATCCCCTCTTAATTAATTCTAAAATATGTATAGTTTGCCACAGAAATGCCAATTGTCTGTACTACCATAGTCTATAAGGTATAGAGTGGGACGAAGCTATATTTTAAGGATAGGGATAGGATATTTATCATTATTTTATATTAAAATTGTGAACAAATTATGGAAATTGGTTCAAATTGAGGATGGGCTTGAGAAAGAAAATGAGATATCGATTAAAGAGAAATATAATATGGATCTTAATCATTGCAGCATCATTTATTATGTTAAGAAGCAGTGATCATAATGAGAAAAATATCGAGTCCCATACAACGGATGAGATCATAGTACTCTTTGAAAAAGCCATGATAGAGGAGAATATTCATGAGCTACTATCACCTTATAAGAATGAGGTTGTGATTGAGCGTCATATAGATGACTATGCTCTCATAAAGGTCTATAACTCTTCGATCTTTACAGAACTTATGACATATCTTAATGACCAGCCGGAAGTACAGCTGGCCCAGGAGAATATTCGAATTAGCACACTGGGTTTCACTAATGATACTTATATTGATACACAATGGGCTATTGACAATACTGGCTCCTATACGTATATCACTGATACAGGAGAACGAAAGAAAAAATCAGTTGAGGGAATTGACCTGGATGTTGTAGAAGCATGGAAATTACTTAAAAAGTCAAAAAAACCGAAACGAGAGGTAGTCGTTGCTATTATTGATACCGGAATTGATTTCACACATCCGGATTTGGCTGAGAACATGTGGATAAATCGCGGCGAAATTGACGGAGACGGAATTGATAATGATCACAATGGATATATTGATGATGTCTATGGATGGGATTTTTATAATGATGATGCCAGTGTCTGCCATTATAAATATTCCGAGAAATATGACGGGTACCTGGCCGATCCTATGGATAATGATAATCATGGTACCCATGTTGCAGGAATCATTGCAGCAGTTGTAGATAATGACATTGGTATAGCTGGTGTAGCTTCTAATATAGATATTAAAGTAATGGCACTGAAAATTAATGGAGGCGATAATGGTTCCGGAAATATGTCATCCGCTATTGAGGCTGTGAAATACGCTACAATGATGGGTGCAGATATTTGTAATCTGAGCTGGGGAACCACTCAGAAGGCGAATGCGCTTGAGAAGGTGATGCGGGAATCGGATATGCTGTTTATTGCAGCAGCAGGAAATACTGGCGACAATAATAATGAAATACCGATTTATCCAGCAAACTTTGATATGAATAACTTGATTTCGGTAACATTTATAAACTCCTCAGGAGAGCTGACAGGACTATCTAATTATGGAAGCAAAACAGTGGATATTGCTGCACCTGGACAGGATATCTATAGCACGATTGTAGGAAGCTATGCAACAATGACCGGTTCCTCCATGGCTACCCCGCATGTATCTGCTATTGCAGCGATGCTATATGCATGTGAAGAGAATATTTACCCATCCGGAGTAAGAAAGCTGATGATCAATTCATTGAAACCCCTTCCTAAGCTAGATGGAGAAGTAAAGTATGCAGGAATTCCAAGTGCCTATCAGGTACTATCCGAATCAGGAACTCTACCAAGGGATGAAGGATCTCCAGTAATGTCATTTACAACCCAGTATAGTAAAGATAGGATGGATGTTCGAATCAATGTGGAGGACGCGGGGGGCTCTGGTCTCAGAGTGGTTAAATGGAGTTATGGTGAAAAGAATGTAGAAGATTTTTATAGAGGAACAGTAGGAAGCGGAGTGGAAAAGAGTACTATCAGTGTTGCAAAAGCAGGCGTATATACTTTTTACGCATCTGACTATGCCGGCAATGAAACAGTCCAAACATATCTGGTAGATCAGGATAAAACACCGCCAAAAATAAAAGCATCGTATACTGTGGCAGGAAATTATAAATCCCGGACAGTGACGGTTAAGGTAACAGACGATCAAAGTGGTATCAAACGCGTGAAGTATATGTCGGGTACAAGAAAGGCTGAGGAGTTTCTACCTGCAGGCGCAGGAACATTGCTCGTATTAAAGAATGGTAAAGCCAGCTTTCAGATTAAGAAGGATGGAACGTATACTTTATTTGCCATAGACAATCGTGGAAACATGACAACAAAGCTAATTAAGGTGGAGACGGTTAAGGCGTATAACCTTAAGCTTGGAAGAGTGTCAAAAAGCTTAAAGGTAGGGGATCTGTATCAACTAAGAACCTATATAAAGCCTACAAATACTACCGATAAGATAACCTTTGCCAGTTCTAATAAAAAAATAGCAACCGTCGATGAAAATGGAATGGTGAGTGCCCTGGCACCCGGGAAGGCAACGATTACAGCCAAAACCTCAAGTGGGATTAAAGCAACCTGTGTTATTACTATAGAAGAAATAGTGAAAGAGGCTATAAAGGAAGAAGAACAAACCGATTCTCAAACGAATTCTTCCGATGATACCGTGACTCCCGCTCCGAAAGAATAAAAAGTCGTACATGCGCTAAGTATCTGATGAGCGAGATGTTACATAATATAATGACAGGGACGATGACTTACCATAATACACTGTCAGAAGAGCATTTTGCTGTTCATAATGAATCAGGAGAATATTTTTGTTCTCTTTAGACATACAAAATCAGTAAAATGCTCTTTTGTCTGTGCGTGAGGTAAGCCATAGTTCACAAGTATATATTATGCAACAGCTCTTGAGGAACTCTATAAGCGAGCTTTGTTCGATGCAACCTACCAGGAAGATTTGAAGAACGTGAGTCTTGACTGTGGTAGGAAAATATGCTTTAATTAGGACTGTAAAAAAATGATTGACGTAAATTAATCCATATGATATAGTAAGAAAGCAAAGAAATAGGGCTTTTTTTTTATGCCTAAAAAAGCCTAAAGTAAAGCTAGGCAAGTAAGCGCTGCAAAAGAAATCGGAGGTGGAAGTTGTGCGCGTAAAGATCACATTGGCATGTACTGATTGCAAACAACGCAATTACGACATGACAAAAGATAAGAAAACACATCCAGACAGAATGGAAACAAAGAAGTATTGTAAGTTTTGCAGAACCCACACAATGCACAAGGAAACGAAATAATTATATCTGAAAGGAAAGTGAAGACATGGGAGAGATGGCTAATACTACTGATAAGGCTCCAAAGAAAAGCTGGTTCAAAAACCTGAAGGCTGAGTTCAAGAAGATCGTATGGCCTGACAAAGATACTCTTACAAAACAGTCAATCGCTGTCATTGCTGTAACTATTGTCTTAGGTGCAATTATTTACGTACTTGATTATGCAATTGAACGCGGCATTGGAATCTTATTAGGATAAGGGTGAGGATATGTCAGAAGCTAATTGGTACGTTGTTCACACCTATTCAGGGTATGAGAACAAAGTAAAAGCGAACATCGAGAAAACAATTGAAAGTCTAAAGCTTCAAGAGCAGATTTTGGAAGTGTCTGTTCCGATGCAGGACGTGATTGAAGTAAAAAATGGTGTTAAGAAGCGTGTTCAAAAGAAAATGTTTCCGGGTTATGTATTACTTCATATGGTTATGAATGATGATGTATGGTATGTAGTACGTAATACAAGAGGTGTAACAGGCTTTGTTGGTCCGGATTCAAAACAACCGGTTCCTTTATCTGACGAAGAGATGCGCAGTATGGGAATTAGAAACGATGAGGTTACAGTTGATTTTGAAATTGGTGATACCGTTACGGTAACTTCCGGAGTTTGGGAGAATACGACAGGTATTATCAGACAGATCAATACTCATAAGCAGATTGTAACAATCAGCGTGGATATGTTTGGACGTGAAACACCAGTAGAGATTGGTTTCGGTGATATAAAGGTTCGCAATTAATTCATCACAAATGAATTTATCATATGCGATTTCGAGACAAGTTCAATCGTCTTTGGATGAATGCATAGTCATCCCAAATTCATCTTGTATTGGATATCCGTGCATGCATTAAACTGTAACTTACAGTTCGTTACGTGGGAGGGAAATTCCCGCAAACACCACATTTATCAGGAGGTATGCTATAATGGCAAAGAAAGTATCAGGTTATATTAAATTACAGATTCCAGCTGGTAAGGCGACTCCGGCTCCCCCGGTAGGTCCCGCACTTGGTCAGCATGGTGTAAACATTGTACAATTTACCAAGGAATTTAACGCAAGAACAGCAGATCAGGACGGATTAATTATTCCGGTTGTAATTACTGTTTATGCAGACAGAAGCTTCAGCTTCATTACTAAGACTCCGCCGGCAGCAGTTTTACTTAAGAAGGCTCTTAACTTGAAATCCGGTTCTGCTGCACCGAATAAAACAAAGGTAGCAAAGATATCAAAAGCAGAACTCAGAAAAATAGCAGAATTAAAAATGCCCGATTTAAATGCAGCTAGTGTTGAAGCGGCTATGAGCATGATCGCAGGAACCGCTAGAAGTATGGGTATTACTGTAGAAGACTAATAAGAATGCAACAGCAGGGTTGAAAGAGATCCTGCGATTGAGAATCTAATAACGTGGGAGGATATGCCAACGCATCCAATGCGGTTTACAGTAACGAAAAGCATAAGCTGACATGGTTTTCTGGAACCGAAATGTGTTGTTTGGCAGGAAAATCAATCTGGGATTTTCCAACGGACTCTGCATATCGTATGTTGTAGAGGCAGACGAAGAGGATCCGTTTTCTTCCGATATAACCACTAGGAGGTTTATAGAATGAAAAGAGGAAAGAAATATGCTGAAACTGCAAAATTAATTGACAGAGCAGTACAATATGATGTTGCAGAAGCAATCAGCTTAGTAAAGAAATCAGCAGTAGCAAAATTCGACGAGACTATCGAAGCACACATCAGATTGGGTGTTGACGGACGTCACGCTGACCAACAGGTTCGTGGTGCAGTTGTATTACCTCATGGAACAGGTAAGACAGTTCGCGTACTCGTATTCGCTAAGGGAGATAAAGCAGCAGAAGCTCAGGCAGCTGGCGCTGATTATGTAGGAGCAGAAGACTTAATCCCGAAGATTCAGAATGAAAACTGGTTTGAATTTGATGTTGTTGTAGCTACACCTGATATGATGGGTGTTGTAGGACGTTTAGGTCGTGTACTTGGTCCTAAGGGCTTAATGCCAAACCCGAAAGCAGGTACAGTTACCATGGACGTTACAAAAGCGGTAAACGATATCAAAGCAGGTAAGATTGAATACAGATTGGATAAGACTAATATTATCCATGTACCGGTAGGTAAAGCTTCCTTCACCGAGGAAATGTTAACAGATAACTTCCAGACATTAATCGGTGCTGTAATCAAAGCAAAACCCTCCGCTGCAAAAGGTCAGTATTTAAAGAGTGTAACTCTTGCTTCTACCATGGGACCTGGTGTTAAGTTAAATACTGCAAAATTAGGTTAATAAAATAAGGATTGACAGGGACCGAAGGTTCATGATATAATCCGTTTTGTTGTGAATGAATAACTCACGATATAAAAATAACTGCCGAAGACAGTAGGTGCCGTAAGGCATAAGGTATGACCGCCTACCGAGGAATGTTGGTTAATCATACTATGATTATATAACCTCTTTCTGCTTTGGCAGGAAGAGGTTTTTTAATGTAATTAGAAACAGATTAAGGTTTTTAATTATAAATGCTATAAGGAGGTGTACGTAATGGCAAAAATCGAACTGAAGCAACCTGTTGTTGAAGAGATCAAAGGTTATGTAAGCAATGCAAAGGCTGCCGTATTAGTTGACTACCGCGGCTTAACTGTTGCTGAAGATACAGAGCTTCGTAAGAAATTAAGAGAAGCAGGCGTTGTATATAAGGTATATAAGAACACAATGCTGAACTTCGCTTTCAAAGGAACTGATTTTGAGCAATTAGCAAAAGATCTGGAAGGCCCTACAGCTGTAGCATTTGGGCTTGATGATGCAACTGCTCCTGCAAGAATAATCAATGACTGCATTAAGACAATGCCGAAGTTAGAGTTTAAGTCAGGTGTTGTTGAAGGAACCTATTATGATCAGAAGGGAATTCAGGTTATTGCTACCATTCCTTCAAGAGATGTTCTTATTTCCAAGTTACTTGGAAGCTTGCAATCACCGATTACAAACTTTGCAAGAGTACTCAAACAGATTGCCGAAAAAACTGCATAGTTCTAAGTGTTATACAATCTGTTTACAAATCGCAGAAAAGACTGCATAGTTTGGAGGCTGTATACGATTTGTATCAGATTGCAGAAAAAACTGCATAGTTGGACACGAATCCAGTTTGGTTGATAATCGAAGATATTGATATTTATTAAAAACATTATGAATGGGACGAACCCAGTCATCAAATCTATTAAATTTATATGGAGGTAAATAATAATGACAACTCAAGAGTTTATCGAGGCAATTAAGGGCCTTACAGTATTAGAATTAAATGATTTAGTAAAAGCATGTGAAGAAGAATTTGGTGTATCCGCAGCAGCAGGTGTTGTAGTAGCAGCAGGTCCTGCAGCAGGCGGTGCAGCTGAAGAAGAGAAGAGCGAGTTCAACGTTGAGTTAACAGATGCTGGTGCAAACAAGGTTAAGGTTATCAAGGTTGTTCGTGAAGTAACTGGTTTAGGCTTAAAGGAAGCAAAGGATCTTGTTGATGGAGCTCCTAAGGTAATTAAGGAAGGCGCAAGCAAGGCTGAAGCAGAAGAACTTAAGACTAAGTTAGAGGCAGAAGGCGCTAAGGTTACTTTAAAGTAATTATATAGTGAAACTCTTATATGAGACGATGACAAGGAACAGAATAGTCTGTTCCTTGTTTTTTGTTGTATAGATGTTTCTCTGAAATTCCTAAACCACAACGCACACGTTGTGGTTTACCAGCGAAACTCTTTCTTATACAATAAAAATGATACCCAGATGGATGCGAATAATTCTAAAAAAGATTACATGTATGTTTTTACAATCTTTGATATAATGTTTAAATACATTGTAGCAAAAAGCAGGTTTTTGTGACTTATAATATGTAAGGGGGATATTGTACATCAAATTGAAATATATATGCAGTATAAAAAAGATGTTTATCTTTATTTTGACTTTCGAGTGAAACAAAGTATGAAAAATGAATTGAAGAAGGAAGGGCATTTATGATAGAAAAGACCATGGAGATATCATGTGATGTTTGTCAGGACTTAATTCCTCTTGTCCAAGATCAGATTGCCAGTGAAGATAGCTGTAGACTCGTAAATAATCACATAGAAGAATGTGAAAGCTGTCGTGCAGTCTATAGTGATACTGGAAAATCAGAGATCAACCAGATTATTGATCAGAAATCCACAAGAATCATTAAGCGAAGAATATTTCTATTTGAGCTGTTTATTTTAATTCTAGGTGCTTTTTTGGGTGTATACCTGTCTAATACCTCGAATATATTTTATAATATTTTCATTATGCCATTTATTGGGATGTTTGGCTATTTTGTACTGGGTAAAAGGTGGTATTATGTCCCTATTAGTATTTTTTTGATGTCTTATATCTGGTCATTCATAACGAATCTCTTGAATAGTAAGGAATTTGTAGTAGATATGTTTATGTACCCTGTCGTTTTCTCTCTGATATACACTATTTTAACTATGATTGGGTTTGTAACCGGAATATTATTAAAATATGCGTTTCAAAAAGATAAGAAATACTAGGACGGACGGAAGGAGAGGAAGGGAAAATGAAGAAAAATTTGGTACTTAGAATAATTGCAGCCATTGCTGCATTTGCAATAATCGCTTTCCTGTTTTCACTATTTAATTCATTTATGGGCAATCCAATATCTTCTGCCAATGCTACATCAAAGATCAAAAAATATGTTAAGGAAAACTATCCAGATCAGGATTTTGAGATTAGTTCGGCAAAATATAACTTTAAGGATGCAAGCTACTTCTCTATTGTACAATCTAAAACCAGCCAGGATACTCATTTCACAGTAAATTATAGCAGAGGGAGAATATTTGATGAATATGAATTTTATGTGGAAAATCGATATACGACCTATGATCGATTGCAAAAAGAATTCAGTACAGTAGTTGAGGATATTATTAATAAAGAGTTTCCATATAAAACCTCAATCTTATATGCGGATTTGGGAAAGGGAGAGGAGGAGATGAAAAGCCTGACCCTTGATATGGAATTAGATATTCACAACCCTCCTGTTACTACTGGTCTGACAATTTATATCTTAAATGAGGATACCAGCTATGAATTCTTGTGTGCAAGGCTGCTGGAGCTGGATCAGATTATGGAACAGCATGATATTCCAATAGATATATATAATGTAGTGGTAGAACAGCCTATACCTGGTGAAGAAAAATCGGATCCCAAGGGATCGGATAACCATTTGTATGATTTTCCTGCTGAGTTAATAGATGCTGATAATCTGATAGAAGTGATTCGGGAGCATCAGAAGAAATGGGAAGAGGAAGGATACAAAGAAAAAGAAGCTGAGATGGAACAATCTAAAATCTTATATGGTGAGGATGAAGAACAAAATATAGAAGGAGCATCCAATTAAGAATCGAGTAGGAGGCTAATTAACGAATGGTTAGCCTCCTACTCGATTCTATATAAATTAAATCAGCTCTGAAAGGTAAATATTTTTCGCACTAATTATATTAAGAAATTTAAGGCTTTTGGCTGCTAGATATGATAAAATAGTAAAAACTTTTTCACAAAGGAGAATTTTTATCATGTCTAGAGCTTCTAGAAGAGAAATTAAAAAAGCATTTCAGAAAGATATCGTTGAATTTTTAAAAGTTCAGAAGCATTTTCTGCCAGATTTAATCAAAGAGTTAAGTGCGGTAAGGGATCCAAGACATACATCTTATACCGATTATGACATTGAAGAGATTTTATATACCGTTATCATGAAAAATGTATGTACCATATCTTCTATGCAGGATATGACTGATAAGTTTAATACCGAGGAATGTGCGCATAATCTTTGTCTGATCCTTGGAAAAGAGGAAAAAGAATATCTTCCTCATTATGTGACTATCAATGAATGTCTGGAGAAGCTTGATCCAGAAGAACTACAGAAATTCAGAAAGCACATAATTAAAAAGTTACTTAGAAAGAGGAGTTTTGAGCACGCAAGATTTCTGGGTGAATATTGGATGGTAATAGTCGATGCAACACAGTTGTTCTGTTTTAATGAAAAAATAGATGAACACTGTTTAAGAAAAACTATTAATAAAGGAACCAAAGATGAAAAAACCTACTATTATCATAATGTATTAGAAGCTAAGATTGTATTAGGAGACAACCTGATTATCAGCATTGCTACAGAGTTTATTGAAAATGAAAATGAAGATGTTGAAAAACAGGATTGTGAAAGAAAAGCCTTTAAAAGACTGGCAAAAAGGCTGAAGAAAGACTACCCAAGATTACCGATTTGCATACTTGGTGACAGTCTGTATGCTTGTGAACCGGTATTTCAAATCTGTAAAGATAATAGATGGGGATATCTTCTCCGATTTAAAGATGGAAGCATCCCTTCTCTTGCAAAAGAGTATCAAACCATCGTTGGAATGGGTGAAAATGAAGAAAAGATTATAAAAGAAGAGAAAACACATAAAAGGAAAGCTCGCGAGAGTGTTAAGCATGAGATGAAATGGGTATCAGAGCTTTACTATGAGGGTCATAATCTCACAGTAATGGAACTAAAGATAGAGAAAGATGGTGAACCGGAAGGAAGCTTTCAATGGATCACCGGGTTGCCAATCAGAGGAAAGACAGCCTGGGAGTTTGCACAGACCGGAAGGAAACGCTGGAAGATTGAAAATGAGGGATTTAACATCCAGAAAAACCATCGTTATGATATAGAGCATGCAAACAGCCTTAATTATAATGCTATGAAGAACCATTATTTGCTGACACAGATAGCAGATGTACTGTTACAGCTTTATGAAAATGGAATAAAAGGATTAAGAGAAATAAAAAGAACAATAAAAAATATATCTTCCGATTTGCTAGCAAGCTTTGGTCGGCAACTAACAAGAGAAGATATATCCTATACAGAGAAACGCACATCACTAAGCATTTCTTGATAGGAACAGTATACCAAAGGAAGTGATATCTGAAAAGAGTAAATTTAAAAGAAAATAAATCCACAGATATATGAGATTAGAAAATAAGTCTAAGTATACGATGTGGATAACTTACCTGAGAGTTCATAAAACAGAGGATAGATATCCACAATTACTGTTTTAGGTGAATTTAGACATACTTAAAGAAGTTTACCTTTCAGAGCTGAAATTAAATGTTGACAGTTGAAAATAAGTGTGATAATATGAAAGATGCACTATTGTGGTGTTATATGCCTAATTAGTTATATTATAGCATATATAGTTCGAATTGAAAAGAAGTTTTTTATACTTATTAATTTCAAGGGGTGAAAACGTCAATGGACAAGAACAGAATGCATCCAATTAAGGTTGGTAATAATGTTAGAATGAGTTACTCAAGACAGAAAGAAGTCCTGGAGATGCCAAATCTCATTGAAGTACAGAAGGATTCCTATCAGTGGTTTTTAGACGAGGGACTCAAGGAAGTATTTGATGATATTTCTCCAATTGCAGACTACAGCGGACACCTAAGTTTGGAATTCGTAGATTTTGATTTGTGTGAAGAAGACATCAAATATACGATTGAGGAATGTAAGGAAAGGGATGCAACATATGCAGCTCCTTTGAAGGTGAAAGTAAGACTCCATAATAAAGAGAATAACGAGATTAATGAGCACGATATTTTCATGGGAGATTTGCCTTTAATGACAGAGACAGGTACCTTTGTAATCAACGGTGCAGAAAGAGTTATTGTAAGCCAATTAGTTCGTTCCCCTGGAATTTATTATTCTATAGATCATGATAAAATCGGTAAGAAATTATTTTCATCTACTGTAATCCCCAATCGAGGAGCATGGTTAGAATATGAAACAGATTCTAATGATGTTTTCTATGTTCGTGTTGATCGTAATAGAAAGGTTCCGATTACTACATTTATCCGTGCGTTGGGCATTGGTACAAACGAAGAGATTAAGCAGTTATTTGGTGAGGAGCCTAAGATTCTTGCGAGCTTAGCAAAGGATCCCAGTACAGCAAAGGACCCTACGGGCAGTTACCAGGAAGGACTACTGGAGCTTTATAAAAAGCTTCGTCCAGGTGAGCCTTTGGCTGTAGAGAATGCAGAATCCCTATTAAACAGCATGTTTTTTGATGCAAGAAGATATGATCTTGCTAAGGTAGGACGTTATAAATTCAATAAAAAGCTTGCTTTCCGTAATCGTATTGTTGGCTTTGTGCTTAGTGAGGATGTTGTTGATAAATCCACCGGCGAAATTATCGCTGAAGCAGGAACCCAGGTTACTGATGCAATCGCAAGACATATCCAAAACGCTGCAGTGCCTTCAGTTATGGTACAAGCGGATGAACGTAATGTAAAGGTAATTTCCAGCATGATGGTAGACCTCTCCTATTACGTTAATTTTGATGTTACAGAGCTTGGAATAACCGAAATGGTTTATTATCCGGTATTAAAGAATATTCTTGCAGAGAATACGACAGAAGAGGCTCTTAAGGAAGCTATTAAAAAGAATATCAATGAATTGATTCCTAAGCATATTACAAAGGAAGATATTATTGCTTCCATTAATTATAATATTCATCTGGAATATGGTATTGGTAATTCCGATGATATTGATCACCTGGGTAACAGACGTATCAGAGCGGTTGGTGAGTTGCTCCAGAATCAATATCGTATTGGTTTATCCAGAATGGAACGTGTAGTCAGAGAAAGAATGACCACACAGGATATAGAGGGAATTAGTCCTCAGTCATTAATAAATATTAAACCGGTTACTGCAGCTGTGAAGGAGTTCTTCGGCAGCTCCCAGTTGTCCCAGTTCATGGATCAGCACAACCCATTAGGCGAGTTGACTCATAAAAGACGTCTCTCTGCTTTGGGACCTGGTGGTTTATCCCGTGATAGAGCCGGATTTGAGGTACGTGACGTTCATTATTCCCACTACGGAAGAATGTGTCCGATTGAGACCCCTGAAGGTCCTAACATCGGTTTAATTAACTCTCTTGCAACCTATGCAAGAATTAACGAATATGGATTTATTGAAGCCCCTTACAGAAAGGTGGATAAGTCAGATCCTATGAATCCGAGAGTTACAGATGAAGTTGTTTATCTGACTGCGGATGAAGAAGATAAATATGTGGTTGCACAGGCTAACGAAGAACTGGATGAGAACGGTTACTTCAAAGGAACCAGTATTTCCGGCCGTTACAAAGAAGAAACCTCTCAGTATGAGAAGCATAAGATTGATTTAATGGACGTTTCTCCGAAGATGGTATTCTCGGTAGCGACAGCCCTTATTCCGTTCCTTGAAAATGACGATGCGAACCGTGCCCTGATGGGTGCTAACATGCAGCGTCAGGCAGTGCCTCTACTATTAACCGAAGCTCCAGTTGTAGGAACAGGTATCGAAGCAAAAGCAGCAATTGACTCCGGTGTATGTGTAGTAGCAAAGAAATCAGGTGTTGTTGAACGCGTCTCCGCAAAGGAAGTTGTTATTAAGAATGATGATAATACGAAGAGCTCTTATCGCATGATTAAGTTTGCTAAGAGTAACCAAGGTACCTGTATCAATCAAAGACCGATTGTTAACAGAGGTGACAGAGTAGAAGCAGGACAGGTAATTGCGGATGGTCCTTCTACTGCTAAGGGAGAGCTTGCATTAGGTAAGAACCCGTTAATCGGCTTTATGACCTGGGAAGGTTACAACTATGAGGATGCGGTATTATTAAGTGAGCGCTTGGTACAGGAAGATGTATATACTTCCGTTCATATAGAAGAATATGAAGCAGAAGCAAGAGATACCAAGCTGGGACCGGAAGAGATCACAAGAGACGTTCCAGGTGTTGGTGATGATGCATTAAAAGATCTTGATGAACGAGGCATTATTCGAATTGGTGCAGAGGTTCGTGCCGGAGATATTCTGGTAGGTAAGGTTACACCAAAGGGTGAAACGGAGCTGACTGCGGAAGAAAGACTTCTTAGAGCCATCTTTGGTGAGAAGGCAAGAGAGGTTCGTGATACCTCACTCCGCGTTCCTCATGGTGAGTATGGTATTATTGTAGATGCGAAGGTATTTACCAGGGAGAACGGCGATGAACTATCTCCTGGAGTAAATCAGACGGTACGTGTTTACATCGCTCAGAAGAGAAAAATCCAAGTAGGTGACAAGATGGCTGGACGCCATGGTAATAAGGGTGTTGTATCACGAGTATTACCAGTAGAGGATATGCCATTTTTACCGAACGGAAGACCGCTTGATATTGTTCTTAATCCATTAGGCGTTCCTTCCCGTATGAATATCGGACAGGTACTTGAAATTCATCTGTCTTTAGCAGCAAAGGTATTAGGTGTGGATATTTCAACACCGGTATTTGATGGTGCGAATGAATACGATATCATGGATACATTGGAAATCGCCAATGATTATGCGAATACTTCATGGGAAGAATTTGAAGCGAAATATAAAGATATTCTGGATTCGGAATTCATGGATTACTTAAAGAACCATCCGGAGAACAGAGAAGATTGGAAGGGTGTTCCTATTAACCGTGATGGTAAGGTACGGCTTCGTGATGGTAGAACAGGCGAGTATTTTGACGGAGCGGTTACAGTAGGGTTCATGCATTATTTGAAACTTCACCACTTAGTTGATGATAAAATCCATGCTCGTTCCACTGGACCTTACTCCTTAGTAACACAACAACCATTAGGTGGTAAGGCACAATTCGGTGGACAGAGATTTGGTGAGATGGAGGTTTGGGCACTGGAAGCATACGGTGCAGCATATATCCTTCAAGAAATCCTGACAGTGAAATCTGACGATGTCACCGGTCGTGTTAAGACCTATGAAGCTATAATTAAGGGTGAGAATATCTCAGAACCTGGTATTCCGGAATCCTTTAAGGTACTCCTCAAAGAGCTTCAATCCCTTGCACTTGATGTTACAGTTCTTGATGAGAATGGTAATGAAGTGAAGATGACAGAAAGTATTGATTATGGTGACTCAGACCTTACGCCATTAATTGAAGGTGATAACAACTTCAGATATGACGAAGGCTACGAGGAAGCCGGATTCTCACAAGGCAATGTTGAAGATATTGATACCGATATTTTTGACATTTATGAAGAAGAATCGGATGATATACTGGATGATGGAATTTACGGAGCAGATGACGACGAGGAACCATTAGAAGATATGTGACCTTGATAAGGTACCATAGTAATATCAGGTAGCAAACGGTGCAAGGCTTGCGGGCAGACACTTTAACTGAAAGGTTACAGTAATTTAACGAAGGGAGAGCCAAAGGATGTCTGAGACTATGAGTAATATGCAAGAGATAACCTATGACGCAATTAAAATCGGTTTAGCTTCACCAGAGAAAATCAGAGAGTGGTCTAAGGGAGAAGTTAGAAAACCGGAAACAATAAATTACAGAACATTAAAACCGGAGAAGGATGGATTGTTCTGTGAAAGAATCTTTGGACCCAGTAAGGACTGGGAGTGCCATTGTGGCAAATATAAAAAGATTCGTTATAAGGGTGTTGTTTGTGATAGATGTGGTGTAGAGGTAACCAAAGCCAGTGTTCGTCGTGAACGAATGGGACATATTGAGTTAGCTGCACCTGTGTCTCATATTTGGTATTTTAAAGGTATCCCAAGCCGTATGGGACTTATTCTGGACTTGTCACCCAGAACTCTTGAGAAGGTTTTATACTTTGCTTCCTATATCGTATTGGATAAAGGAACAACTGATTTACAATATAAACAGGTTTTAAACGAAAAAGAAAAACAGGAAGCGATTGAGAAATATGGTTATAACAGCTTCCGTCTCGGTATGGGTGCTGAAGCGATTCAGGAGCTTTTACAGGCCATTGATCTGGAGAAGGAATCCAGGGAATTAAAACGTGGATTAAAGGATTCTACTGGTCAGAAGCGTGCAAGAATTATTAAACGTCTGGAAGTTGTAGAAGCATTCCGTGAGTCCGGTAATAAGCCGGAGTGGATGATCCTGTCCGTAATTCCTGTAATACCACCGGACTTACGTCCTATGGTACAGTTGGATGGTGGACGTTTCGCAACCTCTGATATGAATGACTTATATCGTAGAATCATTAATCGTAATAACCGTCTGAAGAGACTTCTTGAATTAGGTGCACCGGACATTATCGTGCGCAACGAGAAGAGAATGCTTCAGGAAGCGGTGGATGCTTTAATTGATAACGGTAGAAGAGGTAGACCGGTAACAGGTCCTGGTAACCGTGCACTCAAATCCCTTTCCGATATGTTAAAGGGTAAGCAGGGACGTTTCCGCCAGAACTTACTTGGTAAACGTGTTGACTATTCTGGACGTTCCGTTATTGTAGTAGGACCAGAACTCAAGCTGTATCAGTGTGGTCTGCCGAAGGAAATGGCTATTGAATTGTTCAAACCATTTGTAATGAAGGAGCTGGTAGCAAGAGGTACCGCTCATAATATAAAGTCAGCTAAGAAAATGGTAGAAAGACTTCAGCCCGAGGTATGGGACGTTCTGGAGGAGGTTATTAAGGAACATCCGGTAATGCTTAACCGTGCCCCAACGTTGCATAGACTTGGTATTCAGGCTTTTGAGCCGGTACTTGTGGAAGGTAAGGCAATTAAGCTTCATCCATTGGTATGTACCGCATATAATGCAGACTTCGACGGTGATCAGATGGCTGTGCATTTACCTCTGTCCGTAGAAGCGCAGGCAGAATGCCGTTTCTTATTACTGTCTCCGAATAACCTGTTAAAGCCTTCCGATGGTGCACCGGTAACCGTACCTTCACAGGATATGGTTTTGGGTATTTACTACCTTACAATCGAACGAGAGAGTGACAAGGGAATTACCCATTTTTATAAGAATTTAAATGAAGCAATACTTGCCTATGAAAACGGAGCAATTACGCTTCATGAAATGATTCGTGTAAGAAGAACTGGTATTAATAAGGATGGAGTGGAGGAATCAAGAGCAATTGATTCTACGCTTGGACGTTTTATTTTTAATGAAATCATTCCTCAGGACTTAGGCTTTGTTGATCGTAGTCTGGATGAGAATTTCTTAAAGCTTGAGATTAACTTCCTTGTTGGTAAGAAACAGTTAAAGCCAATTCTTGAGAAATGCATCAATATTCACGGCGCAACAAAGACAGCAGAGATATTGGATGCAGTTAAAGCACTAGGTTATAAATATTCTACACGTGCTGCTATGACAGTTTCTATTTCCGATATGGAAGTACCGGAAGCGAAGAAACAGATAATTGAGGATGCAGAGGCAACCATTGAGAATATAGCAAAAGAATACAGACGTGGTAGGATGACAGAGGATGAAAGATACAACACCGTTATCGAGACCTGGAAGGAAGCGGATAAGATCCTGACAGAAACACTGTTAAATGGTTTGGATAAGTTCAACAATATTAAGATGATGTCAGACTCCGGTGCCCGTGGTTCTGATAAGCAGATTAAGCAGTTAGCCGGAATGCGTGGTTTGATGGCGGATACCTCAGGCAGAACCATTGAGTTACCGATTAAGTCCAACCTTCGTGAAGGACTTGACGTATTGGAATACTTCATCTCGGCACATGGTGCCAGAAAGGGTCTGTCCGATACCGCGTTACGTACTGCGGACTCCGGATACCTGACTCGTCGTCTGGTTGACGTATCCCAGGATCTCATTATCCGTGAGGTTGATTGTTGTGAAGGACAAGAAATTCCGGGTATGTGGATTAAGGCATTTACTGATGGAAAAGAAGTAATTGAAAGCCTTGAGGAAAGAATTACCGGAAGATATTCCTGTGAATCAATATACGATGCAAATGGTGAGTTGATTGTAAAAGCAAATCATATGATTACACCAAAGCGTGCAGCTAAGATTATGGCTACTGGTGTTGATAAAGTTAAAATCCGTACGATCTTAACCTGTAAATCACACATCGGAGTATGTGCGAAATGTTATGGCGCTAACATGGCAACAGGTGAAGCTGTTCAGGTAGGTGAAGCAGTAGGTATTATTGCTGCTCAGTCCATTGGTGAGCCCGGTACACAGCTTACCATGCGTACCTTCCATACTGGTGGTGTGGCTGGAGACGATATTACACAGGGTCTTCCTCGTGTCGAAGAGCTCTTCGAAGCAAGAAAGCCAAAGGGCCTTGCAATTATAGCAGAGTTCGGTGGCACAGTAACTATAAAGGATACGAAGAAGAAGCGTGAAGTAATCGTTACAAATAATGAGACCATGGAATCCAAAGCATATTTAATTCCTTACGGTTCCAGAATAAAAGTATCGGATGGAGATGTTCTTGAAGCGGGTGATGAACTTACAGAAGGTAGTGTTAATCCACATGATATCTTAAAGATTAAAGGTATCCGTGCAGTACAGGATTATATGATCCAAGAGGTTCAAAGAGTATATCGTCTGCAAGGTGTTGAAATTAACGATAAGCACATTGAGGTAATCGTACGTCAGATGTTAAAGAAGGTACGTATTGAATCTAACGGAGATACGAACTTCTTGCCTGGTACATTAGTAGATATCTTAGAATACGAGGATGAGAACAAGAGAATGATTGAACAGGGCTTAGAACCTGCAGATGGTAAACAGGTAATGCTGGGTATCACAAAAGCATCCTTAGCAACGAACTCATTCTTGTCAGCAGCATCCTTCCAGGAAACAACTAAGGTCCTCACAGAAGCGGCTATCAAAGGAAAAGTCGATCCATTAATCGGCTTAAAGGAAAATGTCATTATCGGTAAATTAATACCTGCTGGTACTGGTATGAAGAGGTATCGTTCTGTGAAGCTTGATACGGATATTCAGGATGAGTATATGTTCTCTGAAGATATTGATGGAGATGGCTACTCAGATGAGTTTGAAAGCTTTGAGTATTCTGAGGACGGCTACAATGATGGATACTTTAATGAGAATTATGAGCATGATGGTTACGATGCGGAAGATGGAATAGCTGATTTCGTTTACGATGAAGATAAGTATGCGAATGATGAAGATGGTCTTCAGAGAGAAGATAGTATTCCAGGTATGGATGATGCTTATGTTAACTATGGTGAGAATTCTCATAATGACGGTGATTGGACCGAGACAGAATTTAATTTGAAGGGTATCTCAGAAGATGACTACAGCGATGGTCTATAAAGGCTGGGATTCATTGCACAATCTGAAATCTTAAATGAGCGCG